>JBIOZI010000089.1:0-14534 GCA_044871085.1 Steroidobacteraceae bacterium | reverse complement strand
GGAGCCCGATCCCGTAATCGTGTGCAGGCGATGAAAGAGGGCGGAAGCCGCGAGGCTTCCGCCCTTTTTCGTTTGGGATGTCGCGCACCCGTCGCGAGACATGGCCGGTGGGGAGAGCCGCGGTCAGTTAACAGTTGCGTGATCGCCGGCGCATCCACGCGTGCGCCTGGCCCCATCGGCCTGCGCTGACGGCGTTTCGCTACAGCAATCGCACCGGATTTCGCCGCGCGCGGGTTGAGATCGAGGCGGCGTGCGGTCCATAATGACACCGGTGTCTAAGCTTATGACACCGGTGTCGGCCAGGAAGGGCGCGCCGTGCGGAACAAGCCCGGACAAAAATATTTCGACGAGATTGACAAGGACTTCATACACAAGGGGGAATTCAAGATGAAGGTTCGAAATGTTCTCTTCGCCATCGGTACGATGGCGGTGGCGAGCTCGGCGTTCGCCGCCAACCGGCCCGCCGGTTACACGACGATCTGCAACGAAGGCAAGCAGTGCTCGGTGGCCGCCAACACCAACGTTGCGTACGGTCGCTCCAATCTATTCACATTCAAGGTGCTCAGCGGTTCGTTTGTGTGCTCCGAAGCCACCTTCGGTGCCGGATCCAAGCGTCCCGGTGGCGTGAACGAATGTTCGGTGCCGAGTGGCAGCACTCCTCCGACCACTCCGCCGCCCACCACGCCGCCGCCGACCACGCCACCGCCGACCACTCCGCCTCCGACTACGCCGCCGCCGACCGGCGCGTATCCGGGTTGCGAAATGCCGTCGGCCACGTCGACGGTGCAGCTCTCGGCCACGATGGTCATTGGCGCCGGCCAGACCTTCGACGGTCAGAACCGCCGCTACAACCTCTCGGGCGGCACGCAAGATGAAGGTCAGCCGGCAGTGTTCGACTTGCAGGAAGGCGCGACGATCAAGAACGTGATCATCGGCACGCTCGCGGCCGACGGCATCCACTGCCTCGGCAACTGCACGCTCGATCACGTGTGGTGGGAAGACATTGGTGAGGACGCCGCGACGGCGTTGGGCCCGGTGGGCACGGTGATGAACATCACCTGCGGTGCCGCGTACAAGGGCGCCGACAAGACGTTCCAGTTCAACGGCCGTGGCGAGTTGCGGATCAGCCGCTTCTACGCGCAGGACGCCGGCAAACTGGTGCGCTCGTGCGGTGACTGCACGGGTAACGGCGGTCCGCGCCGCATCACCGTGACCGACGTGATCACGCGTGACGTGCCGACCATCGTGGGCATCAACTCCAACTTCGGAGACGTGGCCACGATCCGCCGCCTGACGGTGAACAACAGCGGCACCTCGAAGACCAAGATCTGCCAGGTCTACAAGGGTGTGGTGAAGGGCAACGGCAGCACCTCGGCACTGGGCGTGGAGTTCGACACGCCGAACTGCCAGGTGAGCCAGAGTGACGTCACTCTGATTCCGCCGAGCCAGATGAATACGACCGCCTGCGCGGGGTCGTGCCCGATTCCCTAACCGAACGGTAATCGGGGAGCGGTAACGCTCCACAGGATCCCCGGCGGGCCATTGGCCGCCGGGGATTTTTTTTGGAGAGAGTGGGGGGTGAAGCGGCACCGTCCCTTCACCGTGCTCATCGCGCTCACGGCCCCGGAGCGTCGATGTCGCCGAAATCCGCTGCGCTGGCGCAGCACGAGCTGATCGGCCCGATGGCGGGCAGGCTGTACGCGAGCTGAACGGTGCGGCTTTTCCATCGGGCCAGTTGTCGCAGTTTCGATGCGTCCGGTCATTTCCAGTTCACATTCTCCGTGGCAATGTAGTTAGGCGCACGCGGAAGCGCACTGTCTGCCAACAACAATGCTCACACGGAGGTTCATCTTGTCTCGCATCGCTTCCACGGCCGCGTGCCGTTCGATTCTCATGGCACTCCCGGTGCTCTTCCTGGCCGCATGTGGCGGCGGCGGAGGCGGCGGAGGTTCCAGCCCGGGTGCCGGGGCCACGAATCGCCCGGCAACCCAGTTCACGGTCGGTGGCAGCGTGTCAGGACTCGCCGGCTCGGGCCTCACACTTGCGAATACCGGCAGCGCGTCGCTCGCGGTGGCGGCAAACGGCACGTTCACTTTCCCAGGGACGCTCGCCAACAGCGCCACCTATCTGGTCACCGTGGCCACGCAACCAACCAGTCCCTGGCAGACCTGCGCGGTCACCAATAATGCGGGCGTAGTCGGGACTGCCAACGTCACCAACATCGCGGTCACCTGTGTCACCGATACGTACCGTGTCGGCGGAGTGACGAATGGCCTCGTGGGCTCGGGTCTCGTACTGCGCATCAATGGCGCCGGCGATCTCACGCCTGCGCCGGGCGCGACGATTTTCCCCACGCCGCTCGCGAGCGGTTCCACCTACGACATCACCATTGCGGCGCAGCCCACGAATCCCCGCCAGACCTGCGTGGTGGTGAACGGCAGCGGCACGGTGACCGGCGGCAACATCAGCAACGTCAACGTGAATTGCACCACCCTGCGCCACCCGGTGCGCGGCACGGTCAGCGGCCTCGTGGGTACCGGACTCGCGCTGCGCGTCAACGGGGGCAGCGACCTGCCGGTGATCCAGAATGGAGCCTTTGAAAACCCGGGCTCCGCGGTCGAGGGGCAGACCTTCAACGTCACCGTGCAGACGCAGCCGTCGTCCCCCGCGCAGACCTGTGTCGTCGCGAACGGCTATGGTGCCGTGGGGCAGGGACCGGTCGACGGCGTGAAGATCACTTGCACGCGCAGTCCTGGACGCTTCGCGTACGTGGCCGCCGATGGTGGACTGTTCTGCCATGCCATCGATGCGATCTCGCATGCGCTCGTGCCCATGCGCGATCCGGCGTGTGGCACCGGCTTCTTCGCCGCCACCGCCGTCGATCCGACCGGGAAATTCGGCTACCTGATCCACTCCTCGACGGATGAGATCGAGGCCTATGGAATCGACCAGCACGACGGGTATCCCGACAGCACCGAGCCGTCCGTGGCCACCGGCGACAAGCCGGTAGCGATCGCGATTCATCCGACCGGCAGGTTCGCCTACGTGATCAACGAAACATCCGGCAGCATCTCGGCCTACACGTTGGATGACGCCGGTCGGCCGACGGCGATGACGGGGTCTCCGTTTGCCGCCGGTACGGGGCCGGGCAGGCTGGCCATCGATGGCAGCGGCGCGTTTCTGTACGTGACGCACCGCGGCTCGGACAGCATCTCGGCGTTTCGCATCGATTCGGCGACCGGCGCGCTGTCCACCGTGGCGGGATCGCCCTATCCAGTCGGCGACGGCCCGACGGACCTGGCGCTGGATCCGCGATCGCGCTTCGTCTACGTCACGGCCGACGACAACCGTGTCCACGCGTTCACCATCCATGCGACGACCGGCGCGCTGACGCCCGCCGGTACGCCCGCGGTCGCGGCCCTCGGCAAGAGCGTGGTGGTGGACCCGAGCGGCTCTTTCGCCTACGTCGCCAACATGACTTCGGCGAACATCCGCGGATTCGCGATCGATCAAACTACCGGCGCGCTCACGCCGCTCCCCGGCTCGCCGTTCGCGTCGCTCGATCGTCCGTCACGGTTGACCGTGCATCCAGGTGGCGACGTGCTCTACGCGGTGAGCTACCTCAACGGATCGGTGTCGACGTTCGCCATCGACGCGGCCACCGGGGCATTGACCGAGAGCGCACCGCCCCTCGATGTGGGCGACGGTCTCAGCGGCCCCAACATGATCGCAATCGTGCCCTAGCAAAGCGGCGCGCCGCCGTCAGGAGCGGCGGCGCGTGTACGTGAAGGCCAGCAGGCCGACCAGCAGCGCGAGGCCCACGTCCAGCAACTCGCGCATCGAGCTGTCGGCCAGCAGCACCAGGCACAGCAACGCGGCCGCCGGCGCGAGGACGCTGCCGGCTGGCAGGCGAAAACGCGCCGCGGGCACGGCGCCGCGGCGGCGGAAGATGGGCAGCGTCAGGCAGGTGAGTGCGTACACGGTCACGCGCGCGATCAAGGTGATCTTGACCAGGTAGATGAAAGTGCCGGACACGGCCAGTGCGAGGATCGCAACGGCGGTGAAGAGGATGGCGGGCACGGGCGTGCGGAAGCGTTCGTTCACCCGCGCCAGCGGCGCCGGAAGCTGGCGCTGGTCGGCCATCGCAAAGATCAGCCGCGTGCCGGGTGTCATCGATGCGCCAAAGACTCCCGCGCAGGCGATGACCGCGGTTACCGCAATGGTCCACTCGCCCCAGGGGCCGACGAGCACCCGCGCGGCGTCCGCGAGCGGACGGTCCGAGGTGGCGAGCCCGGGCAGCGTCGCGACACAGACGATCTGGATCATCGTGTACAGCACGATGACACCGGCCAGCGACACGATGATGGCGAACGGCACGGAGCGGCTCGGATCGCGCACTTCGCCCGCCAGCACCGTGGTGCCGTCGAACCCGAAGAACGCGAAGGCGGCCAGCAGCAGCGCGGTCGAAAGGTTGTGCGTCGCCGGCGGCGCGCCCGCCTGCAATGCGCCCACATCGGCGAAGAACATGCCGACCGCGACGAACGCCACCAGCGGCACGATCTTCAGCACCGTGAACGTCGTGCTGACGGCGGCGGTCTGCCGGATGCCCGATATGTTGATCCACGTGTACGCCAGCACCAGCGCGCTGATCCCCGCGGCGCGCGCGAATGGGTCGCCGAGCGCGGGCCACAGCACCGTGCCGTAGTTGATGGCGAGGTTCGACACCGCGGCGCAGGAGCCGATGCGGGAGATCCACAGCAGCCAGCCCACCGAGAACCCCGCGGTGGGCCCGAGTGCCCGCGTGACGTAGAGCTGCGGGCCGCCGGTGCGGTCGAAGCGGCTGCCGACCTCGGCGAAGCACAGCGCAACCAGGGAGATGAGCAGCCCACAGGCGACGACCACCAGCACGCTGTAGTTGCCGACCAGCGCCTGCACCTTCGAGGGCAGGCCGAGAATGCCCGAGCCCACCGTGAGATTGATGGCGAATGCGGTCAGCGCCCACGGGCCGATGCCGCGGACCAGCTTCTGGTCAGCGCCCGGGGACGCGGACATGACGGCGCGCTTTCAAGCGGGGGAATCTAGCACCGCCGTGCCGGCGGCGCGACGCCCGGTGCGGATCAGCGCGCGGTGCTCCAGCGCGCGTTGAGCCACATGGCAACTGCGAACCACGCCAGCGCCCAGCCCGTCATGCCGCCGATGAGTAGATAGAAAAGCCGGCTCTCGAAGCCGAGGCCGGAGCAGGCGGCGTAGTACGTCAGGGCGAGCGCGCACGAGGCGAGCACGATGGACATCACCGCCGTGACGCGCGTGCGCGTGGACACGATGGGCAACGCGTGCGCGTGCGCGTGCGCGCGGGGGCGGGCGCGCACGCGCGGCCGGCGCAGCCGCCACACCCACAGGCCGAGCACCGCGAGCCCCAGCATCGAGCTCACGTATTGCAGGAATTCATACACCGGCAGCCGCGCGGCACCAAGCGGCACGATGGTTTCGCGCAGGAACGGCAGGGCGTTCACCACCGGCGTCTCGGCGTGCGTGAAGGAGTCCCAGGCCAGGTGCGTGACGGCCCCGAGCAGCACGGCGATGCCGGCGCGGACCGCGAGCGAATAGGAGATGCGGTGGGTGGGCGGCGGCAGCCCCGCGCGCCAGGCTTCGGGCACCAATGCCAGCGTCGGCAGCTCGAGGAAGCGCACGAACAGCCACCACACTGCGATGCCGGCGGGCAGCGAGAACAGGAACAGGCCCGGCAGATTGTGTGTGGCGACCCGCGCCGAGACGACGGGCACGAAGTAGGCGAAGTCGGGCGACATGCTGCCGATCATGAGCGCGGCGAGCGGCAGGCGGGCTTTGCTCCATGCGTGCAGCGGCAACACCGCCGCCGCGTGCGAAACCGTGAATGGCAAGAATCTGAACCTGTGGGTTTGGGTGTGCGGGCGAGGTTACGCCGGGGGGTCCGGGTAGATGGTGATCAATTGTGGCAGAGATTTCGGCAGTTGCCTGTTGTAACGCGGTGTCAGCGCTCAAAGGTCTTCTTGATGACGGCGATGCCCGCGCTCATCATCGCCTCCACGTCGCCCGCCAGCTCGTCGGGCAGCAGGTCCGTCGTCCACACGAAATGCGCGCCCTCGGCCTGGTCGTCGAAGACGTGGGCCGCGCCGTTGAAATGCCGGAACTGCGCATCGACGATGGCCCAGCACACGCGGCGCTGCTGCTCGTCGACGCTCACGATCTCCTCGCGCGCGACCGCGCCATTGCCGAACGTGACGACCCGCGTGCGGCCTTCCATGCGCGTGTCCGTCACGAAGCCCGGTACGAGGCGCGTGTGCAGCGCGCCGACGTCACGCAGCGCATCCCACAACCGCTCTGGTGGCACCTTGGGGAGGCGGATTTCCTTGCGGATGGTGGCCATGGCGTCCTCGCGTCGTTTGGAGCAGCGTAGATGGAGGCAGGGGGCGGCTCTGTGGGCGGAGCACCGCGGCCCGTGCCGGAATGCGCCGAGCCGAAATGGAATTGCGTTCGCGATGTCCCATCGGCGGGTCGCGTGCGCTAAAAGGATGCCAGAACTCTAAACCGGGAGAACCCATGTTCACACGTCGCGATGCAATCAAGGTCGGAGGCGCGGCGCTCGCGCTGCTGGGGACCGCGGCGGTCGCGAGGTCGAAGCCGCTGCGCGTGCTGATCCTCGGCGGCACCGGGTTCATCGGTCCGCACTTCGTGCACGCGCTCACCGCGGGCGGGCACCAGGTGACGCTGTTCAACCGCGGCAAGCGCGACCCGGAAGCGAAGCACGGCGTCGAGCAGTTGTTAGGCGACCGCAACGACGATCTGAAATCGCTCGAGGGGCGCGACTGGGACGTGGTGGTGGACAACTCCGGCTACACCCCGAAGCAGGTGAAGCTGTCGGCGGAGCTGCTCAAGAACCACGTGAAGCAGTACCTGTTCATCTCGAGCATCGCCGTGTACGCCGATTTCGACGATCCGCCGATCCGCGAGGACCACAAGCTGGCCGAGCTGCCGGCGGGCGTGGATCCGAACGTGTTCGCGGGCGAGCACTACGGAGCGTTGAAGGTGCTGTGCGAGCGCGTGGTCGAGCAGACCTACGGGAAGACGGCGAACATCATCCGGCCTACCTACATCTGCGGGCCAGGCGACTTCAGCGACCGGTTCACCTACTGGCCGTTCCGAGTGGCGCTGGGCGGGCGGATGATCGCGCCGGGGACCCCGGACGACCCCATCCAGTTCATAGACGTGCGCGATCTCGCGGACTTCGTGCGCGTGTGCGTGGAGAAGCGGGTGGCCGGGCGGTACAACCTGGTGACGCCGCCGCGCAAGGTGACCATGGGGAGATTGCTGGAGGAGAGCAGGCGGGTCACCGGAGCGGACACCAGCTTCGTCTGGGCCAGCAAGGAATTCCTGACGGAGCACAAGGCGATCGAGGGCGGCATGTGGGCCAGCCAGGAGATCCCGATCTGGGCGCCGCCATCGGGGGAGAGCGCCGGGCACGGACTGGTTAGCTCGGCGGCGGCCGAGAAGAAGGGGCTGAAGTACCGGAAGCTGGAAGTGACGATCCGCGAGACGCTGGAGTGGCAGAAGTCGCGGCCGGCTGACAAACAAGCGCTGCGGTCGGGCTTCAAGCCGGAGCGGGAGGCGGAATTGCTGCAGATGCTCAAGGGGTGATCCCCCCAAAAGTGCGTAAAGAGTAGGCGCGCGCGACATCCGCCATCGGATTCGGCCTACAGGAAAGCGTGAACTGCGCAGTCACACTGCGCCTCGTTTTCATCGAACCTGACACAAGGGAGCAACGGGTCGGGCGGCGATGTTCAAGAACGATCGCAATCCATTCAAGCGCCAATACGTCCGCGTGAAGCGATGGCTCACGCTGGGGCGCGTCGGCATCGTGCCACGGCTCATCATCGCGTTCGCTTCGGTCGGCGCGCTGGCGGCTGTCGCCAATCTCATCGTCGAAAACGGCATCGCCATCCTCGAGCAGCAGCGCAATGCCGCGATGGAGCGCGCCGCGCTCGACCTGCAGGCCATCCGCACGCTGCGCGAGTCGATGGGCCGCGCGAAGCAGGTGGCGATGTCCGCCGAGCTGTTGAGCGCATTGAGCCAGGTGGACCGCACGGCGCACGAGCACGCGGATGCAGACTCGCGCGAATCGGCGGCGCGATATGCGGGCGCCCGCGCCGCGGTGGATAGGGCCCTCGGCAGGTTCGTCCACGAGGTCGGCGCGGCATCCTCCCGTTCGTTGCCGCTGCTGGTGAGCCGGCACAAGAAGAGCGCGGATGCCCTGGTGCAGGCGCGCCGCGTCCGCCGCCAATTGCTGGCGCGCTATTCGGGCGTGCTCGCGGGCATGGACGACCGGATCAGCACGTCGATCGACCGGAGCTGGACGATCCTCGGCCGCGTGGTCGCGCCGCAGTACCTGCTCGAGGTTCGCGCGCAGGTGGATGGTTTGCGGACCGCGTTCTCGGCGTCCGCCAGCGTCGCCTCGGGCGATGCGGTCGCCAGCCCTCTCACGGACGCCGAGCGGGCGCTCGCCGAAATCCTGCACAAGCGCGAAGCCGCGCTGCGCCGCGCCCCGGGAGCCGACTTCTACGAAGCGATGACCGGCGATGTGCGGTCGCTGACGACCACGCGCATCTCTCTCGTCGACAACGAGCAGCGCCGGAGCGACGCGGCCGACGGCTTGGCGCGCGGCTACACGCGCCTGAGCGCGTTGCTGACGACTCCTTCCAGCGATGTCGCGCTCCCGCAGGCCACCGTGCCGCCGGAGGCGAATGCGCTCACGCAGGCGCCGGCGGCCGTAGAGTCCAACCGCTCGCTCGTCGTCTGGTTGAGCGCGGTGGTGCTGGTGGTGTTGCTCTACATCTGCCTGGCCACCATCTTCAGCATCGTGCGGCCAGTGCGGCGGCTGATCGCGGCCACCAACCGCCTGGCGCGCGGCGACAATGCCCGCGTGGTGACGAGCGGCGGCATCCGCGAGCTCGACACACTGGCCGTGGCCTTCAATTCCATGGCGCAGCAGCTCGCGGTGGCACGCGGCGCCGCGCGCGATGCCCAGCAGCGGCTCGAAGCCAAGGTCGAGGAGCGGACGCGCCAGCTCCAGGAGCTCGCGGAGCAGGATCCGCTCACCGGCATCGCCAATCGCCGGCAGTTGTTTGGCGCGCTCAACGAGGCGCTCGAGCGCGCGCGCGCACGCGCCGAGCGCGTCGGCCTGTTCTTCCTCGACATCGACAATTTCAAGACGCTCAACGACAGCATGGGACACGCCTTCGGCGACCGAGTTCTGATCGCGATCGCGCGGCGGCTCGAGGCGCTGGTGCAGCACAGTGGCTTCGCGGCGCGGCTCGGCGGTGACGAGTTCACCATCGCGCGCCCCTTTTCGCCCGCCAACGAAGAGGTGCTCGCCTTCGGGTCCGCGATCGTGCGCGCCTTCGAGAGCCCGCTGCAGCTCGACGATCGCGAAGTCATCGTGAGCGTCAGTGTCGGGGTGAGCGTGTTTCCCGATCACGAGCAGGACGCCGAGGCGTTGCTGCGCGCGGCCGATGCGGCGCTGTTTCGCGCGAAGGCGCTCGGACGCAGCCAGCTGGCGATGTTCACGCCCGAATTGCTGGCCACTGCGTCGGAGAAGTTTGCCATCGAGCAAAGGCTGCGGCGCGCCATTCAGAACGACGAGTTCGAGCTGTTCTACCAGCCGCTGATCGACACCGAGACGCTCGACGTGGCACTGGTGGAAGCGCTCATTCGCTGGCGCATGCCCGACGGAACCCTGCGTTGCCCGGGCGAGTTCCTGGCGGTGGCCGAGGAATCGGGGCTCATCGTCGAGATCAGCGACTGGGTGCTGCGCACCGCCATCCGCACGGCCGCGCGCTGGCATCGTGGCCCGTGGCCCAACGCGCGCGTCGCCATCAACGTCTCGGCGCGCCAATTCCTGGACTACGGGTTCGTGGGCAGGCTCGAGACGCTGCTGCATGAATTCCAGCTGCCGGCGCGCTGCCTCGAGCTCGAGCTCACCGAGTCCGTGCTGCAGACCGGGGCGCATACCATCAAGACGCTGCATCAACTGCGGTCCATCGGTGTCGCCATCGCGCTCGACGACTTCGGCACCGGCTATTCGTCGCTGGCGTCGCTGCAGCAGCTGCCGCTCACGCGCGTCAAGCTGGACCGCAGCCTCATCGCCGGCGTCGACGACGGTGCGCGGTCGGCGGCCATCGCGCGCGCCACCATCGCGCTGTGCCGCAGCCTGGGACTCGAGGTCACCGCCGAGGGCGTCGAGCGCGTCGAGCAGTTCGCGATGCTCATGCCGCACCGGACGATCACGCTGCAGGGCTATCTATTCTCGCGGCCGGTGTCCGAGGGCGACCTGCTGACGGCGCTCGAGCGGATGCCGGAGCATTGCCGGGAGCTGGTCCAGCTCTCGCGCCGGGTTCCGCCGCCGGCGCACGGGGCGACGCGCGCGGGCGGCAGGCCGAGAGGCGCGTTGGCGCTGGTGGTGGATTGAACCCGGCCCTCGATCAAACTACTTGTCTCCTTTCTCCCTCGGATCCGACCCCGGTTCCCCCGGGAATGCCGAGAAACAGGCCATGCTGTAGTTAGTGGCGGCCGCGGGCCCGGATGCCGTGAGGCAGGCGGCGGCCAGCAGGGCACCGACACTCATCATTGGAAGTTTCATGAATGCTCCTTGCTTGCACACCCCCGACGTGGGTGCACGCTAGAGCAATTCGCACGCATTCCCGGCTGGCAAGCTCCGGCACTCGAGGGGAATGTGACAAAATCCCGGCGACGCACGCTCGCGGCAGCATCGCTGCGCTGCAAGAAGCGCGCATGGCCACACTCGGTTCCGGGGCCACTCCTCTTGCGCCGCACTGCGCGTACCATGAATCGCGTCGTGCAACGGACCTGAGGGAGGGACGAGCCATGGGCAAACAACTTTCCGGCGCGCGCTCGAGCATGGTCGTGCTCATCATCGACCTGGGGTCGGTGGCGCCCGCTCTGGCGGCGCGCATCAACGGCAAGGTCACCTATGTCGGCACGCAAGCCGAGTACAACACGGCGGCCGGCGGATATCAGGCCGTTTTCCGCATGCGCATTTCCGAATCCACCTGCGAGGCCGACAAGGCGCCCAAGGATCGCTGGGTGCTGGTGCGCTCCGGCAGGATGGACGGCATCTATGCGCACAATGCCGCCAATTTCGAGAACGCCTACAGCACCGTGATGACCTCGATGCTCACCGGGAAGGTCATCGAGATCGACGGCGTGCCGAACTGCACCGCGACCGCCGTCCAGACCCTCGACCTGCCGCACGCCGGTATCGGCCTGTTCAAGTGAGCGCCCGGCAGGCCTGCCTGCGCCTCTGCGCCTGCGCACTGCTCGCGAGCGGCTGCGCGCTCGCCGGCTTGTCCGAGGAGATGCGCTCCATCGGTCTTCCGGACTCCATCTACTGGACGCTGTCCGACGACGCGTCTCTCGACCGCGACGGCGACGGACTCAAGGACGGGCACGAAAACCGGCTCGCGGATGCCTGGCGCCCGCACTTCATCTTCGACGAAGGCGAGAACGCCGATCAGCACTGTTCGACCGTGTCGGAGGTGGTCGATGTGCCGTGCGCCGTCGTCGGTGGCGTGCCCGTGATCGGCGATGTCTGCGAGGGAGTGGTCAAACAGACGGTGAAGAAGATCGCGTGCAAGCAGAATGTGAAGGCCAGCAGTCTGCGCGACATCGAGCCCGTGACGATCTTTCAAGTGCGCCCCATCAAGGGTGATGCCTGGCCGCGGCGCATCGTCGTCAAATACGCATTTCTCTATCGCCTCGACGGTGGGTTTCGCGGATCGAATGAGTGCACCGACTACCACTATGGCGATACCGAGAGTGGACACATCGATCTCATCAGCGACGACGGCGTCCTCTGGAGACTCGACAAGCTCGATCTGTGGCGTGACGGTGTCGCATTCGATGCGATCGAGTGGACCGCGCCGCGCGACACGTTTTCAGGCCAGATGCCACAGCGGCCGTCGCCAAAGATCTATGCCTCGGCGGGCAAGCACCACCAGTATCCGAGTGGTCAGGTCTGTGAGGACTACCCGGGGTTCTGCGACGATGACTGTGGCGGCGGCGTGCAGCGTGTCGCCAATCTCACGCCCAACGGCACGTTCGACAACATCGGCGAGTTCCAGGCGCATCCGGGCGACGCGGGGATCAATGCGCCGTTCGTCAGCGACCTGGCGCCACTCGGCTTTCCCGGCGAGCGCGTCTGGGAAGTGACGCATAGCTGCACCTGCCCGCTCGCGACCACACCCAAAAAGTGCTTCACCGGCGGCGTGGGGACGAATTGGGAAGCTTCGAGCCCGCCGCAGAAGTGCACCACCGCCACGCCGGTCCTGGACTTGTTCGACGCCAGCGCGCCGCCGAAGCCGCCGGCCGAGCTCGGGACTGCGCTGACGATGATCGTGGTGTTCTAGCGCGCCTCAGCCCGCCGTGGTGCGCGTGCCGCGCCGCACCGCGAGCCAGATCAGCAACGCCGTCGCGATCACGTTCATCACGATCTTGCCGTACAGGTCGAGCGCCGACGTCCCGTAGATGAAGCCCACGAACCCCACCGCCATCGAGCCGACGCTGGCGCCGAACGCGAGCGCCATGCGATGGGCATCGCTCCACCTCACGTGCGCGGCCCAGCGCGGCAGTAGGTAGAGCGCCACGAGCGCGATGCCGAGGCCGGCCGCGACGGGAATCGCGGGCGGAAACGTCGGACGCATGCCGAAGGCGAGCACGACGAGCGCGTGCCAGAAGCAGGCGACGATGAACGCGCCGGTGCCCAGCAACCACGGGCTCGCGGGGGCCAAGGGGTTCGCCGGCTGCGCGATCGCGCGGCGCGGTGGGCCGATCGCCAGGAAAATGAGTGCCGCGATCGCGACCAGCCCGGCGATCACCCACACCGCCGGCGGGCTGTAGGGCTCGAGCTTCAGCACCTGGATGCGCACGACCTGCGTCCACGCGTACCAGGCCGGGATGCACGCCAGGGCCAGCACGGCGCCGGTGATCCACGCGCCCGCGGTGGTGAGCCAGGTCTGCTCGCGGCGCGAGCGGAAGATGAGCTCCGTGACGATGACGGGCACCATGACCACGAGCACCGCTTCGTAGAAGAGGGCCCACAGGAAGTAGACGTAGTTCACGCCGCCGGCGCGCGCATACGGTGGATAGCCGGGGATGATCTGCAGGATCATCGGCGCGAGAGAGGTCTGCTGCACTACCAGTTCCTCGGCGATCGACAGCGCGCAGGCCATCAGGAACATGTTGAGCCAGCCGAGCCGGAAGCGGCGCACCGCGGCGCGGATCAGCAGCGCGCCGCCGCCCCAGATCGCCATTTCCATCGGGAAGACGAACAGCGCGGACGTGCGCGTGGCTCCGGGCAGCACTTCCGCGATGAGCGGCGCGAGCACGATGAGGGTGAAGGCCGGGCCGAGGCGGCCCGCAGGAGCTGCGGCGTTGTTGGTGTCCATGGAAAAAATCGTAGGCCGGCCGCGCTGCCGCATTTAAGTGACGGTTGTCAGCTCGCTCACCTGAAGAATGCATGCGCCGGAACGCTTCTGGCGCGCAGGCGAACGGTGCTTAAATCGGGACATGGACCATTCCCGCCGCCAGTTTCTCGAGATCTCCGCGCTCGCGGGCGGAGGCCTGCTGGTCTCGATTGCGCTGCCGCCCCTGTCGCGCGCCGCGGCCGGCAATGCCGCCAACGCCGCCGTCACCCAGCTCGGCGTCTTCGTGCGCATCCATTCGGACAACACCGTCGTCATCGGTGCGCGCGGCTGCGAGATCGGGCAGGGCGTGCGCACTTCGCTGCCCATGCTCATCGCCGAAGAGCTCGAGGTGCGGTGGGACCAGGTGAAGGTCGAGCAGCTCCCCTATGGCATCAAGGCCGGCGAGCAGCCGGGCACGCTCGCATCGCGCTTCGGCCCGCAGGGCGCGGGGGGCAGCACCAGCATCTCCGACGGCTGGGAAGACCTGCGCCAGGCCGGGGCGCAGATCCGCGAGTTGCTGATCGCCGCCGCGGCGCAGCTCTGGAACACGGACGCCGGTAGTTTGAAAGCACGCGACGGTGCGGTGTTTCATCCCGACGGCCGCCGTGCGCAGTACGGCGAGCTGGCGGGGCGCGCCGCCGCCCTGCCGCTGCCCAAGGGCCCGTTCACGCTCAAACAGCCCGAGGATTTCCGCATCATCGGCAGGCCCGCGAGGGTCGCCGACTGCGCGGACATCGTCAGCGGGCAGGCGCGCTACGGCATCGACGCCTCGATGCCGGGCATGCTGGTCGCGGTCATCGCGCGCTGTCCGTATCTCGACGGGAAATCAGGCGGCTTCGACGACGCGGCCGCGCGCAAGGTGCGCGGTGTGCGGGCGGTGGTCCCGATCGCCGGGCCCACCGAAGGCACGGACTTCACGCGCAATCTCGCCGCCGGCGTCGCCGTGGTCGCGGACGACACCTGGGCGGCGATGCAGGGCCGCAAGGCGCTGAAGATCGACTGGCAGCCCGGCCCCTGGGC
>JBIOZI010000088.1:0-18046 GCA_044871085.1 Steroidobacteraceae bacterium | reverse complement strand
AGGTCACGGATGTCGAAAGAAGATGCGATTCAGATGGAAGGCGAAGTCGTCGAGACTTTGCCTAACACTACTTTCCGGGTGAAGCTGAAGACCGGCCACGTCGTCACGGCTCACATCTCCGGAAAGATGCGCAAGAACTACATCCGCATCCTCACGGGCGACCAGGTCACCGTGGAGATGACCCCATATGATCTTTCCAAGGGCCGCATCGTCTATCGCGGTCGTTGAATCCGCTCGGAACCCACCTCGACGGCTGATTACTGCAGCGTGGTGAGCGCCGGCGACTCGGCGGGGATGCTCGTCAGCTTGAGCTCCTTCCCGTCCGCGCTCACGCCGATCTTCACGGTACCGCCCGACGCGAGCGTGCCGAATAGCAGCTCCTCGGCCAGCGGCCGCTTGATCTGTTCCTGCATCAGCCGCGCCATCGGGCGCGCACCCATCTTCGGGTCGTAGCCCTTCTCGGCCAGCCAGCGGCGGGCCTCGTCGTCGAGCAGGATCGATACGCCTTTCTTCTCGAGCTGCGCTTCGATCTCGAGCAGCAGCTTGTCGACCACCCGCTCGATGACCGGCATGTCGAGCGGCGCGAACTGGATGATGGCATCGATGCGATTGCGGAACTCGGGCGAGAACAGCCGCTTGATCGCCTCGGCACCGTCGGTCGAGTTGTCCGACTGCACGAAGCCGATCGACGCGCGGTTCATCTCGAAGGCGCCGGCATTGGTGGTCATCACGATGATGACGTGGCGGAAGTCCGCCTTGCGGCCGTTGTTGTCGGTCAGCGTGCCGTGATCCATGACCTGCAGCAGCAGGTTGAACACGTCCGGATGCGCCTTCTCGACCTCGTCGAGCAGCAGGACGCAATGCGGATGCTTCGCGATGGCCTCGGTGAGCAGGCCGCCCTGGTCGAAGCCGACGTAGCCCGGTGGCGCGCCGATGAGGCGTGAGACCGTGTGCCGCTCCATGTACTCGGACATGTCGAAGCGGATGAATTCGATGCCCATCGCGATGGCGAGCTGGCGCGTGACCTCGGTCTTGCCGACGCCCGTGGGGCCGGCGAACAGGAAGCTGCCGACGGGTTTGCGCTGGTCGCCGAGACCCGAGCGCGCCATCTTGATGGCGGCCGCGAGCGAATCGATGGCCTTGTCCTGGCCGAAGATGACGAGCTTGAGATTGCGCTCGAGATTGCGCAGCACTTCCTTGTCCGACTGCGAGACGCTCTTCGCCGGGATGCGCGCCATGCGGGCCACCACGTCTTCGATGTGTCTCACCTCGACGGTGGGCTCGCGCTCGTTGATGGGCTTGAGACGCAGGCGTGCCCCGGCCTCGTCGACCACGTCGATGGCCTTGTCGGGCATGTGTCTTTCGTTGATGTGTCGCGCTGCCAGCTCCGCCGCGGCGCGGATGGCGTCGACGGAATACGTGATGCCGTGGTGCTGCTCGAAACGCGGCTTCAGGCCCATGAGGATGTCGACCGTCTCGGACACCGAGGGCTCCACCACGTCGATCTTCTGGAAGCGCCGCGCGAGCGCGTGGTCCTTCTCGAAAATGCCGCGGTATTCCTGGTAAGTGGTGGACCCGATGCAGCGCAGCTCACCGTTCGTGAGCACCGGCTTGATGAGATTGGAGGCGTCCATGACGCCGCCCGAGGCCGCGCCGGCGCCGAAGACGGTGTGTATCTCGTCGATGAAGAGGATCGCCCCGGGCTGTTTCTTCAGCTCCGCGATGACGCTCTTGAGGCGCTTCTCGAAATCGCCGCGGTACTTGGTGCCGGCGATGAGCGAGCCCATGTCGAGCGAATAGATAGTGCAGTCGGACAACACGTCGGGCACCTTGCCCTCGACGATCATGCGCGCGAGGCCCTCGGCAATGGCGGTCTTGCCGACCCCCGCCTCCCCCACGTACAGCGGATTGTTCTTGCGCCGGCGGCAGAGGATTTCGATGGTGCGCTCCACCTCGAGCGTGCGGCCGATCAGCGGATCGATCTTGCCGTCCTGGGCGAGCTGGTTGAGGTTCGAGGTGTACTTGTCGAGGGCGCTGCCCGAATCGCCGTCCCGCTCGGTCTCGCCGCCGGTCTCTTCCTTGGCCTTCTCTTCGGCGATCTTCGTGAGACCGTGCGACACGAAATTGACGACATCGAGGCGCGTGACCTCGGCGCGGTTGAGCAGGTGAACGGCATGGCTCTGCTTCTCGCTGAAGATGGCGATGAGCACGTTGGCCACGCCCACTTCTTTCTTGCCCGACGACTGCACGTGGAACACCGCGCGCTGCAGGACGCGCTGGAAACCGAGTGTCGGCTGCACTTCGCGGTCTTCGTCGCTGGGCAGCCGCGGGGTGGTGCGGTCGAGGTGCTCGTTGAGCGATTCCTTGAGCCGTGCCAGGTCGGCGCCACAGGCGCGCAGGATCTCGCGCACCTTGGGGGTATCGAGGATGGACAGCAGCAGGTGTTCGACCGTCAGGAATTCATGGCGAGCTTCCCGCGCCTTGGCGAAAGCGTCGTTCAGACAGAATTCGAGCTCTTGAGATAACACCTTGGCAACCTCTCAACCGTTATTGTCCTTGGACGGCCTCGCGGCCGTCGTCCTTGTCCGGCCTCGCGGCCGTCGTCCTCGTCCGGCCTCGCGGCCGTCGTCCTAGTACGGCCTCGCGGCCGTCGTCTTTGGACGACCTCGCGGGCCGTCGCCTAGGCCTCCTCGAGCGTGCACATCAACGGATGGTGATGGTCACGAGCGTAAGAGGTCACCAGGGCCACTTTGGTTTCAGCTATCTCATATGTGAACACACCGCAGATGCCTTTGCCCTGGGTATGTACCTCCAGCATGACGCGAGTCGCAGTCGTTCGGTCCATCCGGAAGAACTTCTCCAGGACGTCGACGACGAACTCCATCGGGGTGTAATCGTCGTTGAGCAGAACGACCTGATATAAGGGCGGCTGCTTGGTTTTGGGCTCGGCTTCTTCGACTGCGAGGCCCGCGCCCCCGTGTTCGGGGCGTTCGGTTTCGGAGCTGGGCATTGCCGCTCTTTATAGGGGTCGTCGATTGGCAACACAAGTGCGCATCCGCCGACATTGGATTGTGATGACAAAACAAGCGCTTGAGGCTGCTGCGGAGCGAAACGTATCATCATGGAAATGACGGCAAAACTCTGGAGTGTGAGCGCGAGTGGCGGGGACGACTGGCGCTCCAAAGCGCTGGGACGCGCACCGCAAATCGCGACTTTCGTGCTCGCGCTCGCGGTGGCCGCACAACTCGCGCTCATCCTGGTCGGAATGACGAGCCGTAGCCGTCAGCCGACGCCGCCTCCTGTTGCCGCCGCACTGCCCACCAAGCCACCCTTGGATGTGGGCGGGTTGGTGAACGCCCATCTATTCGGCGACGCGGCGGTGCAGGCGAGCGGCGATGCCGCCAACGCGCCTCCCTCGTCGATGCCCCTGGTGCTGGCCGGACTGCTGGCCACGCCCGATCCCAAACAAGGCATGGCCATCATCGGTGACAGCGCGGCTTCGGCCCGGGTCATCGCCGTCGGCCAGCAAGTCCCGGGCGGCGCTCAGCTCCATTCGGTTTACAGCGACCGGGCCATCATCGATCGCGCAGGCGTGCTCGAGTCGGTGTTCCTGCCGCGCAATCCGACCGCGGGCATGGTAGCCACCCCGCCACCGGTGGCGGTGCCCGCGCAGGCGTCCAACGAGGCCAACATCGAGCGCATGCGGCGCCTGGTCAGTGATGACCCCGGCATCATCGGCCGCGTCATGCGCCCGCAGCCGGTGTTCCAGGGTGGCCAGATGAAAGGCTTCCGCGTGTACCCGGCGGGCAATCGCCAGATGTTCGCGCGCCTCGGGCTGCGCGATGGCGACACCATCACGGCCATCAACGGCGCGCCGCTCAACGACAAGGATCGCGCGCAGGAAATCTTCAGCACTCTGTCTTCGTCGACGGACGCGCGAATCACCATAATGCGCAACAATCGCCAGCAGGAACTGGTGTTGAACCTCGCGCAGCTCGCCAACGACGTCGAACAGCTCGGCGCGGGCGGCGATGGCATGATTCCCATGGATCAGGCGCCGGATGCGCCCAGCGGGAATGAATAAGAACAAGCGTATGAGAAGCACATCATCGAGCTCGGTGCTCGGACCCAAGGTATTCCTCGAAATGACCCATAACCCCTTCCGGGCTGCGCTCCTTTCGGCGCTGCTGGTACTCACATTGGCCTCGAGCGCGAGCGCGCAGACCAACGGCCAGCGCATCACTCCGAATTTCAAGGACGCGGAGATCAACCAGGTCATCGAGGCGGTGGCCGCGGCCACCGGCAAGACCATCATTCCCGACCCGCGCGTGCGCGCCACGGTCACGATGCTGTCGCAGACGCCCATGTCGCCGGGCGCGTTCTACGAGGCCTTCCTCGCGCTGCTGTCGGTCCACAATTTCGTGGCCGTGGAATCCGGCGGCATCATCAAGATCCTGCCGGACGCGAACGCGCGGCAGATGCCGAACATCGACCTGCCGGACCGCATAAACAACGAGTCCGAGGAACTGGTGACGCAGATCGTGCAGGTGCAGAACGTCAGCGCCACGCAGCTCGTTCCCATCCTGCGTCCGCTCATGCCGCAGGCCGCGCACATGGCGGCCTACCAGAACGGCAACATCCTCATCCTCTCGGATCGCGCCAGCAACGTGAACCGCGTCCTGCGCATCATCCGGCGCATCGACCAGCAGAGCGACACCGACCCCGACATCATCGGCCTGCAACATGCGACGGCGAGTGAAGTCGTGCGCGTGGTGAACACCTTCTTCTCGCAGCAGAACGTGGCGGAAGGCGGCGGCGGCCAGGCGGCGCGCGTCATCGCGGACGACCGCTCGAACAGCATCATCGTCGGCGGCGACACGAATGCCCGGCTGCGCATCAAGGCGCTCATCGCGCACCTCGACACGCCGCTCGACAACGGTGGCGACACGCAGGTGCGCTACCTGCAGTTCGCCGACGCGGAGAAGATAGCGACCAAGCTCAAGGAGCAGATCAGCGCGACGGTGGCCATCACCGGCGGCCCGGCTCCGGGCGGCGCACCGGGCGGCGGCGGCGGCGGCGTCGCGGCCAGCGCGGACCGTTCGACCACCATCTGGGCCGAACCGGAGACCAACGCGCTGGTCATCACGGCGCCCTCGAAGGTCATGCGCTCACTCATGGCGGTGGTCGACAAGCTCGATATCCGCCGCGCGCAGGTGCTGGTGGAGGCCATCATTGTTGACGTCACCGTCAACAAGAATGCCGAGCTCGGCGTGAACTGGGCGGTGTGGTCCGAGGACGAAGACCGGCGCATCCCGATCGGCAGCTTCCAGAGCAACGTGGGCCAAGTGAACCTCGCGTCGCTCGCGGCGGGTATCGACAATCCCGCGAATGCGCCCGCCGGGCTCGGCAACGGCTCGACGTTCGGCATCGGACGCGTCGCGGCCACGGGCGTGAACTGGGCGGCCATGCTGCGCGCGATCCAGGGCGACTCGACCACGAACGTCATCGCGACACCCCATACGGTCACGATGGACAACCAGGAGGCCGAGCTCAAGGTCGCGCAGGAAGTGCCGTTCATCACCGGACAGTTCACGAACACCGGCAGCAATTCCAACGACGGCAACGTCAATCCGTTCACCACCATCCAGCGCCAGGAAGTCGGCACCATCCTCAAGATCACGCCGCAGGTGAACGAAGGCGGCGCGCTCGTGCAGCTCAAGATCGAGCTCGAAAGCTCCGATCTCGCGGGCACCACCGGCGATGCCGGCAGCCAGATCACGCTCAAGCGCACCATCAACACCAACGTGCTCATCGAGGACGGCGGCATCGTGGTGCTCGGCGGCCTCATCCGCGACAGCGCCACGCGCGGCGAGCAGCGCGTTCCCTACCTCGGGCGCATCCCGCTGCTCGGCGAGTTCTTCAAGACGCGCAGCCGCAAGCGCGACAAGACCAATCTCATGGTCTTCATCCGGCCGAAGATCCTGCGCGACGGCATGGCCACCGCGATCGCCACCGACGCCAAGTACAACTACATCCGCGACGAGATGCGCAAGGCGGCCAGCAACAAGGGCGAGCTGCTGCCTCTGATCCCGTTCAATCCCGATCCGAAGCTGCCACCGCTCCCGCCGCCGAACCCGACGGTGCCCGGCAGCCCCGGCACCGAGCCCACGCCGCCGCCCTCGCCCTCCGACAAGCCCCCGAGCGGCGGCGCGGATTCGCCGGCGCCGCAGCCCCAGAAGCAATGACCTTCGACTCATGAACGACGTCGCCGCCACTTCGCCCGTCGCCGCCAGTCCACTCGCCGCGCCGGTACGCCCGCAGCGCGTCGGGTTCGCCTTCGCGAAACGGCACGGCGTGCTGGTGCGCCGCGTGCACGAGGGCATCGCGGAGTGCGTGTATCGCGCGGACGTCGTGCCGCTCGCCATCGCCGAAGTGCGGCGTCACATGGGTATTCCGATCAAGCTCGAGAAGGTCGAAGAAGAACAGTTCGACACATTGCTGCGGGCCGCGTACGAGGCGGGCAACGACGCCATGGAGGCGGCCGAAGGCGTCGAGGAATCCACCGACCTCGCGCACCTGGCGCAGGACCTGCCCGAGCAGGCGGACCTGCTCGAAAGTGAGGACGACGCGCCGATCATCCGGCTGATCAACGCCGTCCTCACCCAGGCGGTGAAGGAGAACGCGTCGGACATCCACGTCGAGCCCTTCGAGAACCGTCTCGTGGTGCGCTTTCGCGTCGACGGAGTACTACGCGAGGTGCTGCAGAGCCGGCGCGCGGTCGCCCCGTTGGTCGTCTCGCGCATCAAGGTCATGTCCAAGCTCGACATCGCCGAGAAGCGCCTGCCGCAGGACGGCCGCATCAGTCTCAAGATCGCCGGCCGCTCGGTCGACGTGCGCGTGTCCACCATTCCGTCCGGACACGGCGAGCGCGTGGTCATGCGTATCCTCGACAAGCAGGCCGGACGGCTGAAACTCTCGGCGCTCGGCATGGATGGGAAAACCGAGGCGATGATCGCCGACCTGTTCAGCAAGCCGCACGGCATCATCCTCGTGACGGGGCCCACCGGCTCGGGCAAGACCACGACGCTGTACGCCGGCCTCGAGCACCTGAACGACAACACGCAGAACATCATGACGGTCGAGGATCCGATCGAGTACTACATCGACGGCATCGGCCAGACGCAGGTGAACACGAAGGTGGAAATGACCTTCGCGCGCGGCCTGCGCGCCATCCTGCGCCAGGACCCGGACGTGGTCATGGTCGGCGAAATCCGCGATCTCGAAACCGCGCAGATCGCGGTGCAGGCCTCGCTGACCGGCCACCTCGTGCTATCTACCCTGCACACCAATACCGCCGTGGGCGCGGTCACGCGCCTGCGTGACATGGGCATCGAGCCCTTCCTGCTGTCTTCGAGCCTCATCGGTGTCGTCGCGCAGCGGCTGGTGCGCACCCTCAATCCCGATACCAAAGAGCCGTTCGAGGCCGGCGAGTACGAGCGCCGCTTGCTCGGCCTCGGCCCCGAGGACCCCTCGCCCACGCTCTACCGGCCCGGCCGGGGCGTCAGCGGATTCCGCGGCCGCACCGGTATCTACGAGCTGGTGATCGTCGACGACCAGATGCGCACGATGATCCACGACGAGGCCGCCGAGCACGCGCTCGAGCGTTACGCGCGCACCATGACGCCGTCGATCCGTGACGACGGTCTCACGCGCGTGCTGCGCGGCGAGACCACCATCGAAGAAGTCCTGCGCGTCACGCGCGAGGACTGATCGGGCGCCCGGGCCTCGTCATGGGTGCTTTCGAATACACCGCGCTCGACGCGAGCGGCAAGGAACAGACCGGTCTCGTCGAGGGCGACACCCTCAAGCACGTGCGCCAGCTGCTGCGCGAGCGGTCGCTGCTGCCGGTCACCGTAACCGAGGTCAAGCACGGCGAGGCGAAACAGCACCGCAGCCTGTCGCTGCGGCGTGGCATCTCGGCCAGTGACCTGTCGCTGCTCACGCGCCAGCTGGCCACGCTGGTCAAGGCCGGCCTGCCGCTCGAGGAAGCGCTGCTCGCTGTCTCGCAGCAATCCGAAAAGCCGCGGGTCCAGAGCATCATGCTCGGCGTGCGCGCCAAGGTCATGGAGGGCCATACGCTGGCCGACGGTCTGGGCGAATTCCCGCGCGTGTTTCCAGAGATCTACCGTTCGACGGTGTCGGCCGGCGAAAGCTCAGGCCGCCTCGACGGCATTCTCGAGCGGCTGGCCGACTACACCGAGAATCGCGAGGTGACGCGCCAGAAGGTCGTGGGCGCGCTGCTGTACCCCATCGTGCTGTCGTTCGTGTGCCTGATGATCGTCATCGGGATGATGGTGTACGTCGTGCCGAAGGTCATCGACGTGTTCGCATCCACTAAGGGCAAGCTGCCGCTGGCGACGCGGATCCTGGTCTTCGTCAGCGATGCCCTGCGCGATTACGGCATTTTCATGGCAATTGGCATCATCCTGCTCATCGTGGCGTTCGTTTACTGGCTCAAGAACCCCGACAACCGGCGCCGTTTCCACCGGTTTCAGCTCAGGGTTCCACTGGTGGGACGGCTCATGCGCGGTTTCAACACCGCCCGGTTCACGCGCACCTTCAGCATCCTGACCGCGAGCGCCGTGCCGGTGCTGGAGTCGATGCGCATCGCGGGCGAAGTGGTTACCAATCTACCGATGCGCGACGCCGTCGCCGCCGCCGCGGCGCGCGTGCGTGAGGGCGCCCCGATCGGCCGTTCGCTCGCCTCGAGCAAGCTGTTCCCGCCCATGACCGTCCATCTCATTTCCTCCGGCGAGTCGAGCGGCGAGCTCGACAACATGCTGGAGCGCGCGGCGCTGAACCAGGAGCGCGAGCTCGATTCGATGATGGGCGCGCTCGTCGGGCTCCTCGGACCACTTCTCATAGTTGTGATGGGCCTCTTCGTGCTGGGCATCGTTTTTGCAATGCTGATGCCGATATTCAGCTTGAACGACTACATTCGATGAACCACCCCATTGCATGACATCGGCTCTCGTTTTATAAACGCGCCTATCTGAGGTCGCTCCGTTTATAACGATGAACGAGAAGCCAGAGTCAGAAGAGTTCGACGAAGACGAGGAAGAGACCGCCTTCGAGTCCACGACCGAGGTCGATTTCGATCGTCTCGCGAAAGATTTGGACGCTGCGAAGAAGCGCGGCCAGAAGCTGGGCGATCCTGCCTGGCGTCGTCTCGAACGCCGTTTCGAAGACAAGAACACGGCCGAGCTCACCAGCGATTTCGATGACTACAACATCGATGACGACAGCACCGCGGTGCGCAAGATGAACCTGTCGAAGAACGTGAGCTGATCGTTTCAGCGGAAGTCGCGGGAGTGCGTCACCAGCTCGCCCAGCAGGGGTGTGCGGTCTACCAGGCGCTGCGCGACGACGTGTGTCACCTGGCCTTCCTTCTGCAGCTTGCCGTGAACCTCGAGCAGGCGTGAGCCGTTGGCGATACGCCGCGCGCGTGACCAGACGCGCTCCCAGACGATGAGGTTGACGTAGCCCGTTTCATCCTCGAGCGTGATGAACATGACGCCTCCGGCGCTCTGCGGGCGCTGGCGGGCCGTGACGATGCCCGCGACGCGTACCCCGCGGCCGTTCGGCAGATCGCCCAGGGCCTGCGAGGTGACGATGCTGGAGCTCTCCAGCTGCTCGCGTAGCAACGCGAGCGGGTGGCGGCCGAGCGTGAGGCCGGCCGAGCGATAATCCGCGGCAATGTTCTGCCCCTCGGTGGGCGGTGCGAGCAGCGGTGTGCCCTCGGAAACCTGGGGCACGGGCGCGAGCGGCAGCTCCTGCTCGCTGCCCGCCACTTCCCAGAACGTCAGGTGCCGGTTGCCCGCGAGCGCCCGCAACGCCGCCGCGTCGGCGAGCGCCTCGAGCTCGCGGCGCGCGAGCCGCGCCCGCAGGGTGAGATCCTGCACGCTCGCGAACGGCGCCGCGGCGCGCGCGGCCTCGATACGCCGCCCGGCCTCCTGGCTCAGCCCTTTCACCAGGCGCAGACCCAGGCGCAGCGCGGGCTCGTCGGCGGCGCGGGTTTCCAGAGAACAATCCCAATCGCTGTTGCAGACGCAGATGGGCCTGACTTCGACACCGTGCACGCGCGCGTCGCGCACGAGCTGCGCGGGCGCGTAGAACCCCATCGGCTGGCTGTTGAGCAGAGCGCAGGTGAACGCGGCCGGCTCGTAACACTTGAGCCACGCCGAGCTGTAGACGAGCAGTGCGAAGCTCGCGGCGTGCGATTCGGGGAAACCGTATTCGCCGAAGCCCTGGATCTGGCTGAAGATGGCGCGCGCGAAGGATTCGTCATAGCCGCGGACGCGCATGCCCTCGATGAGACGCCGTTCGAAGTGCCCGAGGCCGCCGCGCCGCTTCCACGCCGCCATGCTCCTGCGCAGCTGATCCGCCTCCCCGGGCGTGAAACCCGCCGCGACGATGGCGAGCTGCATGACCTGTTCCTGGAAGATGGGCACGCCCAGCGTGCGGGACAGCACGCCTCTCACCGCCTCGGAAGGATACGTCACGGCATCGAGACCCTGGCGTCGGCGTAGATAGGGATGCACCATGCCGCCCTGGATCGGGCCGGGCCGCACGATCGCCACTTCGATGACGAGATCGTAGAACTCCCGCGGTCGCAGGCGCGGCAGCATCGACATCTGCGCGCGCGATTCCACCTGGAACACACCGATGGTGTCGGCGCGCGAGATCATTTCGTAGACGCCCTGGTCCTCGCGCGGAATGTCCGCGAGCGTGAAGGGCCGGCGACGGAACGCACTCACGAGCTCGAGACCGCGCCGCAGCGCCGACAACATGCCGAGGCCGAGCACGTCCACCTTGAGCAGGCCGAGGTCGTCGAGATCGTCCTTGTCCCATTCGATGACGGTGCGGTCCTCCATGGCGGCGTTCTCGATGGGCACGAGCTCCTCGAGCAACCCCTGCGAGATCACGAAGCCACCGACGTGCTGGGAGAGATGCCGCGGAAACCCCAGCAGTTGGGACACGAGATCGAGCAGCAGCCTGACTTTCGGGTTGCCGGGCTCGAACCCGGCTTCGCGCATGCGCTCCTCGTCGACCGAGACATCCCACCATTGCATCGCGCCCGCCAGACGCTCCGCCTGCACCGCGTCCAGACCCAGCACCTTCGCCAGGTCGCGCAGCGCGCTGCGCGGACGGTAGCTGATGACGGTGGCGGTGAGCGCCGTGCGATGCCGGCCGTATTTGCGGTAGATGTATTGGATCACCTCCTCGCGCCGCTCGTGCTCGAAATCGATGTCGATGTCGGGCGGCTCGTTGCGCTCGCGCGAGATGAATCGCTCCATGAGCAGCTCGCCGCGCGAAGGATCGACCTCGGTGACGCCGAGGCAGTAGCACACGACGGAGTTCGCCGCCGAGCCGCGCCCCTGGCAGAGGATGCGCAGGCGCCGCGCCTCGCTCACGATGTCGTGCACCGTGAGGAAGTAGGACTCGTAGGCGAGATCGTTGATGAGCCGCAGCTCGTAGTCGATCTTGGCGCGCATCGCATCGGGGATGCCGGACGGCCAGCGCCGCCGGGCCCCCGCCTCGGCCAATGCACGCAGGTGCGAGGCGGCCGTCTGCCCCTCGGGCACCAGCTCGCGCGGATACTCGTAGCGCAACTCGTCGAGCGAGAAGCCGCACAGACCGGCGATGCGCACCGTCTCGGCCAGCAGCTCGGGTGGATAGAGTTTGGCGAGCCGCGTGCGATCACGCAGATGACGCTCGCCGTTGGCAAAGAGCCGCTCGCCCGCCTCGGCCAGCGTCACGCCGTGACGGACCGCGGTGAGCGCATCCTGCAGATGCCGCCGTTCGCGCACGTGCATGTGCACGTCGCCCGCGGCGACCAGCGGCAGTCCGAGGGCGGCTCCGGCCGCGCGGCAGCGGGCCAGGCGTTCGCGATCGCGGCCGTCGCGCAGCAGCTCCACGGCGATCCAGGCGCGGCCCGCGAAATGCCGGGCCAGCCATTCGCCCTGCGTTGCATCGGGAACCGGCGCGGGCAGCCACAGGGCCAGGGTGCCGGACGGCGCTGCCGGGTCGAGCGCCGGCGCGCCCGCGCCGTGCGGCGCATCGGAGAGGAACTCCTCGACGTCCACGCGCGACAGCCGATAACTGCCCTTGTCCGCGGCGCGCCGGCCGCGCGTGATGAGCCGCGACAGCCGTCCGTAGCCGGCACGGTCGCGCGCCAGGACGACGAGCCGCAGGCCGCAGTCGAGCGCGAGCTCCGCGCCGATCAGTAGTTTGATGCCGCCGACCTTCTTTGCGGCGGAATGCGCGCGCACCACGCCCGCGAACGAACACTCGTCGGTGATCGCCAGGGCCGTGTAACCCAGGTGTTTCGCCTGCACCACGAGCTCCTCCGCGTGCGAGGCGCCGCGCAGGAAGGTGAAGTTGCTGAGACAGTGCAGCTCGGCGTATTGGGGACATTCCTCGTTTCCTCCGTCACAAGGGGACGGGCTTTCCGAGGCCTGTCCCCTTTTGCTAGGAAACGAGGAATGTCCCCATTTCGATGTCATCCAAAAATTCCTTGCAAGAACCAGCGGCGTGCCCCCGCGCACTCGCGGTAGACCCACAAGCGCGCACCCGCGGGGCTCTGCGCGACGTAGTAGTCGCGGCGGACGCCGGGCCCGTCCCACCATCCGCTCTCGACGCGCTCGGGGCCCTCGAGCAGCTCGAGCGCACCGTGGTACTGCGGCCGGCCCGCGTGCGCGGTGAGCGGCTCGGCCTCGCGCAGCAGCCACGGTGGGCGGCGAAAGACGGGCATGGCATCGCGGCCGCGCGCATTCCCTGCACTAGCTACCGCCGGCGCCGGCGCCAGCACCGGCTCGGCGACACGCCAGGCGTGCTCGGGCCGGTGCTCGGGATGGCGGCGCAGCCCATACACCGCCGACGCGCCCAGCCGGGCGCGCAGGTGCTCGACCAGCGCGGGTAATTCGTCCGCGGGCGCGTGGCCACGCTCGCCGGGCGCCCAGAGCGCACGGCTGGCGAGACGCCTCCCCGTCAACGCGCCGCTGAGGAGCTCGCAGCGGCGCACGGGTTCGGGCAACGCCAGGTGGGTGAGGCGCTCGCGCAGCAGCGCCGACAGACGCTCGGCATGCGCCTCGGGTTGCGCGAGCCGCAACGTGCACACCGTAGGCGGCGCGCGGTAGTGGTGGAGGCGGCATTGCAGCGCGGTGATGCCGCGCTGGCGCACGCGCAGGTAGTGCTCGAGCGCGGCGAGCAATGGCTGCAATGCCTGCAGGATCTGCTCCTCGCTCTCGACTTCGTGGTCCAGATCGAGCCGCTCGCGAAACCGCTCGCGGCGCGCGAGCCGGCGTCGCGGATCGGCGCGCCGGCCGAGGAGGCGATCGAGATCCAGCAACGCGTCCTTGCCGAAGCGTTTCGTGAACCCCGCACGCGGCAGGCGCATGAGCTCACCGACGGTGCGCACCCCCATGGCGGTGAGACGCGCGTTGTCTTCCTCGGACCAGCGCAGCACCGCGACCGGCAGCGGCTTGAGACGCGCCGGCAGCGCGCGCGGATCGGTGATGAAGCAGCGTGCGCCGGCACGCGCGGCCACCAGCGCAGCCAGTGCGGTGGGCGCGAGCGTGAAGTGCGTAATGCAGCCCTGCGCGACCAGGGCCGAGCTCGCGCGACAGGCATCGCGCAGGCTGCGACACAATTCGCGCAATCCTCCGAACAGGCGGATGCTGGATTTGATTTCGAGCAGCAGCCCATCGGGCGCGTCGAGGGACACCAGCGGCGTGAACGTCGCCGCTATGCCCGCGAGGCGTTGCATGATCTCGAGCTCGCGCGCCGCGTCGCGCGGACGCGCATCGATGTCGGGCGCAGCCGCGAGCGCCGCGCCGAGCGTCATGCCGATGCGCACCCCGGCCGCGCCGGCCTGCGCATCGGCGGCGATGACGCGATGGCGCGCATCGTCGAGCACGACGAGCGGCGCCGGATCCATGAAAGAAGATGAAGAACGAAGTGCGATGAGCGACAGCTGCGGCACGTGCGCGGCAATCCACAGCTCGCGAGGCTCGAGCTCCAACGCGGCCTGCGGCCCAGGCCCCGTGGGTGGAGGCGACGCCGGCCGCACCCGTAAAACGGACGGCGTCGCACTCGACCCAGGGTCTGGAAGAACCTCCGGAAGTTCGTCCGGGAAAACGAGCCTGTACGTGCGTGGATGCTGCATGACGCGCCACTCACGCCGCGGCGACGGTCCACCGCAGCTCGATGGGCTCGCGGGCCCCGCCGCGGCTCTTGATGAGACGCACCCGCGCGCCCGGCCCGTCCGCATCCGTCACCGGATCGAGGGCGATGCGCAACATGGCCGGGGACGCCTCGGCAGCGAAGCGCTGGCTGCGATAGAGCACCCCGAGCGCGCGACCCTGCTCGGCGGCGAGCTGCAGCCGGCGTATGGCGCGCGGCGAGGCGCGCGGCAGCCACGCCAGCGCCATCTCACAGGCTCCGGAGCGCAACGCCTGCTCCTGCGCCCACAGCGGCAGGTGCGTGCGCACGATGAGCATGCGTTCGAGCGCCACGCCGTGCTCCTCGAGCGCCGGCGCGAAGGGCTCGTGCGGCGGCGACACCCACGTGCACCAGCGCGCCGGACAGGCGCGCGACAGCGCGGCGAGCGCGGGCATCAGTAGATAGAGCTCGCCGACCCCGGGCCGCGGGGTGAGGATTTCTATGAGGCCGTGACGCGGCCAGCCGCCGCCGGGCAGCCCCGCATCGAGCGCGGCGTAGCCGGTGGGCACGGTGGCCAGCGCCGCCCGGCTGCGCCCGCGCCACAGCGACGGATGGGCGAGCAACTCTTCCAGTTGTGTGTGAGTGGACAAGGACACCCCGCTGACACGCTTTCAATCCGCGGGAAGGGAATAGAGAAAATCGTAAAAATGCCTGCCATCGACGATGTTGATGCTGAGCGTGCCGGTGAGGCCCGTGAGCTCATCCGTGCCCGAATCGGGCACTACCAGAATCGTGAGCGTGGGCACGTTGCGATTCATGCTTCCCGAATGCTGCAGGACGAAACTGCCCCTGCGCCCATTCAACGTGCCGCTGACGTGGTCGATGGCGACGTAGCCCGCGGAGCCCTTGGTCGCGGTGCCCGCGGACAACATCTGTCCGCGGCCACGGCCCTCGAGATCTCCGCTGAACTTCTTGATGAGCAGGAATCGCCCCAGCAATGCGTCGCTGGACACATCCGTATTCGGAAGCGGCTGCACGCTCACTTCGAAGCTGCCCTTGGCGCGTTCCATGGTCAGTGCCCCGCTTCGAGGCCGGGCGTGCGATGAATGATCATGGGTAGTCCTAACAACATGGGAAGATTTACTCACGAGTTGTGCCTATTGCCAGGGGCTGCGCCCCACTCTTAACGCCGCTGAAGCAGCGGCGTACATTGAATATAAAAACAAAGCGGGCGGCGCATCATGTCCTCGCTCTTCCCTGAACAAGGAGCACGCGCGCCTCGCCCACCGCATCCATTTATCGGTGAGACAAAAGTCTCGCCGTAAACGATCATGCGGCGAGGCCTTTCCCCAGGTGAGGAGTGCCCCGTCGCAAGACGCCCACCACGACACCTTCGATGATGAGCGGGTCTTCCTTGACGTTGACGCGGATGGGCTCGAAATCGGAATTTTCCGGCAGCAACCACACCACCGAGCCTTCCTGCTTGTAGCGCTTGACGGTGACTTCGTTCTCGAGGCGCGCGACGATGATCTGGCGATTGCGCACTTCGGGAGTACGATGCACGGCGACCAGGTCGCCATCGAGAATGCCGGCGTCTTTCATCGACATGCCGACGACCTTGAGCAGGTAATGCGGCTTGGGCTGGAAGATGCCGGGGTCGATGTCGAGACGCGACTCGATATTTTCTTCGGCGAGAATGGGACGACCCGCGGCAACGCGGCCGATGAGGGGCAACCCGATCTGCTCACGGATGGTGTCCATGAGCTTGATGCCGCGCGAAGCACCCGGCACGAGCGCGATGACACCCTTGCGCGCGAGCGCGCGCAGGTGTTCTTCGGCGGCGTTGGGGGATTTGAAACCGAGCTCGTTTGCGATTTCAGCGCGCGTGGGCGGCATGCCCGTTTCGGCGATGGCGCGCTGAATGAGGCGCAGAATTTCGGTCTGACGCGGAGTGAGGTCGGACATGGCTGGATCCTTTAAAGAAGAATCAGGACTGAGGATTTGTACACTGTGAATTTATCCAGGTCAAGCGCACCCACCCGCTTCGATGTCGTGGTCGTGGGCGGGGGGCACAACGGCCTCACCTGCGCCTGCTATCTCGCCCGCGCGGGGCTCTCGGTCGGCGTGTTCGAACGCCGTGGCGTGCTGGGCGGCGCCGCCGTAACCGAGGAGTTCCACCCCGGCTTCCGCAATTCCACCGCGAGCTACACGGTGAGCCTGCTCAATCCCAAGGTGATCCGCGATCTGCGCCTGGCGGAACACGGGCTCAAGGTGCTCGAACGGCCGATGCAGAACTTCCTGCCGCTGCCCGATGGCCGCGCGCTCGTGGCAGGACCAGACAGCGCCCGCACCACCGCTTCGGTGCGCTCGTTCTCGGCGCGCGACGCCGAGCGCCTCCCGGCCTACTACCAGATGCTCGACGCGGCGGTCGTGCTGCTGCGCCGCCAGCTGTTCGAAACGCCGCCGGCCGATCCACGCCGCCTGCGCGACCTGTGGTCCGCGCTGCAGATCGGCCGCCGCTTCCGCAAGCTCGCCGCCCCCGTGCAGCGCGACATCCACGAGCTGTTCACGCGCAGCGCCGGCGACTTGTTAGATCACTGGTTCGAGAGCGACGCGGTCAAGGCGCTGTTCGGCTTCGACGCGGTCGTGGGCAATTATGCGAGCCCGTACACGCCCGGCAGCGGCTACGTGCTGCTGCATCACGTGTTCGGCGAGGTGAACGGAAAGCAGGGCGTATGGGGACACGCGGTCGGCGGCATGGGAGCGATCACGCAGGCCATGGCGGCCGAGGCGCGCCGTCTCGGCGTGCATCTCCAGACCGACGCGCCGGTGAAGCGCATCGTCACCGAACGTGATCGCGCCACCGGCATCGAGCTCGAGGACGGGCGCGTCATCATGGGCGGCGCCGTCGCCGCCAACGTCGGCCCCAAGCTGCTCTATCTCAAACTGCTCGCCGGGGACGCGCTGCCCGCGGAGCTGCGCGCGCGCATCGAGCGGCTGCGCGTCGGCTCGGCGACGTTCCGCATGAACGTCGCGTTGAGCGAGCTGCCACGCTTCACCGCCGCACCGCGCGACGACGGCGGCGCGCATCTCGGCGCGGGCATCATCCTCGCGCCATCGCTCGGCTACATGGACGCGGCCTTCGCAGATGCGCGTCTCGAGGGAATTTCACGCCGGCCGATCGTCGAGCTGCTGATTCCCTCGACGATCGATCAGACACTGGCGCCGAAAGGCGCTCACGTCGCCTCCTTGTTCTGTCAGCATTTCTCCTACAATCTTCCGGGCGCGCGCAACTGGCGTGAGGAGAAGCAGCGTGCAATCGACCTCATCTTCGCGACGGTGGAATCTCACGCACCGAATTTTCGCGCGAGCATCGTCGGCCACTCGGCGTTAAGTCCACTCGATCTCGAAGAAAAACTCGGCCTAGCAGGTGGAGATATTTTCCACGGCGCGCTCGGACTCGATCAGCTGTGGGCCGCGCGCCCGATGTTAGGCTACGGCGACTATCGCACACCGCTCAAAGCCCTGTATTTGTGCGGCTCGGGCGCGCATCCGGGCGGCGGAGTGACGGGAATTCCCGGGCACAACGCCGCGCGCGAAATATTGCGCGACGGCGTCAAGCAAAATCGTGTTAGCAGCCCTAATAGCTGATGCACCGCCACTTGTCGCCACAGGCCGACAGCGGAGAAATTTCAGTTGCAAACAACGCGCGGATTTGTTGCAGTTGCGCCCGCCTAATAGACGTCTATCTTCACTACGCGGGTTGTTTGCGTTAGTGGCGAAAGCGGACTTGCTCAACCACCAATAAGGGGATTGATCGTTA
>JBIOZI010000087.1:0-6386 GCA_044871085.1 Steroidobacteraceae bacterium | reverse complement strand
CGGCCCGCCGCCGTCTCCGTGGCTAGCTCGCTCCCTGAGCTTCGCGCCTGGTTTCGGCCCGGCTCCCGGTCAGAGCGAATCGAGGAATGCCAGCACCTGGTCTTTCTGCGCCGTCGACAACGCGTTGTAGGCGTTCTTCGCGGCCGTTGCCTGGCCGGCATGCCGCGTGATGGCTTCCTGCTTGGTGAACGACAGCCCGTCGTGCATGAGGCGGTTGCGGGTGCGCAGCGCCCACAGCGGCGCGGTGCGCAGCTGCGTCGCGGTCGACGCAAACTCCGCGCCCGGCAGCACCGGGATGCCATCGCCCGTGCCGATGTCGTGCAACAGGAAATCGCTGTACGGATGGATGATCTTGTTACCCACCGCATCGCGCACGCGGATCGCGCCGCCGTTGATGCGCGTGCCTGGCGCCGCGGTGCGAATCGTCCCAACGTGACAGCCGCCGCAACCCACCTGGTTGAACAGCGCCTCGCCGTTGCGCACGGTCTGGGTGATGGCCCCACGCGGTGGCGCCTTGGTCGAACGCATGAAGTTCGCGAACGCGGTGACGTCCACGCCGTCATCCTCCGGATCCGGAACCGGATCGAAAGCCGCAACGCTACGACCGAGGGAGGTGTTCTCCTCGGGCAGGGTCGGCGTCGTGATGCCCATCTCGTTCAGGTAGGCGTCGGCCGCGAAGGACTCGAGCGACGCATGCTGGCTCTTCCAGCCGAAGCGTCCGATGCGCGGTGCGTTGTTGGCTTCGAGCACCGCCACTTCGAGCGCCGTGCCGCGAATCGCCGCCGGCTGGCTGTTGCGGATCGCCAGCAGAGTCTCGTTGGCGATCGCCTCGACGAACCCCGCGCCCAGCGTGTTGGTGGAGATGCGCAGCGTGCTCACGCTGTCTTCGAACGGCACCCGCTCGAAGATGTCCGGATGCGTGGAGCGCGACTGGATCAGCGAGCCGCCGACCGACTCCACGAACTGCAGCAGCTCGATGCGTCCCGTGCGGTGCTCGGCCACCTGGCTGGCGCCGCCCGTCACGATGTTCTGATGACACTCGCGGCAGGACTGCGCATTGAACGTCGGCCCGAGGCCATCGCCCACCGTCTCGAATTCCTCGTAGATGAAACGGTTGTCGTTGAAGGAGCGCAGCGGCACGACCGTGTCTTCGTCGATGGTGTCGAACGCCGGGCCCTGCGGGTCGAACCCGTTGGTGAGATTGTCGAATGCGGCCGGCGCCTCGCGGAACCGGCGGTCGCGCGGCCCGGACTCGGGCGGCACGGCCTGTGTGCCCACGGACGCGCCCGCCGCAACGGCTTCCGTGCCGGAGCTCTCGGGGTCCACCGTGAGCGTGGAGGGTTTGAAACGATGGTTGTCGGCATTCGGCGCACGCATCTGCGCCTCGGCCTGCTGGCTGGCAAGACCCAACATTACTACCGCGAACGCCCCGGCGAGCGCGGCACTAGTTAGGCCACGATTTACTGGCTTCATGATGATCTCCCTTTCCGTGGAGAATTTACCGATTGAAAACACGGAGCGGGCTCCATGCCCATTCCGTTCCCTATGCAAGCGGGGCGTACCTTCCGCCGTGAAGCGGAACATTTCAAGAGGCAATTTGATCCGACGCCGAATGGCGACAGTCGTTGGAGTTACGCCACGCGAGTTGTTGCGTCGAGCGCGATGATTCCGCGCCGCGAGGCGAAGTGTCGATAACTGTCGACGACGAGATCGCGCAATTCCTGCACGCGCACACTCTTGGTGAGATCGAGAGCGATCCACCCGTTGTGCCCCAAATAAGGTGGCACCGAAAAACGCGGATCCATCTCGAGCGGGCCCTGCCGCTCGATGCCGACCCAGAACGATGCAGTGAGCGCGCGGCCGTAGTCGTAGAGACTCGCGAAGGTGCGTTTTCCTGCACGCCAGTTGATCATGCCCATCGACGTGCTCTCGGAAACCTCGGGCAGTGTCCGGCAGATCTTGCGCAGCTTCGCGAGCGCGGCGCGGGCGCGAGGCGCCTTCAGGCGGTCGATCTCCTGCGGCTTCATGCGCACTTTCGGCGCCGGCACCACGGGCGGCTTCGGGGCGCGTGCGACCAGTTTCGCCGGCGAGCTGTTGACATATGCCAGATGCGCGAGCTCGGCGACGCGCTTCCACGAGAACCCGTGGTTGAGCTCCACGCCAATCCACCCGGACGGCCCGACATAGGGCGGCTTGAAGATGTGACGGGGCGCGGCGGCGATGAGGCGCTGCTGCTCCATCGCCGGGGTGTTGAGCCACAGCGCCACGTGGCCGTCGCCGTGGTGGTTCACGCAGAACACGGCGAACACCCTGCCCTTCGTGGTGCCGAGGCGCGCCCGATAGTTAGGCGAGCCGTGTGACTCGAACTCCTCGACCTCGGGAAACGCGCGCATCAGCGCGCGCACCGCCGCCGGAATGGTGGCTGCCCCGCCGCGCGCGCGCCGCTCAGCCATCGCAGCCCTTGAGGCTCTTCTCGTCGTAGCCCTGGCCGAAATTGAACACGAACACCGGCCCGAGCTCGATCACCTGCGTGGCGGTGGCGAGATGGATGGATACGCTGCCCTTCTTCTCCGGCAGGGTCGCGCTCGCGACGCGGTGCGCGCAATAGCTCTTCCACGCCTCGCTGATGGGGGCCGTGAAATCGAGCACCGAGTTGTAGGGCGCCGAGCTGAGCTGCAGGCGCGCCGTGAGCTTGCTGCCGCCCTCGGCCGGCTCGGCGGCGCGCGCGTAGTACAAGAGCATGATCACGTCGCCCTCGTTGATGGCACCCGTGACAGGCGAGCTCGCCTGCACGTCCCAGGGGTTGGCGCCCTTGGTGGCTCTCACGCGAAATGCGTAGTTGCCGGGCACGGCCCCATCCTCGGTCTTGAAGTGTTTGGCCTTCGGCTTGTCCGGAAGGATGTTCCAGGTGCCGTTGTTTTCGTTGTTGATGGTTTTGGTCCAGATGTCGTCCGCGGCGTAGCTCGCCGCAGCGCACACCAGGAACACGAGACACGCCAGTCGGATCTTCATGTGCCCCCCTGTTTGCACAACTGTCGTCACTGCCATCGCCACATCTATCTAGGTGGCGCGGGACCGATCGTTTGATCTACCCCGGTCTGATCGCCGGGGTCTGATCTCCGGGACGATTCCCGAGGGGGTCAAGTCTTCAAATATGTGTCGAAAAAATCAATGGTGCGGCTCCAGGCGAGCCGGGCGGCCGGCTCGTTGTAGCGCGCGGCGCTGGAATCGTTGTGGAAACCGTGCTGGGTGCCGGGGTACATGTTGAGGCTGTACGGAACGTGCGCGGCATCCAAAGCGGCCCGGAAATCCGGGATGCCGGCGTTCACGCGCTCGTCCTCGCCGGCGTAATGGAGCAGGATCGGCACCTTGATCTTCTTGGTGTCCTCGGCCGAAGGCTGGCGGCCATAGAAGGCCACCGCCGCGTCGACCCCCACTGTCGTCACGGCCGCGCGCAGCGCCAGCCCGCCGCCGTAGCAGAACCCCACCACGCCGATCTTGCCGTTGTTGCGGGCGTCGGCGGCCAGCCACGGAATGGCTGCGAGCACGTCGGTGGCGATGCGCTCCCCGTCGGTCTTGGCGAACACGTCGCGCGCCTGCTCCTGGTCGGCGGGCGCGCCGCCGGCCACCGACAGGCCATCGGGTGCGATGGCGAGGAAGCCTGCGACCGCCGCGCGCCGCGCCACGTCTTCGATGTGCTCGTTGAGCCCGCGGTTCTCGTGGATCACCAGCACGCCGGGTAGTTTGTCGTGCCGGCCGAGCTTGCGCTGCACGGCGACGTAGGCCTTCACCGGCCCGTTCGGACCGTTGAATTCGATTTTCTCGGTCGCGAGGCGCTTGTCGTCGGGCTCGATCTGGCGCGCCTGCGCGTAGTTGGGCTCGAGGAATCCGAGCGCCACCGAGGCCGCGGCCGCGCCGCCGGCGATCTTGGCGAGCCGCTCGAGGAATTCGCGCCGCGGCAACGCCGTGTGCACGTATTCGTTGTAGAGATCGATCATGCGGCGGTCGACCATGGCGGCACTCCTGTTCCGAAAGCTATTCCCAGTAGACGTGTTTCTTCATCTGCGACAGTGGCACGCAGCCATGGTACGCGGTCGGCACCGGCTGATATTCCATGTTCTCGGTGATGCCGGGCTGCGAGGTGAAATAGCCGAGCACCGTGAGCTCCCGCACCATGAGGATGAACGGCTTCGGTGTGCGCTCGCCCGCGAGCGCGGCGCCGAGCGAGTGCTTCACGAAGGCAACGCGCTGCGCCGGCGCCTGCTCGAGAAACGCCTTGCCCTCGGCGGTCGCGTGTTTTTGCGCCTCCGCCTCGAACTCGGCGGCGCCGGACTTGAAGCGCGCCTGCGCATCCGCCGGATACACCGCGGCGAGCACGCGATCGATGAACGCCGGCACGCCGGCCTCTTTCGCGCCGCTGGTGGCGGTTCTCGGAATGATGATGTCCGCCAGCTCGGCGACCAGCGCGAGCTCGGCGGGCGTGAGCAGCTCGAGCTTCACTGCCGGTGCAGGCGCGGACTCCTTCGCCGAGCAACCCTGCAGGATGGCCAGCGCCCCGGGCGCGGACACTGCCCCGCCCAGCAGCCAGGCCGCGCGCCGCAGCAGCGCCCGCCGCTGGAGCAGCTCCGGATTCGTCTCGTCGAGGGGTGCGTCGCTCATAAGTTGCCCTTCTTGAGCTCTTCGACCGCGTGATGCGCGGCACGGGCCGTGAAGGCCATGTAGGAAAGCGAGGGATTCTGGCAGCCGAACGACGGCATGAACGACCCGTCGGTGACGAACACGTTCTTGCAGGCATGGACCTGGTTGAACTTGTTCAACACGGATTTCTTCGGATCGGCGCCCATGCGCGCGGTGCCGCTCTCGTGGATGCTGTTGCCGACGTTGTACGAATCGCTGCGCACCGCGACGTTCTTGAAGCCCGCGGCCTCGAGCATCTCGGCGGCATCGTTTCTCATGTCCTCTTCCATCTTGCGCTCGTTCTCGCGCACGACGGCATTGACCACCAGCAACGGTAATCCGTACTTGTCTTTCTTGTCGCGGTCGAGCCGCGCATGGTTTTCGTGGTACGGCAGGATTTCTCCGAATGCCGTCATGCTGATGTTCCACGGTCCCGGCTCGAGGAATTCCTTCTTGAGATCCGCGCCGATCACGTCGCTGTCGTTGAAACGGCCGTAGCCCGCGCGTGCCGCGCGGCCCTGGTAGCCGAAGCCGCGCAGGTAGCCGCGCTTGTCCTTGCCGACGTTGCGATAGCGCGGGATGTAGAAGCCGTTCGGCCGGCGGCCGGTGTACGCCACGTCCAGGTACCCTTCGACGCTGGCATTGGAGCTGCCCGGCTTGTTGTGATCCATGATGTTGTGGCCGAGCTCGCCCGAATCGTTGCCGAAGCCGTTCGGAAAACGCGACGACGTGGAATTCAACATGATGTACGCCGAGCCGAGCGCCGAGGCGCACAGGAACACGATCTTCGCGAAGTAGTCCGTCTGCTTGCCCGTGTTGGCGTCGAGCACGCGCACGCCGGTGGCCTTGCCCTTGTCGCCGTCGTAGATGATCTCGTAGACGATCTGGTCCGGCAGCAGCGTCATGTTGCCGGTGCGCTCCGCCGACGGCAGCGTCGCCGAGACACTGCTGAAATAGCCGCCGTAGGGACAGCCGCGGATGCACATGTTGCGCGCCTGGCAGGTGCCGCGCTGCGGGCTCTCGTTGTGCGTGAGCGGCGCCGTGAGGTTGGCGCAGCGGCCGATGATGAGCTTGCGGTCTAACTTCTCGGCGAGGCGCCGCTTGAAGTCGATCTCGACGCAGTTGAGGTCGTGCGGTGGGAGATACTTGCCGTCCGGCAGCTGCGGCAGGCCCTCGAGGCTGCCGCTGATGCCGGCGAAGATCTCCACCTTGTCGTACCAGGGAGCGAGCTCTTCGTAGCTCACCGGCCACGGAATGCCGACGCCCTCGCGAGCGTTGGCCTCGAAGTCGAGCGGGCCGAAGCGATAGCTCTGGCGTGCCCACATGAGCGAGCGGCCGCCGACGTGATAACCGCGCAGCCAGTCGAACGGCTGCTCCTCGACATAGGGGTGGTCGACGTCGTCGACGAACCAGTGTTCGTTGGCGGGCGTCGGGTAGCCGGTGCGCGTCTGCACGGGTTTGCGCTCGCGGGTCTGTTGCGTGATGCGATTGCCGTACGGCAGGTCCCAGGGATCTTTGGTGGCAGTGGGGTATTCGCCGTGCTTGACCATGCGCCCGCGCTCGAGCACCAGGGTCTTCAGACCTTTTTCGGTGAGCTCCTTGGCGGCCCAGCCGCCGCTCATGCCGCTGCCGACGACGATCGCGTCAAACGAATTCGATTCCATGATTTACTGAGCCCCCGGGAATTCATGGTGCCGGGAAATGGGGAC
>JBIOZI010000086.1:0-4395 GCA_044871085.1 Steroidobacteraceae bacterium | reverse complement strand
CTTGGCGGCGGCCCCAATTCTCGCGACACCCCACACCTCATATCCGCCGCGCAGAGCGAGACATATCGCGGACACGCCCTGCGCGGATTCATTCGCCGCGAAGCATCCCCCCCAAAAATAGATCTGTCCCCTTTATTCCGCAGCAGCCCTCATTTCGGCCAGAGCCACCCGAATGTGCCGGCCATCACCAGCGCATAGATGAGCCCATCCAGCACGTGCTTGAGCGTGCTGCTCCACTTGCGCGCGAACCAGATCGAGTTGACCACGCCGCCGAGGCCGAGCGCCATGAACGCCGTCGTGCCCACGTAGCGGAACACGTTCATGTAGTGGGCACCGGGCGCGAGCGCGTGCGCGGCGACGTAGCCGGCGAACAGCGCGACGATGAGTAGATAGATGATCCAGCTTATCATCGGCTTCGCCATGTTGGCCGGGCCGTTCGGCATCACGGTGATGACCATGACCGGGCCGTCGGCGAGCTTCTTCTGGAATTCCGGCGAGCGCATCTGGCTGGGTGGGCAGCGCGGCAGCATGTAGTCGCCCGGCGGAATGCCCAGCGGACCGATGGCGGCACGCGCCGCGTCCTCGTTGGGCACCCCGACGTAGTCGCCGCGATGCCAGAACGGACCCATGTGGATGATGGCACTGAGGATGTGTACGAATACGGCGCCCAACAGGATGGGCAGCCACAGCAGGCTGAGCTCGGTCATGAAGGTCTCCCCTGATCGTTTTGTTTTGCCGGACGCCGCGCATTCTGCAGGCGAACTCCCGGCGAAACAATCGCGCGCCGCGCTGGCCCGTTGTCGCAACGCGCGATTCTGCGACACTGCGCGTCATGCGCAGACTGCTGCTCGTCCTCCTGGTGCTGTGCGCGCCGCCCGATGCCGGCGCGCAGGTCCAGTCGGTGCCGCTCAGCGCCGTGCAGCGCGCGCGCATCGACGGGGTCATCGCCGGCTTTCCGGCACGCGCCGGAACCGGTCCGCTGGCGTATTTCCTCGGCTTCGCGGGCTACGGGGCGCAGCGTGTGTTCGCGGAGGAGATCAAGCTGGCGGCGGAAAAATTCGGCGCGCGGTACGGCTCGGCGCAGCGCACGCTGCTGCTGATCAACGACAGCCGCGATCTGGAGAAGTACCCGCTGGCCACGGTGGCGGCTCTGCGCCATGCATTGCTCGAGCTCGGCAAGGTCATGGGCGGCGAGGACGTGCTCTTTCTCGTGCTGTCATCGCATGGCGCACCCGGCGCCGTCATCGCGGTGTCGAACACGGACATTCCGGCGCGCGGCCTCGGCGCCCGGGCGCTCGCGCAGCTGCTGCAGGAGTCGGGTATCCGCTGGAAGGTGGTGGTCGTGTCGGCGTGCTTTTCGGGCGCGTTCGTCGAACCGCTCGCGGACGAGCGCACCATCGTGCTGACGGCCGCGGCGCGCAATCGCTCGTCTTTCGGCTGCGCGGACGACCGCGACCTGACCTATTTCGGCGAGGCCCTGTATCGCGACGCGCTGCCGGATGCGCCGAGCCTGCGCGCCGCGTTCGACACCGCGCGCCGCGAGGTCCGCAAACGCGAGCGCGCGGAGCGCACGCGCGCTTCGCGCCCGCAGGCGTCCTTCGGCGAATTGCTGGAGCGGAAGCTCGAGCAGCTCGGGGAAAAAGGGGCCAGCGCCGGACCGTAAATGCGACGCCAGCCCCACCGCCGGGGTAGCAGCGGAAACCGTCCCTACTGGGAGTGTTACGCCGCGGGCGGTGAAGTGGATTCATGCCTCGGATGGACGCGCCGCCGTCGGCGCGTCCATCCGCGCGCTAGTTGCAAGGCGTCGGGAAGCCGTCCTTGATGCATATCCCGCCCCCGCCGCCGCCGCCGATCGGCGGGCTCACGATGGGAGGAATCGGCCCCGTGCCGTTGAACCGCGGTGTCACCCGAGTGCCGTCACTCATGGTCCACAGGGCCGGCCAGTTGCTGAGCGGCCGCTCACCCGGCGTCGGCTTCGGTGGGAAATCCACGCACGGCGGCTTGATGTTGCCGAGGTCGCCGAGGATGTCGTTGAACGCCACCTGCTGCGCGGCCGCGGCGCCCTCGACGAAGAACTCGAAATACACCTTGCTGTCCGGGTTCGTGCCATAACAGATGTTGCGCTCGGTGGCATCCAGGATGATCTGCAAGGGCGTCGGGCCCGTGCTGTTCAAATTGGACAGCGATATGGTCTGGATGAGTCGATTGCGATCGGCCGGCGCCGCGCTCGAGTTCGTGCAGGAGACCTTGATGTTGCCCGTCTTGTCGGCGGTGTTGCCCACCAAGCCCGCGTTGATCGTCAACGTCCCGCCGTTGCCCGTGAGCTGGGCGCGCTCGATGCCCGCCGTCACGAACCGCACCGGCCCGGGCTTCGTGACCAGCAGCGCTTTGTTGGCGAACCCCGGCTTGTCGGGAAAGATGCGCACCTTGAGGTCGTTGGCCGGATCCAGCGTCAGGTAGAAATCCTTGCCGCCCGGCGTGCACTGGTTGATGCCGCTGTCGAAAGGCTCGCAGCCGCAGGTGCCGAAAGGATCCTGAACGCGGACGCCATTCGGGCAGTTCGGCACGCCGCCGCGGCAACCCGGGATGGTCATGAGACCGTTCGGATTCACGGTGCCGCAGCCACAGTCGTTGTCGCTCTCGAGGTACCCATCGCAATTGGGGCGAATGAGCTTGCACCACTTGGCCGCCTGCGCATCGCGGTCGATCGTTATCGGCTGCATGAGGTGCCGGCATTCGGGCCGGATGTCGGCGGTGCCCGCCCGCGGATCCTCGAGGCACTTCTGCGCGATGCGCTCCTCGGGCGTGGGGCAGTTGGTAGATAGCAGGTTGAAGTCGCCCGGCAGCTTGAGGTTGTAGGCGCGGTCGAAGAGCTGGCACAGGCAGTGATCGATGCGATCGAACTCGGTCACCTGGCGCGCGGCGGGAGCGAATGGATTCACTCCGCCCGGGTTGCCGGGCGAGGCCGGCTTGTTGAACCAGAAGTTCTGGTTGTTGCCGCCGGACATGCTCGAGCAGCGCTGGGATTCCGGCCCGCGCGGCTGGCGCGCCTCCTCGGGCGACGGCTCGTTCGCCATGTACGCCGGGCAGGTCGAATCGTCGGAGTCGACGAAGCAGATCTGCCGTAGATAGTCGTCCTGTTCGGCCGCGAGCTGGTCGAGCTCCGCCTTCAGCCGCTCGAGCACCGCCAGCTGCCTCATCGTATAGCCCACGCCCGCAACGGCGTCCGTGCCCGGCGGCGGCGTGAGGTATTTCTGCGTGTGGTCGATGAGCTCCTGAGTGCGCTCCATCTGCCCGGTGGTGCGGTCGAGATTCTCGTGGATGCGCTCGAGCTGCTCGAAATCCGGGTGGTTGGGATCGGCGTGCGTGGCCTCGCCCATAGCCTCGCGCGCGTCCTGCACGGTGATGCTGCGGATGTCCTCGAGCAGCTCCTGCATCTGTTCGCGTGCGTCCTGCCGGGAGGTTTCGGTCAGGTTCGGATTGCGCTTGAGTGCTTCCTCGAAGTCGTCGTCCGGGCTCGCGTACGGGTTGTCACACTGCGAGCCGAAGGTCTTGAACGGCGCCATGCACTGCTGGTAGCTGGCCTTGCGGTCGGTGATGGAAGAATCGGTTATCCGGCCGATGGCGACCGAGATCTGCGCGGGCGTGCCCGTGCACTGGGGCACGAGGATGTTGGGACCCGGGAAGGGCGTCGACGGCAGCGCGCCGATGGAAATGTACCGGTCGACCTGGATTTCGACCGTGCCGCAGCTGCGGAAGATCCGGGCCAGGTCCAGCTCGAGCAGGCGCAACTCGGTCTCCGCCGCGGCTTCCGCGGTGAGGCCGAGCTGCGTGGCGACGGAGCTCGTCACCGCGACATCGAAGGCACCCTGGTTCTGCAGCGCCGTCGTGAATTCGGCGCGCGACAGCGAGCGCTCGCCGCAGACGTATTCCTTGATGAAGCGCCGCTGCAACAGCTGGTTGTCGAGCGTGGCGCGAGCTACGCCGAGCTTCTCCAGCGAGTAGCTGCTGATCTCGCGATGCGCGAGATCGATGGAAAGGAAGCGGCACACGCGGCTGCGCTCGGCGCTGCCGGGCGCGGCGCGCGCCGTGAGCGCGAACATCTCGTCCTCCTGCTGGGCCGCCGCAGCCGAGGCGGCGATGCGCTTCTGCTTGAGGTACTCGGCGAACGCGAACGACGAGGGCTCGCGGTTCGAGAACGTGATGTGGTCGATGCGCGTCGTGATCGACGCCGTCGAGGCATGGTAGAGGCGGATGCGGCGGATCCTCGTGGCGTCGACCGGTCCATTGCGCACGCTGCCGGGCAGCTCGAGCCGCACGAAGTTCCAGCCGCGCTGCAGGTTCAGCTTCTCGACGTTCCAGAACCACTCCTGCTGGTCGTCGGTGTTCGAGCTC
>JBIOZI010000085.1:0-9387 GCA_044871085.1 Steroidobacteraceae bacterium | reverse complement strand
GCGCGTTCAATCCATGGGAGATGACGACCACGCCGCGGGCCCGACCCGCCGGCTGCCATTCGCGCGTGAAGATATTGACGCCTTCGACGCCTGCAAAGCTTGCTTCCAACATGTGATGGATCCTCGTCGTCAGTGAATGATGGACACGATCAGCTTCAGCGAAACCGCCGTGGGGTTCTTGAAGAATTAGGCGAATGTTTGGACGGGTTTGCGCGCACCGCTCTCTCGCCGTCCCGAGTGGCCGGCGATCACGCGCAACAGCCTCGTGAAGCGCGACTGATCCGCGCGGCAGCAGTTCAATTTCACCGGCCGGAGCATCGCTCGACAGCCCGTCGGCTCCGCCCGCTTCGGCGTCACACACGGCGGGCACCACACCCGTCAGTGCAAGCGACGATGTCAATTCGACGGTGACATGCCCGGAGGATTGCGTGCTTCGTACATCGCCCCGCCTTTCGTGGTACTCGTGCTCATGTCTGCTGCTCATGTCTGCGATTCCATTGATGCGACTGGCCTGCGGTGGCCGGATCAGGAGCCGGTAATGCGCTCGGGCACCGGCTTTGGCCGGTCGAGCCGCAAGTAGACAGGCATGAGCCAGAAGAACCCGAAGTAGCACAGCGTGAACAGCCGGGCCAGGAGCACCTCGACGGCGCCTGCGGGCCGAAGGCCGAGGTATGTCAGCGCGATGAAAGACAGCGCGAACAGCGCCAGCGCCAGCCTCGCGATCCATCCCTTGTAGCGCATCGACCGCACCGGTGAACGATCCAGCCACGGCAGGAACAGGAACGACACCACGGCGAGCAGCATGAGGAGCGCGCCCATCTGCTGGTTCGGTATCGCGCGCAGGATTGCGTAGAAAGGCGCGAAATACCAGGCGGGCGCGATGTGCTCGGGGGTAGATAGCGCATTCGCGGGCTCGAAGTTTGCGGACTCGAGGAACAAGCCACCGAAGGCAGGCGTGAAGAACAGGACCGTGACGAATGCGAGCAGGAACACGCCGACGCTGAGCACGTCCTTGACCGTGTAGTAAGGATGGAATGCGATGCCATCGAGCGGCTTGCCGCTCGCGTCCAGCTTGTCCTTGATTTCGATGCCCTGCGGATTGTTGGAGCCCACGGAGCGCAGCGCCACCAGGTGCAGCGTGACCAGCAGCAGCAGGCCCAGCGGCACGGCGATCACGTGCAACGAGAAGAACCTGCTGAGCGTCGAGTCCGCCAGGGCGTAGTCGCCACGAATCCATTCGACGAGTCCGGGGCCAATGACCGGGATCGTGCTGAAGAGATTTATTATCACCTGCGCGGCCCAGTAGGACATGTTGCCCCAGGGCAGCACATAGCCCATGAAGGCTTCGGCCATGAGCGTGACGTAGACGAGCATGCCGAGAGTCCAGAGCACTTCGCGCGGCGCCCGGTACGACCCATACATCAGCGACCTGAACATGTGCAGGTACACGACGATGAAAAAGAACGAGGCGCCGGTGGAATGCGCATAGCGAATCAGCCAGCCCCACTCCACTTCGCGCATGAGGCGCTCGATGGAATCGAAAGCCGTCGCTTCGCCCGGCTTGTAATGCATTGCCAGGAAGATGCCGGTGAGAATCTGTATGGCCAGCACCACCAGCGCCATCACACCGAAGTAGTACCAGGCGTTGAGGTTCTTCGGTGGATAGTATTCCGTCAGCTGGCTCTCGATGAAGGCGCGTACCGGCAACCGCTTGTCGAGCCAGTCAAGCAGCCCGCCGCGCGTGCGTGCGCTGGTGGTGCCGGAGCTCATGACGCAGTCCCCGTGCGCCTCGCGGGCACTTCTTCGAATACGATGGCCGACCGCACCTTGGGGCGATTTTCCAGGCGCGTCTTGAGCGTCACCAGGGCATCGGGTATGGCGACGTTGAATTTCGCCGCCCACCGCAGCGTCACGAACAGATAGAAGTCGGCGACCGTTGGATCATCGCCGAACAGGTATTCCCCCACCCCGCGCTCTTCGAGCCATCGCAAGCGCTTGTCGATGTAATTGCCGGCCCGCGCCTTGTCTTCTTCGCCGGCGCCGGAAAAGAATGGTTTGAAGCTCTTGTGGATCTCGGTGGAGATGTACGCCAGGTCCTGCAGCAGTCGCGTGCGGCCCAACGCGCCTTCGAGACCCAGATGAGGCGCCTTGCCGGCGATCCAGTCGAGCACCGCGATGTTCTCGGTGATGACCTCGCGGCTATCGAGCACCAGCGCGGGCACGTAACCCTTGGTGTTGATGGAGTTGAAGTCGGCACCGGACTCGGTGCGTTTGGTCTTCAGGTCGACGCGTTCCAATTCGAAGGCGAGACCGGCTTCGAGCAGCGCAATGTGGGTAGCGAGGCTGCAGGCGCCGGGCGAGTAATAGAGCTTCATGGGCATTCTCCTGGGGCTGGGTCCTTGCCTCCGCCCGTCACCTCGTCGCGTAGCTGGCCGGCATTGGCAGGGACACTGCGCCGGCGTGAGTCGTCCCGCGCACGAACGGATGGAAAGTGCGCGCCTCATTCACAGCCTCCTCGACGAACTGACACCCGTCATCTTCGTTGCGACGGGCGGAGGGCAAACTAGTTAGCCGGCAATACGGCGTCGACTCCCTTGTTCTTGACGAGTACGACGAGAATCTTCGCCGGCTGCGTATCGCTGGGGTTCTTCCCGACGATGTGCACGTCCTTTGGTCCCTCGTAGAAGATCTGGCCGCTCTTCAACGTCACGGCCGGGGCGCCCTTCAATTGCATGACGATCGTGCCTTCGAGCACATAGACGAAGGCGTGCGCGTCGTGGCGATGCACGGGATCCTCGGCCCCCGGTGCGAAGTCGACCGTGATGACCAGGGCTTCCTTGCCCGGCAGATCCGTGAGCTCCTCGAGCATCAGCGCAGTGACGAGCTTTCCATCACTCGCGTGGGCCAGGCCGAACAAGAACGGGGCAAGCAGCAGTAGTCTTTTCATGTGGCACCTAGTCGGCTTTCCAGAATGAAGTGGGATCACGCCAGCTGAGCGCGGCGATGACTTCGCCCTCGAGCTCGATGTCGAACTCGGAATTCAGCGGCTCCTCCAGCAATTCGAGCGACACCGTGGTCCCCGTGAGCGACTGGATTTCGCCGGCCCAGCGGCGCCCGCAGGCGAGCCAGGGCGGTGACGTGTCGCTGTTGTCCATCGTGGGCTCGAGCGTGACGATCACGTTCAAAGCCAGCGCATCGCGGATGGCCCAGAGGCGGCGTACCGCGGGATGCGCGTCGTACCAATCCGCCAGCGCCTCACCTGCCGCGGTAACGTGTGGCGGCGCCATGACCATGGGATCGAGACTGAGCTTCATGTGACTACTCCTCGAACGGCGCCGCGAGCAGCAGATCCACGGTCGACGGGGCCCGGTAACCTGCGACGAACCGTTCGCCGAAATCGCGGGCGAAGTTGTCGTAGGTGGTCGCCGGGCGCGTCTCGCAGAGGCGGCACACGGCACGCGAGAACTGCTGCTTCATCTGCAGCCGCGGAAACGCGTCGACGATCGCGTCGATCTGCTCCCTGGTCAGCGATTCATGTCCCCAGCCGCCCCAATCGAGACCGATGCCCAGAGTGCACAGCCTCACCTCGGTCTCCTTATATAGAGCGATGGAGGGCGTCGAATTGAGAGCGGCCCCGTCCCAGACCACCTGGGCGCGGCGGGAGTCGAGCCCCGCACGTTGCGCGAAGCGGCGCGCGGCATTGGCGGTCTCCACTTCGAACCGCAAGGGGCCATCGAATTCCGGCGACAGACCCAGGTCGTGCAGCAGCGTGGCCAGCGCCAAAACCTCGGCGTCGTGCTCGACGCCATCCCGTTGCGCGAGACGGACTGCGAACAGCCATGAGCGCATCACGTGGTTGAACAGATAGGGCTCGGAATGTTCGCGCGCGTATTCGATGGCTGCCGAGATCACCGGCGAATCCGGTACCCATACACCCGCCAACTGACGTGATCCAGGGGCAGGCGCGATGTGCACCGGCGGCGGGCTCGACGATGATGCGGTCATGGCGTTCATGGAAAGTGCCTCTGTATCTGGCCGGAATTACACGAGCGCGGTGCCGAACCAGGCCTCGAACCGCGTCTTGCCCAACCGCGCCGGTGTGGCGAGCGGCACCAGGGATTCATCGCTGAGCTCGGTGCCGAAATAGCGGGCATGGATATCGCCCGTGACCTGGCGCGCATCGCTCCTGGTACGAAGCACGCGGCGCACCAGTTCATCGAGACGGAACTTCTCGGGGCCGGCGACTTCGACCGTATCGTTGATCGGCGTCCCCATCACGAGGTCGGCGAGCGCGCCCACCACATCATCCGAAACGATGGGCTGCACGAACGCAGTGGGAAGACGGACCACGTTTCCTTCCGTGGCCGAGTCCGCGATTCGGCCCATGAATTCGAAGAACTGCGTGGAACGCAGGATCGAATAGGGAATGCCGGATGACTTGATCAGGCTCTCCTGGGCGAGCTTGGCGCGCAGGTAGCCGCTGCGGGGCAGCCGGTCGGCGCCGACGATCGACAGTGCGACATGGTGGCGCACGCCCGCCGCCGCCTCGGCCGCCAGGAGATTGCCGGTCGAAGTCTGGAAGAACTTCAGGACCGCAGCATCCTCGAAGGACGGCGAATTCGACACGTCGACAACCACCTGCGCGCCGGCCAGCGCCGCCGACAATCCCTCGCCCGTCAGCGAGTTGACGCCTAAGTCCGGCGAAGCAGCCAGGACTTCCTGCCCGCGATCGCGCAGTAGTTTGACGGTCTTGGAACCGATGAGGCCGGTGCCGCCTATGACGACGATTTTCATTGCTGTCTCCGATGTTGCGTTCGGGGTTGGATACCGTTTGCCAGCCAGCTAACCGGCGAGCGCCGCGGGCGTGAACCGACTCCTGCGCCACGCAGCCGGCGACTCTCCGATCACCTTGCGGAACAGGCGCGACAGGTGCGCCTGGTCGGCGAGGCCACACTCGGCGGCGATTTCGCACAGGGGCATTTCGGTCGAGAGCATGAGCTGCTGCGCGCGGTCGATGCGGCGCCGGATCAGGAATTCATGCGGTGCAGCGCCGAGACTGTTGCGGAATGCGACGTTGAAATGGAATTCGCTGTAGTCCAGCAGGGCCGCGAGGTCCCGGTTCCTCAGCGGCGTCGCGAGGTTGGCGTCGATGTGTTCCAGCACCCGGCGCCGCTGCCAGGCAGTCAGCCTCGGACCCGAGGTCACGGCCCGCGACGTTTCCGGCTGCGCCGCATGCCTCAGGAAGTTTTCCGCGCGCCGCAGGTACCGCGCCGCATTGGTGCGATCGTCGCGCAGCGCCTCGTTCAGCGCCCTGGAAATATGCGCGACGGCCGACTCGAGCTGATGCAGCGACAATCGCGCGGCATCACCGGCCTCCGCCGGCAGCGGATCGATCGGCGGGTGCTGCCAAACAAAGTCTGAAAGACCCGCACTGTGTCGAGCATCCATCGCTGTCTCCCTGGGAGCCACGCCGGCTCCTCATGGGACGGCATTGAACGCCCGCCAGGCCGCAGGCTGATCGCAGATCGGCGCTCCGAAATGACGCTTGTGACACTGATGAAACGCCTGGGTCAGGCCGTGACGCCTCTGTGTCAAATGGCAAGTGGATGCGGACCCTGCAGCAGACGGCGTATGCTTTTCCCCCGCTTTTCGGTGAGGAAGTTGGCGTGGGTGGGCGGTACTCTCGACGAGAGCCAGGTTGATGCGCGACCAGGACCGGTACGCGCGCGCCATGGAGGCCAGCGATGATGGTTTCTGGGACTGGATAGTCGCGGACGACACCATCTACACCTCGCCGAGACTCCTGGCGATCTTTGGCTTCGCACCTGGCACGGGTTTCGCGGGCCACGATGACCTGCTCGCGCGGATGCCTTTCCATCCGGAAGACCGGCCGCTGGTGAGTCGGGCCATCTCTGACTACATCGCCGGCAAGACAGAGCGTTTCGACGTCGAGGCCCGCTTCACCCGCGACGGCGTGACGCGATGGGTGCGGCTGGGCGGCGTGGCGGAGCGCGGCACCTCAGGAGCGGTAGTCCGTTGGACCAGCACCGTGCGAGATGTAACGGAACGCAAGTGCACGGAAGAATCACTGCGCGAGTCCCAGGAGCGTTATGCGCGCGTCATGGGTGCGATCGACGAGGCGTTCTGGGACTGGAATGTGCCCGTCGACAAGCTTTATCTCTCGCCCCGGTTCCTCGAGATCCTCGACTTCCCGCCGGACACGGCGTTTTCCGGGCGTGCGGCATTCTTCGATGCCTTGCCGATCTCGGAAAGCAGCCGCGAGGCCATGCAGCGTGCGGCTGCCGAACACTTCGCGGGGAAAACCGCGCGCATGGAGATCGAGATTTGCGCGTCGGTGCGGGGCGAGGACCGGTGGCTGCAGTTTACCGGCCGTGCGACGCATGACCCCGACGGGCAGTTGGTACGCTGGAACGGAATTCTGCGCGACGTCACAGCGCGCAAGCGCGCCGAGGAAGCGCTGCGCGAGTCCCAGGAGCGCTACGAGCTCGCCATGGCTGCGAGCGAATCGGGATACTGGGACTGGCACCTCCCCACCAACCTTTACTTCCTCTCCTCGAGAGCGCTCGAAATGGGCGGATACGATCCCGACAAGTGGTCGTCCAGGGAGGACTTCCGTTCGCGAATCAACATGCACCCGGAGGATTTCGCGCGCTGGGAGGCGGCGCGGGAGGCGCTGTTCGCCGGCACGGGGGAGCGGCTTTCCATGGAAGTGCGCTACAACGTTCGCGGGGAGACGCGCTGGCACAGCCTCCAGGCCATCTGCAGGCGCGACGCCGCGGGCAAAGTCATTCGTTGGACCGGCTCGACGACCGACATCACCGAGCGCAAACGGGCCGAAGATGGGTTGAAGGCGATGGAGCGCCAGCTGCGTCAGGCGCAACGCCTCGAGTCGATGGGTACGCTTGCGGGCGGCATCGCGCACGATTTCAACAACATCCTCGGCGCGGTCCTCGGATACGGCGAGATGGCCATGCGCGACGCGCCGAAGGGCAGCCGCCTCGCGCGCGACCTCGACAACATCATGGTCGCCGGCGAGCGCGGGCGTGCGCTCGTCGACCGCGTGCTCGCCTTCAGTCGCAGCGCGGTGGGCGAACGTGTGCCGGTCCACGTGGAGGCAGTGGTGCGCGAGGTGCTCGACCAGATCCTGGCGAAGTTGCCGCCCAATGTGACCATACACGCCAAACTGCATGCCGGCCGGGCCGCGGTGCTCGGCGATGCGACCCAGGTGCACCAGGTGGTGGCCAACCTCGCGAGCAATGCCGTCCAGGCGATGCCCGCGGGCGGGACGCTGCGCGTCGGGCTCGCCCTGGAGCGCACCGAGGCGCCGAGCGCCACGACCATCGGCGGGCGCGGGGCCGGAGAACATGTCGTGCTGACGGTTGCGGATAGCGGCACCGGCATCGCGCCGGAGATCGTCGATCGGATCTTCGACCCCTTCTTCACCACGAAGGAAGTCGGCACCGGCACGGGCCTCGGGCTCTCTCTCGTGCACGGCATCGTCACCCAGCTCGGTGGCGCCATCGACGTCGCGAGTGCGCCCGGCGCCGGCAGCACGTTCACTATCTACCTGCCGCGTAGCGGGGATGTCGCCGCGCCTGACGACGAAAAAGAGCTGGATCTGCCGCGCGGCGCAGGCCAGCGTGTGCTGATCGTCGACGACGAGGAGCCGCTGGTGCGGATCGCTTCCCGTACGCTCGAGGAGCTCGGCTACTCGACGGTTGGATTCACCTCCAGCAGCGCGGCGCTCGCCGCCTTCCGCGCAGACCCGAAGCGCTTCGACGCGCTGATCACCGATGAGCGCATGCCGGAAATGTCGGGCTCCGCCCTGATTCGTGAGGTGCGCAGCATGCGTGCCTCCATGCCCGTCGTGCTGATGAGCGGCTACCTGGGCGAAACCCAAGGCGAAGCGGACGAGGTTCTGCAGAAGCCGCTTTCCATGCGCGACTTCGCGGCCAGCATGGCCAGGCTGCTGAAGCCCAAACCCACCAACCGCCGTACTGCTTCACGCTCCGGCAAACGACGGTCGGCACGAAGGGCGTCGGAGTGAGGTCTTGCGAGGAGAACAACAATGAGAATCTTCCTGGCGGGCGCGACCGGCGTCATCGGCACTCGACTGCTCCGCCTCATGCTGGCGGATGGCCATGTCATTGCGGCGATGACCAGGTCCCGGACGAAGCTCGAGGGGTTACACGCCGCCGGCGTCACTCCAGTGCTGTGTGACGTCTTCGACAATGAGGCGCTCGTGGAAGCGGTGAGGAACTTTCAACCTGATGTCGTCGTTCACCAGGTGACCGACCTGCCGGACCGGCTCGAAGACCTGGACGATTTCCTGCCGCGCAACAATCGAGTCCGGAGCGAGGGGACTCGGAATCTGCTGGCGGCGGCGCGGGCATCGAATGCTTCGGGCCTGCTCGCCCAGAGCATCGCGTGGCGCAGCGGGCCCGGAACCGGACCCGTCCTCGACGCCCACGAGAATGGCGTCATCGCGGCCGGCGGCACCGTGCTGCGGTATGGGCTTTTCTACGGCCCCGAAACGTTCTTCGAAAACGAACCTCCGCCGCATCCCCGCATCCACGTCGATGACGCCGCACGGCGTACCATGCCATTACTCACGGGGCGGCGCGGCATCTTCACCATCACAGAGGATGAAGTCGCGTCATGAGCAAGCGAACGACGACGAGTGGACACGACATTGCCGCGGACGCCGGGAAGCTGCGCAAGCTGCATGTCCCAGGCGATCCACTGATCCTCGCGAACATCTGGGACCCGACGAGCGCACTGGTCGTTCAATCCGCCGGCGTGAGTGCCATTGCCACGGCGAGCAACGCACTCGCGCCCGTGAATGGTTATGAGGACCACGGCCACCTTCCAGCCGATGTCGCGTTCGGCGCGCTTCGGCGCATCTGCGACGCCGTGACACTGCCGGTCACTGCAGACCTGGAGGATGGGTACGGACTGGCGCCCGAAGAATTCGTCGATCGCCTCGTCGCGGCGGGCGCCTGTGGGGTGAACCTCGAAGACACGGACCATCGTGCGGGCGTGCTGGTTGACGCCGATCAACAGGCAGAACGCATCGCCGCAATCAAGTCGGCGGCGCGTGCGCGTGGCTTCGACCCGGTCATCAACGCTCGCGTCGACGTCCACTATCACAAGGGCGACGTCGAACAAGGACTGAAGCGTGCCCGGAAATACTTCGATGCCGGTGCTGATTGCGTCTACCCCATTTTCTTGTGGGAGCCGGCGACCATCCGGCGGTACCTCGCCCTCGGCCCGATAAACATCCTCTATGCTCCGGGGACCCTGCCGCTTCGCGAGCTCGCCGGTCTCGGCGTCGCGAGGATCCGCGTCGCTTCTTTCCTGCTCCGG
>JBIOZI010000084.1:0-8480 GCA_044871085.1 Steroidobacteraceae bacterium | reverse complement strand
ACCTACCCGCGCACCTCGCCGGCGTTCGGCGACACGGCCTGGAAGCTCATCAGTCACCTGACGCTCAACTATCTATCGCTCGCGGATACCAATCCGCAGGGCGGCGCCGAGCTGCTGCGCGAGATGCTCTCGCTGTATTCCGACAGCAACGACGCGTCGCTGAACCGGCAGATCGACGGCGTGCGCAACATCGCGCATCGCCCGGTGGTCCGGCGCATTCCGATCAAGGGCCCGATCAGCTACGGGCGCGGTCTCGAGATCGACATCACGATGGACGACAATGCCTTCGAAGGCACGGGTATCCTGCTGCTGAGCTCGGTGCTCGAGCGGTTTTTCCCACGCTACGTCTCGATGAACTCATTCACCCAATTGCGCCTGCATTCGCAGAAGCGCGGCGAGGTCAAGCAGTGGCCGGTCCGGCTGGGCAATCGACAGATCTTGTAGGCGCGCTCGCGACGCTGCGGGAGAAGCCGTCGCGCTTCACGCTGTTCGCCGCGCTGCGCCTGCTCGAGCAGAGCAACGCGGAGCTGCCGCGCCTCGGCGAGACGCGCAAGGTCGCCGACGAGCGCGTCCGGCTCGCGCAGCCGCCGTATCTGATCTTCGCGCCGTCCGAAGTCGAGAGCTTCGGGCAGGAGGAAGGCGCGCAACCGGTGCTGCAGCAGTACACCTTCGGGTTGTTCGGCCCGAACGGCGCGCTGCCGCTGCACCTGACGGAGTTCGCGCGCGAGCGCCAGCGCCAGGGCGAGGATCCGACCGTCAAGGATTTCGTCAACATGCTGCAGCATCGCATGACGACGCTGTTCCACCGCGCGTGGGCCAACAGCGATCCGGCCTCGAATTTCGACCGTCCGCAGAACGACCGCTTCGTCACGTATCTCGGCGCGCTGATCGGAATCGCGGCCCAGTCGGCCCGCGGGCGCGACGACGTGATCGACTACGCCAAACTACAGCGCTGCGGGCGCTTCGCGCCGAACTGCCGTTCGGCGGAAGGCCTCGAAGCGATCCTGGCGGATTACTTCGAGCTGCCACTCGAGATCAAGCAGTTCGTCGGCGCGTGGCTCGACGTCCCGCCCGACTCGTTCTGCCGGCTGGGACGCATGGCCGACTACGCGCAGCTCGGTGGCGGTGCCACGCTCGGGTCCTCGTCCTGGCAGTGCCAGCACAAGTTCGAGATCGTCATCGGGCCGCTGTCATTGGCCTCGTTCGTCGACTTCCTGCCGGGGTCGCGGGGATTGCGCGAGCTGCGCGCGCTGACGCAGATGTACACGAACGATGAATGGGCCTGGCAGGTGCGGCTGTTGCTCACCGACGTCGACGTGCCGGGAATGACGCTTGGCCAATCGGGCAAGTTGGGTTGGACCACCTGGCTCGGAGTCAAGCACATGCAGGCCGACGAAGTGGTCTTGCAGGGAGACGACCGCTGGTACGCGTGACGTCGACACGAACGGAATCAGGAGAGAAAAAAAATGGGCGACATCAGCCGGGTTAAATTGTTCGGCAAACTCAACAGCCTTGGTTACAAGGCGATCGAGGGTGCAACCGTATTCTGCAAATTGCGGGGCAATCCGTACGTCGAGATGCTGCACTGGTTCCACCAGATACTGCAGCTGCAGAACTCCGACCTGCATTGCATCGCGCGCAGCTTCAACATCGACGCGGCGCGGCTCGCCAGCGACATGACGCAGGCGCTCGACCGGCTGCCGCGCGGCGCCACTTCGATCTCGGACCTCTCGCCGCACATCCAGGATTCGATCCAGCAGGCGTGGGTGTGGTCGACGCTGAAGTTCGGCGAGTCGCAGGTGCGCACGGGGCACGTCGTCGTCGCCATGCTCACCGTGGCCAACCTGCGCAACGTGCTGTACGCGATGTCGAAGGAATTCGAACGCATCAAGCTCGATGGTCTCACCGACGATTTCGACAAGATCTGCGCGAAGTCGCCCGAGTCGGGGATGGCCGCGCAGGATGGCACGGCCGTTGGCGCGCACGGCGCGCCGGGAGAGGCCAGCGATGCCATCGCGCCGGCCGCCATGGGCAAGCAGGAGGCACTCAAGCGCTTCACCGTCGATCTCACCGAGCAGGCGCGCACCGGCAAGCTCGATCCGATCGTCGGGCGCGACGAGGAGATCCGCCAGGTCATAGACATCCTCATGCGTCGCCGCCAGAACAACCCGTTGCTCACCGGCGAGGCCGGCGTGGGCAAGACGGCGGTGGTGGAAGGCTTCGCGATGAAAATCGCGGCGGGGGAAGTGCCGCCGCCGCTGCTGGATGTCCAGCTGCGTACGCTCGACGTCGGCCTGCTGCAGGCCGGTGCCAGCATGAAGGGCGAGTTCGAGCAGCGCCTGCGCAGCGTCATCGAAGAAGTGCAGGCCTCGCCCAAGCCCATCATCCTGTTCATCGACGAGGCGCACACGCTGGTGGGCGCCGGTGGCGCCGCCGGCACGGGCGACGCGGCCAATCTGCTCAAGCCCGCGCTGGCGCGCGGCACGCTGCGCACCGTGGCCGCGACGACCTGGGCCGAATACAAGAAGCACATCGAGAAGGATCCCGCGCTGACGCGGCGCTTCCAGGTGGTGCAGGTGGCCGAGCCCGACGAGAACAAGTGCATCCTCATGATCCGCGGCATCGCCTCGACCATGGAGAAGCATCACAAGGTGCAGCTGCTCGACGAGGCGCTCGACGCCGCGGTGCGGCTGTCGCACCGCTACATCCCCTCGCGCCAGCTGCCCGACAAGGCCGTGAGCCTGCTCGACACGGCTTGCGCGCGTGTGGCCATCAGCCAGTTCGCGGTGCCGCCCGAAGTGGAGGATTGCCGCAAGCGCATCGAGGCGCTCGAGACCGAGCTCGCCATCATCGGCCGTGAGACGGCCGTGGGCGTGGACACGGTGGAGCGGGCGAATGCCGCCAACGAGAAGCTGGCGACCAACAAGGCGCAGCTCACGGAGCTCGAGACGCGCTGGAATGCCGAAAAGGCGCTGGTCGACAAGATTCTCGACATCCGCGGCAAGCTGCGCGGCGCCACCGGCAAGGTCGAAGGCGCGGAGAAGACCCCCGCGCCGCCGCCCGACACCGCGGCGCTGCTCACGGAGCTCAAGCAGCTGCAGGGCGAGCTCAGCAAACTACAGGGCGAGAAGCCGCTGATCCTGCCGACCGCGGATCACCAGGCCGTCGCATCGGTGGTCGAGAGCTGGACCGGCATTCCGGTGGGCCGCATGGTGAAGAACGAGGTTGAGAGCATCCTCAAGCTCGCCGACACGCTCGAGGGCCGCATCATCGGGCAGCGTCACGCGCTCGACATGATCGCCAAGCGCATCCAGACCTCGCGCGCGAAGCTCGACAATCCCAACAAGCCCATCGGCGTCTTCATGCTGGCGGGCACCTCCGGTGTCGGCAAGACGGAGACTGCCCTGGCGCTCGCCGAAGCGCTCTATGGCGGCGAGCAAAACGTCATCACCATCAACATGAGCGAGTTCCAGGAGGCGCACACCGTATCCACGCTCAAGGGCGCGCCGCCCGGATACGTGGGCTACGGCGAGGGCGGCGTGCTCACCGAGGCCGTGCGCCGCCGGCCGTACAGCGTCGTGCTGCTCGACGAAGTGGAGAAGGCGCATCCGGACGTGCACGAGATCTTCTTCCAGGTGTTCGACAAGGGCTGGATGGAAGACGGCGAGGGCCGCGAGATCGACTTCAAGAACACGCTCATACTGCTGACCACCAACGCCGGCACGGAGCTCATCTCCAACCTCTGCAAGGACCCGACGCTGATGCCGGATGCGGAAGGCATCGCAAAGGCGCTGCGCGAGCCGCTGCTGAAGGTGTTCCCGCCGGCGCTGCTCGGCCGCCTGGTGGTGATCCCTTACTACCCGCTCAACGACCAGATGATCGGCTCCATCGCGCGGCTGCAACTCGGTCGCATCCAGAAGCGCATCCGCGAGAACCACAAGGTGCCGTTCACGTACGACGACGCGGTGATCAAGCTCATCGCGAGCCGCTGCACCGAGGTCGAGAGCGGCGGCCGCATGATCGACACCATCCTCACCAACACCGTGTTGCCCAAGATCAGCGAGGAGTTCCTCAAGCGCATGATGGAAGGGCAGCCCATCGCGCGCGTGCACGTGAGCGTGGCCGACAGCGATTTCAAATACGGTTTCGAGTGAGCGCGGGCACATCCGCGCGCATCCGATGCGCGCGGATGTGCGTATACCCCATCGAGGCAGCCGGTGACGGCTGCCGCGGAAATTCCGCCTGGCGATCCCGGGCGTGCTGCGGGGCGTGCGTGGAAGATGTCAAATTCGGAACAGTGACGCTCTTCACACCGGCGCGGACGCGGGACGAGTGATGCTCGCGCGGCTGCCACCCTTTCTGGGCGCGCGCCGGGCGTGCGACCGCCGAACATCGACCTCGAGCAATTCAAAATGAACTACCGCCTCTATCTGATCGATGGCACGGGTCCGGAGAACTGGAACGACTACGAGCGCGACATGCAGCGCGGTTTCTGCATGCAGCTCAAGAAGCAGAATGGCGACCGGGTCGAGTACCTGCGTGGTCCGACGCTGCAGGGACTCGAGACGTGGATGATCGGCGAGACCATCCTGCAGTTCATCAAGTCGGATCGTGCCAAGTATCCAAAGATGCGCATCCTGCTCGGCGGACACAGCCGCGGCGGAGCGGCCGCCATCTACGTGGCGCGCAAGCTCAAGGAAGAGAAGATCACCGTGCACGGCATGGTGCTGTTCGACGCGGTGCGCCGCGCCATCCAGAAGACGGCCGCGCAGTACGCCAACCAGATCGCCACCGAAAGTGCCGGCATTCCGACGCTGGTCGCGCTGCAGATGGTCCGCGCGGCGGTTGAAGTCGGCTTCGATTATTTCGGCAAGAACGCCATCGACCGCGTTCCGTCCAACGTCGAGCGCGCGCTGCACGTGGTGCGCGACGAGAAATTCTCGTATTTCATCCAGGACACGGCGGAGTGGAAGGAAGCGGTCAAGCGGCCGCCCGACCCGCGCGACGTCATCGCCACGCGCAAGGTGGCCGAGCTGTCGCGCATGCACCATGCGATGCGTGATGCCTGCCGCTGGAACTGCCTCGGGCCACTCGGCATTCCGACCGGCTTCAGCTTCGGCAACACCGGCCTGGTCGCCGAGCCGGGCGTCCAGTTCAAGATCAAGAAATTCCTGGCGACGCACGGTGCGATGGGCGGCGCGCCGCTCAACCCGCACGAATACATCCGCACCGAGCCCTACGCCTCGCAGATCGAGGTGCAGGAGATCATCTCGATGCTCGCAACCCAGACGCTGGTCAACGGCTTCCTCAAGGAGCTGGGCTTCGGCGGCGAGCACGGCGCGGTGCAGCTGCAGTACCAGGCCCAGTCGATGCCCGGCGTGCGCACGCAGCTCGCAGTCGGCGGCTAGCTAGCCCCACGGGCCGGCGAGGCCGGCCGGCGGGTGCGCGATGGACTGCAGGCGCATGAGCCGCACCGCGGGCCGCTGCTCGTGGCTCAATAGCGGTACCAGGCCCAGCGACAGCAGTTTCTCCGCGGCGCGTTCGGGTAGATAGGTCTCGGCGCAGGCCTGCAGCGCGCGGGCGTCGCCGTCGTGGCGCACCACCGCCGGGAAATCGGCCAGCTCGAGCTGGCTGCCGGCCTGCATGTCCCAGCCGTCCTCGAGGAACGACCGCACCAGCAGCCGCGCCAGCGCGAACGCCGGGTTGGCCCACAGCAGCGCCTCGTGCCCGGCCCCGGCGTCGAGCTCCTCGAACGCGAAGCTGTCGATGGCGTCGAAGGCACGGCCGTAGGGCAGGCGCGCCAGCGTGCGCGGCCCGGCCAGCGCCACCGATGCGGCGAAGGGCTGCGCGCGCAGCGCCCGCCATGCCTGCGCATCGGGCGCCGCGAGGCTCCAGGCCGAGACGTCGGGCGCGCCGGAGAACCCCGCACAGCCCGCGAGCGTCGGCCTGGCGGCGGCCACGAAACCCGCCCCCGCGCGTCGTGCCAGCGAGCCCAGCACCGACAGCAGGCGCAGATCTTCGGCGGCCGGTCCGAACTCGAGGTCGCCGACGATCAGGGCGTACGGCCGCGCGTCCGCCGACCTCTCGCCGCGGCCGACCAGCGCCTCGAACAACGGCGACCCGGAAAGCGCATCGCCGGCGCGCTCGATCTGCGCCAGCGCGCGCACGCGGCCCACGTCGAGCACGAAGACCTTCACTTCCTCGCCGCCGCCGGTTTCATCGATGAGCGCGCGCAGCGAGCGCCAGGCGGCTTCGAGCGCCTGATAGGCGGGCGCGTGCAGGATGGCGCGCATCAGGCCGGAAACGGTCGCGTCGAGCGCGATGAGGTAGCGCTGCTGCTCGGGCGCGACGTCCTGAACGATGTGCGGCGCCACGACGCGGCTGATGAGCTTCTGCACCACCGCGGCCTGCGAGGTCGCGGGTGCGGCGCCGGCCGCACCGGCGCTCGCGGCAGGGCTCGCGCCGAGCAGCCGCTCGAACATCGCGCGCTCGCCATCCGGCACCGCGCCGGCCGCGAGCGGCGCATCCTGCTGCGCGGTGTCGAGCATCTCGGAGGCGGTCTGGCGGAAGGTCGCGGGGTCGGCGAGGCGCGCGCGCCGTTCCTTGAGCGCCGCGAACAGCCCGCAGCGGCGGAACAGGGCATCTGGATGGAAATCGTCGAGGCTCTCGAACTCGAGCTGCACGCGCGCACCGCCGAGCGCGGGTAGTTCGAGCGCGAGGCGCGGACCAAGCGCGGCGAACACGGCATCGAAATTGTCGAGATCCACGGCACGCGCCGCGAGCCGCGTTCCGGGTTCCCCCGCTGCCGGGCCGGAGCCGCCGGAAAGCGCGCTCATCACGAGGATCTCGAACGGGTGCTCGGCGTCGCGGCGCGCGGCACCGCCGGGCGCCTTGCCGAAGTCGATTTCGAATTTCACGTGGCGACCCCGCGGTGGATTTTTGACCCGCTTAGCGTATCGTCACCGCTTGCGTGCCGCCGAAGATCTGCAACGGGCGGCTCCCAATCCCAACATGAATACCGCACGCGGCAAAGTGTCGAAGATCGAGCAGGCGATAGAGCTCCACAAGGCGGGGCGGCTCGCCGAAGCCGAGGCCGCCTACATGGTGCTGCTGCGCGCGCGGCCCGGCGACGCCGACGCAATGCACTTCCTCGGCATGTTGCGCATGCACCAGGGACGCAAGCCCGCGGCGGTCGAGCTCATCCAGCGTTCGCTCAAGATCGTGCCGACGAATCCCCACGCGTGGAACAACCTCGCGAATCTGCTGCTCGCGGAAGGCCGGGAGGACGAGGCCGAGGCGGCCTACACCCGCGCGACGAATCTCAATCCCCAGATGACCGAGGCCTGGTTCAACCTGGGCGTGCTGCTCCGACGCAAACGCCGGCCCATGGATGCGCTCAAGAGTTTCCGCAACGTGCTCGATTCGAACCCGCGCTTCATGGCCGGTTACGAGCACCTCGCATTGCTGCTCTACCGGATGGGGGAGATCGAACAAGCCGCCGAGGTGTATCGAAAGTGGCTCGAAGTGGAGCCGAACCACCCGTGCGCGCTCCACATGGCCGCGGCCACGTCGGGGCAGGGCGTGCCGGAGCGCGCCGATGACCGCTATGTCTCCGGGCTGTTCGACGGCTTCGCCAACTCGTTCGACGAGAGCCTCCAGGAGCTCGGCTACGCCGCGCCGAGCCTGCTGGCGGCGGCGCTGGCCGAGCGCGTGAAGAAGTTCGGCGAGGGCGTGCTCGACGTGCTCGACGCGGGCTGTGGTACCGGCCTGTGCGGCCTGCTGCTGCGATCCACCGCGAAAACGCTGGTCGGTGTCGATCTGTCGGCCGGGATGCTTGCGAAGGCACGTGAGCGCAGAATCTACGACGAGCTCATCGAGGCGGAGCTGTGCGCCTGCATGCGCGGACGTCCCACCGCCTTCGACGTCGTCAATTGCGCGGACACGCTGGTGTACTTCGGCGCGCTGGAAGAGGCCGCCGCCGCCGCCGCCACCTGCCTGCGACCGGGAGGCATATTCGCGTTCACGGTGGAGGCCGCGCCCGACGACTCACCGCATCGCTACCAGCTCCAGCCGCACGGGCGTTATCAGCATCGCGCGAGCTATCTGGTCGAAGCGTTGAACGGCGCCGGGTTCGAGACGCCCGAAATCGAACCGGTCGTGCTGCGCAAGGAGCGAGGCGATGACGTGCACGGTCACCTGGTCACGGCGCGTCTGCCTACCTGAGGCTCTTGATTTCTTCGTGGACCAGTTTGGCCAGCAGCTGCTGGGCGAGCTCCTTCGCGGGCATGCCGCGGATCGGGCGGCTCATGGTGCCCGTCTCGGTGGACACTTTGATCACATCGTTTTCGATGAAGTAATAGCCGACGTATTTCACACCGTCGCGCTCCATCGAAACCTGTCCCGTCTTTCCATTGGACATCGGCTCGGCCTCACTGGCGTTTCAGTTTGATGCAGCCCAGGTCCGGGCATCTTATCCCAGG
>JBIOZI010000083.1:0-8831 GCA_044871085.1 Steroidobacteraceae bacterium | reverse complement strand
ATCGTTATGAAGAGTGCGATTATCAAGGTTGCTGCCGTTGCAGCGTTCACCATGTTGGCCGGCTGCCAGGACCTCAAGCCTCTGCAAGCCGACGTCGATAACCTCAAACAGCAGGTGAGCCGCCTGCAGGCCGATCTCGCCGCTGCCAAGAGCTCGGCTGACGCCGCCAATGCCGCCGCCCAGTCGGCTTCGTCCACCGCCAGCGGTGCCCAGAGTGCTGCGAATCAGGCGCTCGCCGCCGCGCAGGCTTCGCAGTCGTGCTGCGATGCGACCAACGAGAAGATCGACCGGATGTTCCGCCGTTCGATCTCGAAGTAAGAGCTCCGCTCTTTCGAGATTGGCCCGTAAGAAGAACGCCGCGCATCCGCGCGGCGTTTTTTTATGGCTGGGTTCTTTCCGGAATGCTCACGGTCGGCGCCGATTTCCGGCGTGGCGCGCCAGCGCCTGTAGACACTACCTGACGCCGCGTAGATAGCGCGGCGGCTTCGCCGGCTCTTCCGGACCGAGTGGAGCCGGCCTCGGCGCGGCCGCCGCCCGCGAGCCGGACGTCACGGGCACGGGTTGCCCGGTGCCGTGCAGCCACTCCTGCGCCAGCCCTGCGAGCTTCGTGTCGCCGCTGGCGAGCGCACCGGCGACGATCTGCTTCTCGAGGCTCGCATCCTTGAGGAACTGCGCGAGCTCGAAGCGCTGGCCGGTGACCGCCAGGAACGCGTGCCACAGCTGCGTGGCGCGGCGCAGGCGCTCACCCGTACTGACGGAATGACTCATGGATTCACTCCACGCTCTCTCCATGAGTGCTGACATCGAGGCCCGCCGCCTCCGCTTCTTCGCTGACCCGCAGCCCGATCGTGACCGAGATGAGCATCAGCAGGATGAGACTGACTACCAGCGCGTAGGCGGCGCAGGCGCCGATTCCGATGAGCTGCGCCGTGATGTTGCCTTCCACGCCGCCGATCGTCGCCGAGGCGAACACGCCCGTGAGCAACGCCCCCACCATGCCGCCGACCGCGTGGATGCCAAACGCATCGAGGGAATCGTCGTAACCGAACCAGGACTTGAGCCCGACGACCGCGCCGAAGCACGCGAGGCTCGCGGCCACACCGATGACCAGCGCAGCGCCGATGCCGACATAGCCGGACGCGGGGGTGATCGCAACCAGGCCGGCGATGGCGCCCGAGGCGATGCCGAGCACGCTGACCTTGCCACGCGCCGCCCACTCGATGGCCATCCACGTGAGCGCGGCGGTGGCCGCGGCGCAGTGGGTGTTCGCGAACGCCAGGCCCGCGCGCCCGTCGGCCGACAGCGCGGAGCCGGCGTTGAAGCCGAACCAGCCCACCCACAGCAGTGCGGCACCGGTGATGGTGAGTGCGAGATTGTGAGGAAAGATCGGGTCCGTGCCGTAGCCCTTGCGCTCGCCCAGCATGATGACGCACGCGAGACCGGTCACACCGGCGTTGATGTGCACCACGGTGCCGCCGGCGAAGTCGAGCACGCCGAGCGTCGCGAGCCAGCCGTCCGGCGACCACACCCAGTGCGCCATGGGCGCGTAGACGCATAGCGACCACAACGCCATGAACACGAGCATCGAGGAGAACTTGATGCGCTCGGCGAAGGCTCCGGTGATGAGCGCGGGCGTGATGATCGCGAACATGAGCTGGAACATCATGTACACGGATTCGGGGATCGTCGGCGCCAGGTGCGACACCGAGACCTGACCACCCTTGGCATAGTAGAGGCCCTCGAGCGCGAAGCGCGACAGGCCGCCGATCCACGGTGAGTCCGAAGTAAATGCGAGGCTGTAGCCGACCAGCACCCAGAGCACCGTCACGAGGCAGGCGATCGCGAAGCTCTGTGCCATGGTCGACAGCAGGTTCTTCTTGCGCACCATGCCGCCGTAGAACAGCGCGAGCCCCGGCAGTGTCATCAGCAGCACGAGCGCGGTTGACGTGAGCATCCACGCCGTGTCGCCGGTCGAGATCTTGTCGGCGTCGACGAGGAACGGCGCGATGGGCGCGCCGTCGTCGGTCGACTGCGCGAACGCGCCGGTGGAAAAAGCGGCCAGCGCCGCGAACGATCCTGCGTTTATCCGTGTCATGGCGGCAATTCTTGCAAATGGTATGTCCTAGGACTTCGCGCCTGGATCAACGATTCCGCGGATGAAATGTGCGCCACGTCTAACAAAACGCATCGGGCGGGAGCGCACCAGCGTGGCGCGGCATTGCGCTGTGGCGCGCGACGCAACTGTGGCGTGGCGGCGTGCGCCAGTTCTCAGTCGGCGGGCCTGGGCGGCAACCAGAAGCGCACCGTCGCTCCCTGCCCCGGCGCCGCCTGGGCTTCCACCTTGCCGCCGTGGCGGCGCACGATGCAGTGAACGGTCGCGAGCCCGAGGCCGTGGCCTGGAAACTCATCCTGCCGGTGCAGCCGGGTGAACGGCTTGAACAGCCGGCCTGCGTGCGCCATGTCGAAGCCCGCGCCGTTGTCGGTCACGCACAGCCAGGTCTCGCCGCCGCGCTGCTCGGAGTGAAAGCGGACCATGGAGGGCACGGTGCGCGCGGTGAATTTCCACGCGTTGCCGATGAGCGCACGCAACACCGTCATCATGAGGCGCACGTCACCCCAGGTGTTGAGGTCCGGGTCCACCTGCGCGTCGACTTCGCGCGAGTCCGAGTGCCGCAGCTCGTAGTACACGAGCTCCACCAATGTCGTGAGATCGAGGCTCTCGCAGGCCATCTCCGTGCGGCCGGAGCGCGCCAGCGTGAGCATACCGTCGATCAGGCCCTCCATGCGCGTGCCGGCGCCGAGGATCTCCTTGAGGAAGGTGCGGCCTTCGTCGTTGAGCATCGCGGCGCATTCGTCCTCGAGCGCCTCGGTGAAACCCGTGAGGATGCGCAGCGGCGCGCGCAGGTCGTGCGCGGCCACGTCGATGAAGGTTTCGAACTCCTTGTTCGCCGCGACGACTTCGGCGGCGCTCGACGCCCGCTCGGCCTCGAATTCGGTCAGGTCCTCGAGCGTGGCCAGGAATCGCGGCTGGTCCGCGCCGCCGATCTGCACCATGCGCAGGCGGGCGCGCACGCTGCCGCCATCGGGGCGGCGCGCGGCGATGCGCAGCGGCAGATCCGGGTCGGTGACCTCGACGGACGCGCGCGCGGACCCGCGCCACAGTTCCGGGAAAAAAAGTGCGGCCGATTGCCCGACGATGGCGCCGGGCGCGCAGTGCAACAAGCGGTGCGCGGCCGCGTTGGCCGCGACTACCTGCCCGTTTGCGGCGAATACGAATGACGCAACCGGCGCGAGCTCGAACAAAGTCTCGTTGCCGGGACTCGCCGACGCCGCCTGCATCAGAATTTTTTCCACCAGATTGCTCATGTGCACCGGTTTACGGAATCGGCCACGCACGCGGAGTCTGGATAGGCGCATGACAAAACGTCGTGAACGCGCGCGCAAATTCGCGGCCCGTAGGGTTTAGGCGCAGTTCCCGCGGCCGATATGTGATGGGGGTCGCCGGATGCGGCAAATAGCCGCCATTCCTTAAGGAATTGGCCCTGGAAGCCGATATGTCACCGTGTGGCGTAGTGCCGGGATGCGCGCGCCAACGCGATGGATATTCGTCCCGCAAACCGAAGGCAGAAAGTGCGCCGATGAGCACCAACGAAGTCGAGCAGCTGAAAAACATCCGGTTGTTGTTAGTCGAGGACAATCCCGCCGACGCGCGCGTGGTCGAGCGCCACCTCAAGGATGCGGGGCTCAACGACGTGTCGAGCGACTGGGTGCAGACCGCCGCGGAGGCCGCCCAACGCCTGCAGACCGCCGAGTACGATCTCGTGCTGCTCGATCTCGGCCTGCCCGATGCGACCGGACTGCAGGCGCTGCGCGCGCTGAAGGCCGTCGCCGACCTCACGCCGATCATCGTGCTCACCGGCTCCGACGACTACAAGCAGGGCCTGCTCGCGGTGCGCGAAGGCGCACAGGACTATCTCGAGAAACGCCGCGTGAACGCCGGCATGCTCTCGCGCATCGTTTCGTATTCGGTGGAGCGCAACAGTTTCCACCGCGACCTGGTGCGCGCCACGCGTCGCTACCAGGATCTGTTCAACAACGTGCCCGTCGCGCTGTTCACGGCCAACCACGACGGAGTGCTCAAGACCGCGAACGCGGCGTTCGTGAAGCTCATAGGCTCGCGGGGCAATGCGGTCGCCACCATCAATTTCCTCGATCTGCTGTTCGAGCCCGGCAAGCGGGCGCACTTCCTCGACCTCATGTCGCGCCAGCGCATGGTCGAGGGCTGGGAAACGATGATCCGCGACAGCCGCGGCGGGGAGCTGCACGTGCTCATCAACGCCGCGCCGCTCTACGACGCGTCGGGCACGCTCGAGGGCTGGGAAGGATGCGTCACCGACATCTCGATGCTCAAGCAGACGCTCGAGGAGCGCGACCGCCTGGAGGACAACCTGCGCCAGGCGCAGAAACTCGAGGCCATCGGCCAGCTCGCGGCCGGCATCGCGCACGAGATCAACACGCCGACGCAGTACGTCGGCGACAACCTGCGCTTCCTCAAGGAATCCTTCGGCGAGCTCGACGCCCTGCTCGGCCAGCTGGTCGACGTGGGCGGCGACCCGGCCAGCAAATTGCTCCAGGATGCGGATTTCGACTACCTCAAGGAGGAGATCCCACGCGCGCTCAACCAGTCGCTGGAAGGCGTGGACCGCGTCGCGAAGATCGTGCGCGCGATGAAGGAGTTCTCGCACCCGGCACGCGAGAAGACCGCGACCGACCTCAACCGCGCGATCCAGAGCACGATCACGGTCGCGAGCAACGAGTGGAAGTACGTGGCGGAGATCGAGACGGATCTCGACGGCAGCCTCCCGGCGGTCCATTGCTCGCCGGCGGAATTCAACCAGGTCGTGCTGAACATCATCGTGAACGCGGCGCACGCCATCGCCGACGTGGTCGGTGACGGCGGCAAGGGCAAGGGCAAGATCCGCGTGCGTACGCGTCCGGACGGCGACCACGCCGTGATCGAGATCACCGACAGCGGCTGCGGCATGCCCGCGCACATCCAGTCGCGCATCTTCGATCCGTTCTTCACCACCAAGGAAGTGGGCAAGGGCACGGGCCAGGGTCTCGCCATCGCCCACAACGTCATCGTCGACAAGCACGGCGGCTCCATCAAGGTGCAGAGCGCGCCCGGCGCCGGCACCACGTTCATCATCCGGCTGCCGATCGGCGGCAGCAACGCGGAGGCCGAGCCGGCCGCCGGTGCCGCCGCGTGAACGAGATCCGCGTCATCTTCGTCGACGATGAACCCCGCGTGCTCGAGGGCCTGAAGCGCATGCTCAGGCCGAAGCGCAATGAGTGGAGCATGAAGTTCGTCGGCAGCGCGCAGGCGGCGCTCGATTCGCTCAAGGCCGAGCCCTGCGAAGTCGTCGTGACCGACATGCGCATGCCCGGGATGAACGGCGCCGAGCTGCTCGAAGTGGTGCAGCGCGAGTATCCCGAGACGATCCGCCTGATCCTCTCCGGGCAGGCCGAAACCGAGTCCGTGATGAAGGCGCTCGGCGTCTCGCACCAGTTCCTGTCGAAACCCTGCGACGCGGAAATCCTCCAGGGCACGATCAGCCGCGCATTCGCGCTGCGCGACCTCGCCGGCAGCGATGCCGTCAAGGGACTGGTCGCGCGCATCAACAAACTACCGACGCTGCCCGCCACCTACCAGCAGCTGGTCGAAACCCTGCGCCACCCCAACGCCACCCTCGATGACGTCGCGAAGATCATCGCGCGCGACCCGGCGATGACGGCGCGGCTGCTCAAGCTGGTGAACTCCGCCTACTTCGGCCTGCAGAAGCCGGTGGCCGACGTGGCACGCGCGGGCTCACTGCTCGGTCTCGACCGCATCATGGCGCTGGTGCTCGGCCAGGGCATCTTCTCCGACTGCGAGCCGCCGAAGGTGCCGGGTTTCAGCATGGACGCGCTCTGGCAGCACAGCATCAGCACGGCCGCGGCCGCCCATCGCATCGCCATCGCCGAGCAGATGGACCGCGAACACGTCGCCGCGGCATTCCTCGCCGGCATGCTGCACGACATCGGCAAGCTGGTGCTCGCAATGGGGCTGCCGGAGCAGTACGCGAACGTGCTGCGCCAGGCCACCAAGCGGCCCGGCGAGCTGTACCAGATCGAGATGCGGGAGCTGCGCGCCGCGCACACCGACGTCGGTGCCTATCTAGTCGGCCTGTGGGGCCTGCCGAACACCATCGCGGAGGCCATCGCCTTCCACGAGGATCCGTCGCAGGGGCCCAACGAGACCTTCGGCCTGCCGGGCGTGGTGCACGTGGCCGACCGCCTGGCCCACTGCCCGGAGGTGTCCGACCCGCGCGCGCCGGAGCTCGGCCTCAATTTCGCCTATCTCGAAGCGCACGGGCGCATCGACCGTTGGAACGAGTGGCGCGAGGCCCTCGCGGCCGCGACGAAGGATGCCAGGCAATGAGCGACCGCGTCCTGTTCGTCGACGACGAGCCGCTGGTGCTCGACGGCATCCGCCGCCAGCTGCGCAACCGGCTCGACATCGAGACCGCGATCGGCGCGGCCGCCGGCCTCGCGCTCATACAGTCGAAGGGACCGTTCGCCGTCGTGGTGTCGGACATGCGCATGCCCGAGATGGACGGCGCGCGCTTCCTCGCCAAGGTCAACGAGATCTCGCCGCAGACGGTGCGCATGGTGCTGTCGGGCCAGGCCGATCTCGATTCGACCCTGGCGGCCGTGAACGAGGGCCACGTTTTCCGCTTCCTCATGAAGCCGTGCAGCCCGGAGACACTGCTCGAGGTGTGCACCAGCGGCATCGAGCAGTACCGCCTCGTGAATGCCGAGAAGCACCTGCTCGAGAACACGCTCAATGCCACGGTGCGGGTGCTCGTCGAGGTGCTCGGCCTGATCAACCCGGCCGCGCAGCGGCGCGCCACGCAGATCGAGAAGTACGCCGCCGCCGCGAGCGGTGCGCTCAAGGTGGCGCATGGCTGGAAATACCAGCTCGCGTCCATGCTCTCGCAGCTCGGCTGCATCACCCTGCCCGCCGAGACCCTCGCCAAGGTGTACAGCGGCCAGCCGCTGACCGAGGAGGAGCGCGGGCTCTACGAATCGCATCCGGAGGTCGGGGGCAAACTACTCGGTCAGATTCCGCGGCTCGAGGACGTCGCCGCCATGGTGGCGGGCCAGATGCGCACGCCGCCGAAGGACCTGGCGCCGGCGAACGCGCAGCAGCTGGGTTCGGCCATCCTGTGGGCGGCCGTGCGCATGGATCAGCTCGTGAGCCAGGGCCGCTCGTCGCGGGCCGCGGGACAGCAGATCCACAAGGACGCGCCGCACCTGCCGAACGAAGCCATCGAAGCGCTGGTGGCGACGCCCACCGCGGCCGGCGGCCGGCGCGAATCGCGCACCGTCGGCGTCAACGGTCTCGCGGTGGGCATGCTTCTCGAAGGCGATGTCGTCTCGACCAAGGGCATCCGCCTGGTGCCGAAGGGCGCCGAAATCACCGGTTCGTTGCTGGGGCGATTGCGCACCATCGCCAGCGGCGTGGGCGTCGCAGAGCCCATCAAGGTCTCGGTCATGGTGCACGACTAAAGGTATTAATATGGAAAAGAGCAAACTACTCCTCGTCGACGACGAGCCCAACCTCACTTCGGCGCTGGTGCGCAGCCTGGATCGCACCCAGTTCGAGATCTTCACGGCCGATTCCGCGCAGCAGGGCCTCATGATCCTCGCTGGGCACGACATCGATGTAGTGGTATCGGACGAGCGCATGCCCGGCATGACCGGCTCGCAGTTCCTCTCCGAGGTGCGCAAGAAGTGGCCGAACACGATTCGCATGATCCTCTCGGGTCAGGCGGATCTCGAAGCGGCGGTGCGCGCCATCAACGAGGGCGAGGTGTATCGCTTCCTGTTGAAGCCGTGCCACCCGAAGGAGCTGCAGCTCACCATCCTGCAGGGCCTGCAGCACAAGAAGCTGGTGGCGCAGAGCCGCAAGCTGCTGCTGGAGCACCAGAAGGCGCAGAACCTGCTCGAGGAGCTCGAGAAGGCGAACCCCGGAATCACCAAGATCGACATGGACGAGGACGGCGCGATCAACATGGAAGACATGGATTCCGGCGAGGGCGACGTGCAGTCGCTGCTGAACGACCTAGAACGCGAGATGTCGAAAGTGGCGCGCAGGTAGCAGGCGCAGCCCGCGCGCCGCGCGGGCGATCTAGTTAGACGCGCCGGGCGGCGATGCCCCGGCGCGGGCCCCGCCGCCGCTCCTACATAATGCGCGGCGGCGTCCGGCGGCGCGGCGGCCCGGCATCGCTATCGGGAACGGAAACCTTCGCGTATCCTCGCCGGCACGCAGCAGGACGCTGCAACAACGAGGCACGTATGGACACGAAGAAATGGATTTCTTTGGCGCTCGTCTGCTTTTCAGGCGCCCTTTCCTCCCCCGCGTTCGCACAATCGTGCGCGCTCGGCAGCAATCCCGGATTCGAGAGCGATCTGGCCGGCTGGGCGCCCAGCGGCACGGTGGCGATCGTCACCGACGTGCACTCCGGCGCCAAGGCCGCGCGGGTCGGCACGGCGCAGGGAGGTCTCAATCGATCCGGCACCTTCGCGGTGACGGCCGGTCAGTCTCTGACGTTCACGTATTGGGCAAAAGTCGCGGGCGCGCCGTCATGGGCCGGCGTCGGCGTCGATTTCCTCGATGCGTCGGGAACGGAAGTCTCCGAGATCAACACGCAGGTCACGTCGACGGCGTGGGCGCAGCGCTCGGTCACGCAGGCCGTGCCCGCCGGCGCCGTCAACGCGCGCATCTG
>JBIOZI010000082.1:0-4112 GCA_044871085.1 Steroidobacteraceae bacterium | reverse complement strand
AAGATGCGGGAGTTGCTCTCGGTGAGGCCCAGCTCGTCGGTGAGGTTGGTGCCGCGCAGGGAGAACTGCCAGTTCTCGCCGACGTTCGCGTTGAGGCCGACGTCCCAGGTGAAATACGAGCCGAGTTGCTGCAGCCCCGACTGGTCCTGGGTGTGGTCGCCCACGTGCGTGTACGTGACGAATGCCTCGAGCTCGTCGCCGCTGCTGCCCCCGAGGGGCAGGCGATAGCTGGGCGTCAGCATGTAGCGCAGCTTGGGCTGGCGCTGCAGCTGCCGGCCTTCGACGGGCGCGCAGCCGTCACCGGTCACGACGTTGCTGAACGGAAAGCAGGCGTCGAAGTCGGTGTACTCGCCGTCCAGGTAGTTGGCCACCACCTGAAATCGGAAGCTCTCGCCCGGTGTCAGCGCGCCGATGAAGTTGATGCCCTTGGATTCTGAGCCGAAGAGGCGCAGCTCGTCCGGCAGAGGAACGCCGTTGTCGTCGGTGGGGGTGTATTGCAGGCCGGTGAAGTCGCGAAAGTAGGCGCTGATGTCGGCGTAGATCAGGTCGTTTTCGAATTTGAAACCGACCTCGTAGTTGCGGACGATCTGCATGGGCGGCGTCTCGCCTGTGGCGTGACCGCGGATGCCGTTGTCGAAGTCGAGGAAGTGGCCGCCGCGGTTGACGCGCGCGTACGCGGACATCGAATCGGTGAAGCTGTAGTTGGCCCCGATCGTCCACGACGTGAACGATTCGTCGTAGTCCGTGACGTCCAGCGTGCCGTTGCACACCGGCACTTCGTTGTCGTACACCGTGAGCGCGCTGCCGTCGAGATCGACCTCGGACAGATTGCAGACGCGATTGGTGGCCTCCTGTTTCTCATGGCGGACCGACGCGTCCAGCAGCCATTTGTCGATGCGCCACGAATCCGATAGATAGAGCGCCTGATTGAAGGCGTGGCCGCGCTCCGTGATGTTGAACGAGCCGTAGTCGAGAAACCCCTGCGCGTCGGTGCGCTGCAGCGTCTGGCCGCCCGAGACGTAGCTCACCGTGATGGGCCGCGCGTTGGGCTCGTTGGTCATCAGCATCTGGTTGCCCAGCGCCCATTCGTCGTCCATCTCGTAGTACGCGAGGTAGAGGCCCAACGTGAGGGTGTTGCCGTCGAAGAGCTCCTTGCTCAGGCGAACGTCGTTGTTGAGGTTCGCGAGCTCCTTGTGGATGAACCACCAGCCCTGGTGGATCACGCTCTGATCGGGCGCGACCGCGCCGCCGCCGCCGAACGTCGCCGTCGCGGAGCCGGCCGGCAGCTCGAGCCCGCCCAGGTCGGTGGAGATGACGTACAGCTCGTCGTTGAGCGTCGCGGGGTTGGTGCCCGAGAACAAGGCGTTGGTGTCGACGTCGCCCGCGTTGTAGAGCAGTTTGTCGCTGATGGACCAGCCGTTGTCGAAGTCGATGTCGTAGTTGGCGCCGAGGAACACCATCTGCGCGCCGCGGCCGTTCGCGAGGTCCGCGCGGGTGCCGCCATTCGGATAGCCGGGCAGATTCACGCGGCGGATCGCATTGCTGTTGTACGTCGCCGTGAGCGGATCGAAGCCCGGGTAGGCGCTGAAGTTGTCGCGGCCGCGCTGGATGACCGGAATCGGCGTGATGAACTGGTTCTTGTCGTCGAGGTAGCGCGCGTACAGCAGGAGGTCGCCGCGCTCGGACTCGCGCTTGAGTGTCGCGGTGAGCTGGCCGCCTTCATCGGCCTCGAACTGCGGATCGCGCACGCCGTCGGACGTGCGCCAGAAGCCGCCCACGCTGCCGTACCAGTCGCCACCCAGCGGAAATCCATAGAACCCGTCGACGCGCATCAGGTTCTCGTCGCCGTAGGTGAGGCCGAGGCTGCCGGCCGCCGTGTCGGTACCCGTCTTGAGCAGGAAGTTGGACGTCGCGCCCATCTGCCCGCCTGCGAACACCACCGACGGTCCGCCTTGCAGGATCTCGACCGAGCGCACCGTGTCGTCGAGCCTGAAGACTGTCGTGGTCTCGAAGAACGACAGCGTCGGCATGCCGTACAGCGGCGAGCCCATGAGCAGCGTCGTGAAGTAGGGCGCGTCACCGCCACCGGGAAAACCGGCGATCTCGATGTTCGCTCCGGTCTGGCCGCCGGTGGATTCCGGCCACATGCCCGGTGAGATCTTGAGCAGATCCGCCGTGCTCTTCGGGTTGGCGCGGCGGATCTCGGCCTCGTTCGCGGTGACGATGTTGTAGCTTGCCTCCAGCTTCTTCACGCCGCCCGCGGTCGCGGTGCCGGTGACGACGATGGTGTCGAGGCCGCTCTGATCGCTCTGGTCGTCCTGCTGCGGTGGCGGCGCGTCCTGCGCCCGCGACGTCGCTGTGAAAATGGCTGCCGCGATCAGGCCGGCGCGGCAAAGAGTAAAGGTGTTCATGCTTCCCCCGTCAGGCGGTGGCGAATGCGAAAGTGTGGTCTCCCGAGCCACCAGCGGATGTGGAAACCGCGCGCATCGTCGCGTCAGCGCACGGCTATACAAGGCAGCCGCGCACGCCTGTTGCGATGCACGGGCGCACAATGTTTGGCATGACCCGCGTCACTTCGCGCCTGTGTGCGGCGGCCCTGCTCATTCCGCTCGTCGCGCATCTGGCGTGTGGCGTTGCCGCCGCGCTCGAGCCGCCGCCGCCGCCCTCACAGGTCTACGGAGAATTGTTCGAGCGCGTCCAGTCCGCGCGGCTGTTTCCGGACAGCAAGACGTTCGCCGACGCGTCGGGAAAATATCCACCCGCGCAGATACTCGAGCGCTACGAGAGCGAGAAGCGGCGCGCGGGGTTCGTGCTCGGGCAGTTCGTCGCGGCGAACTTCGACATTCCCGCGGCGGCGGGCGGCGACTTCCAGACCGCGCCGCGCGAGGAGCTGCGCACGCACATCGAGCGGCTGTGGACCGAGCTCACGCGCGCTCCGGATGCGGCTCCCGCCGGCTCGCTCCTGCCGCTGACCAGGCGCTACGTGGTGCCGGGAGACCGCTTCCGGGAGATGTACTACTGGGACTCGTACTTCACCATGATCGGCCTGCAGACCAGCGGCCGTCACGATCTCGTCGCCGACATGGTCGAGAACTTCGCCGGTCTCATCGACCGCTATGGGCACATACCGAACGGCAGCCGCAGCTACTACCTCAGCCGCTCGCAGCCGCCGTTCTTCGCCGCCATGGTCGAGCTGCAGGCGGAGCACGACGGGATTCAAGCGCTCGTGCGCCGCCTGCCGCAGCTCGAGCGCGAACATGCGTTCTGGATGGACGGCGCGGAAAAAACGGCCCCGGGCACGGCGTATCGCCGCGTCGTGCTGCTCGCCGACGGCGCAATACTGAACCGGTACTGGGACGATTCGGCGACGCCGCGCGACGAGGCCTGGCTCGAGGACGTCGAAACCGCGCGCGGCAGCGCGCGCCCCGCGGCCGAGACCTATCGCGAGCTGCGCGCGGCGGCCGAGAGCGGCTGGGATTTCGGCTCGCGCTGGTTCGCGGACGGAAAGACACTGACCTCCATCCACACCACCGACTTCGCGCCGGTCGACCTGAACAGCCTGTTGTACCGGCTGGAGACGACCATCGCGCGCGGCTGCGAGGCCGAGCGCCGGGCCGACTGCACCCGGCAGATGCGCGCGCGCGCGCGAACGCGCCGGCAGGCCATGCTCGCGCTGATGTGGGACGAGCGGCTCGGCGCCTTCGTCGATTACGACTGGCGCGCCGGCCGCCGCGCCGCGCGCGTGACCGCCGCGACCGCCTATCCACTGTACTTCGACCTGGTCGGGCGCAAGCACGCGCACCGCGTCGCGCTGGCGATCCGTAAGTGGCTGCTGCAGCCGCACGGCCTCGCGACCACCACCGAAGACACCGGGCAGCAGTGGGACGCGCCGAACGGCTGGGCGCCGTTGCAGTGGATGGCCATCGGCGGACTGCGCAAATACGGCGAGCGCGAGCTGGCCGCGCAAATCGCCGCGGGCTGGGTGGCCGAGAACACCCGTGTCTATTGCAAGACGGGAAAGCTGGTCGAGAAGTACAACGTGCGCGATGCCGGCGCCGGCGCCGGCGGCGAGTACCCCGTGCAGGACGGGTTTGGCTGGACCAACGCGGTGC
>JBIOZI010000081.1:0-4233 GCA_044871085.1 Steroidobacteraceae bacterium | reverse complement strand
CATCCAGATCGAGATCAACATCCGCTCACAATCCGTCTAGCACGCGCGCGAGCTCGGCGGGGCACGAATAGAAGGGCGAGTGATCGCTGTCCAGCGTGTGCACCGGGTCGCAGGGCAGCGCGGCCTGCATGCGGCGCTGCGCCGCGAGCGAAATCGTACGGTCGTGCGCGCACTCGATGTAGGCGCGCGGCACGCTCGCGAAGCGCCCGCCCAGCGTGAGCGGCGTCGCCAGCGGCTTGAGCGGCTCGGGCGTGAGCCGCGCTTCGGCACGGGCTGCGTCCTCGGGCGCGCACCGTCCGTAGAACGCATCGCGCACCACCCGCGGGCGCAGCGTGCAGGTGACGCCGGGCGACGCGGGCACCATGTTGGCCGGGACCAGCGACTCGGCATCCGCGCGCGCCTCGGCGGCCAGTGTCCGGCCGCTCGGCAGAAGATAGGCCGTGAGATAGACGAGCCGCCGGATGTCTCGACAGGCCAGCTCCGCCGCCTGGCTCGCGACGATGCCACCGCGGCTGTGCGCGACCAGCACCACGGGTTCGGCCGCCGCGCGTACCAGCCCGGCGACGGCGCGCGCCCACAGGTCGAGCGTGACCTGCCCGGGGTCGGTGCGATCGGCTCCCATCGCGGGCAGATCCCGCGCAACGACGCCGTGTCCGCGTGATTCGAGCAGCGGCGTGAGGCGCTCCCAGCACCACGCGCCGTGCCAGCCGCCGTGCACCAGCACGAACGTGGACATGCTTCCTAGAACTCGAGCAGCGCGCGCACCTCGGTGCCGGCGGCGCGCAGGCGGGCGGCGCCGCCGAGCCCCGGCAGATCGATGACGAAGCAGGCCGCGAGCACGCGCGCTCCGGCCGATTGCAGCAACTGCGCGGCCGCCGTGGCCGTGCCGCCGGTGGCGATCAGGTCGTCTAGCAGCAGCACCTTCTCGTCGGCGCGCACCGCGTCCTTGTGCATCTCCATCTCGTCGACGCCGTACTCGAGCGAGTAGGCGACGCGCACGGTTTCGTGCGGCAGTTTGCCGCGTTTGCGGATGGGCACGAAGCCGGCCTTGAGACGATGCGCGACCGCACCGCCGAGGATGAAGCCGCGCGCCTCGATGCCGGCGACCTTGTCGACGCTCTCGGTGGTCCAGGATTCGCAGAGCCCGTCGATGGCCATCTCGAACGCCCGCCGGTCGCGCAGCAACGTCGTGATGTCACGGAATTGAATGCCGGGCTTCGGATAGTTGTCGATCGTACGAATCGACTGACTGAGAAAGGTGCGTTGCTCTTCGTTCACGGCGTGGCCCGGAAGTGGTGAGTCCAGTGTAGAGATTTGTGCAAGACTGTGTCCACACGTTGTTCACCCGGGTGCGAAGGATGTTTGGAAGATTCCTGGCCGTCATGCTGGCCGGCACGGCGGCGGCGAATGCCGCGCAATTCCCGCTCATCGATGCAAATGCGGTGATGTTCGGCGAGGTCGAGGAGATCACCGCATTCGGCGAGGACACGCTGCCCGATCTCGCGCGCCGCTATGGGCTCGGCTACGAAGAGATCCAGCGGGCGAATCCGGGCGTGGACCTGTGGCTGCCGGGCGAGGGCACGCCCATCGTCATTCCCGGCCAGAGACTGCTGCCATCCGGGACGCGCGACGGCATCATCGTCAATCTACCCGAGCACCGGGTCTACTATTTTCCGAAGCCGAAGAAGGGCGAGACGCCGCGGGTCATCACGTTTCCGGTGAGCATCGGCAAGATGGACTGGTCCACGCCGCTCGGCCAGACGAAGATCGTCGACAAGCGCAAGAACCCCACGTGGACTCCGCCCGAATCGGTGCGCCAGGAGCACGCGGAGCGCGGCGACCCGCTGCCGAAGGTGGTCAAGTCGGGGCCGGACAATCCACTCGGGCTGTATGCGATGCGGCTCGACATCCACCCGGGCGCCTATCTCATCCACGGCACTAACAACCCCATCGCGGTCGGCATGGCGATCACGCACGGCTGCATCCGGATGTATCCCGAGGACATCGAGGCGCTGTTCCCGCTGGTGCCGGTGGGCACGCCGGTGTGGCTGGTCAACGAGCCGGTCAAGGTGGCGCGCATCGACGGGCAGGTGTGGCTCGAGGTGCACCCGCCGATCGACGAACAGGGCCAGCGCGCGGAAGTCGACCTCGAGAGCTTCTACGCGCTGGCCAACGCCGCGCTGGGCGACACGCCCGCGGCCATTCATTGGGATTTCGTCATGGAGACCTTGAAGCAGGCCGCCGGAATTCCGCAGATGATCGGCATCGAGATGGCGCCGGAGGCGGCGCCGCCCGTGCCCGAGGGGGCGCCGGCTCCGCAGGAGCCGTCCGCACCACCGCCGCAAGCCCCGCCCGTGACGGTGACACCCACGCCCGCGGCCGGCACGCGCTAGCTACTTGCGGTCGAGAGTGCGGGCGATTTCCGCGCGGATTTCCTCGATGCGCGCCCGGTCGGCGCCCGGCATCTCGTCGGCTTGCGCCAGCATGGCGCGCAGCGCCTGCGCATCCTGCCGCAGCGTGCCCGCCGAGGCGCCGCCGGTACCGGCGATGCCGGCCGCGAGGCGCGCGTAGTTCGCGACGGACTCGGCGATCACCTCCGGACGCCCGGCCGAAAGCCCGGCACGCGCGCGCAGGCCGTAGAGATTGAGCGTCGGGTACATGATGACCAGCCGGTCGATCATCACGACGCACTCGTCGCCGAACCGCCGCTTCTGGTCCGGATTCGTGACATGGGTGCGCCAGCTCGCGCGCAGCTCGATCGCCTCGGGATACCAGGCGTGCGTCCAGGGCACGCGCGCCAGCTCCGGCTCGGCGGCGGCGACCGCCGGCCATTGCGAGTGCGCCGCCGCGCGCGCGACCTCGACGAGCCGCGCGCCGTGGCCGTCGAGCTTGCGGGCGGCTTCGACGATGTCCGCGGGCGCATCGCCGTTGGCGAGCTGGCCGAAATACGGCCGCAGGTATTCGAGCCGCAGCCCCGCGTCTTCCGGAAATTCCTCGATCGCGAACTTCAGGACTTCGGTGGACTGCTGTACCTGGCGTTTGACGCGATAGTAGTAAGCCCGCGCGAGCGCGCCCTCCGGAGTGTCGCCGAGCAGCCGCGCCGCGCGCGCGATGCGGTCGGCGATGCTCGGGTCGAGGCCCACGAATACGCCGTTGCGCCGCATGATGTGTGCGAAGTCGAGCCGGCCGCGCAGCTCGCCGTAGACGAACGAGTCCGCGCGCTGCAGCGGATCCTCCGCGGCGAGGACGCGGCCGCTGGATTCACCCGACATGCCGCGCTGCTTTTCCCACACGCTCGAGGTCGCGATCCGGTTGTCGTCGTCGGTGATGAGTGGCGCGCCAGCGGCGAGCCGGCGCGCGCCGGCGGAATCGAGCACCAGCGCCGCGACCAGGTCCTCGGCGATGCTGAGACCGTAGCGCGCGTAGTGCAACGGCGCATGCCGGATCGGCATGCCGGTGCGTGCGAGCTGCTGCTCGAGCTCGAGCGGTGCGTCGCTGGCCAGGAAGACGATGGTGTTGGGGTCGGGCCGGTAGACGCGCACCTCGGCGAACACCGACAGCAGCGTTGCGGTCAGGGAGCGCAGCAGTTCCTCGTCCATGAAGATGACGTTCATCCACTGCACGAACACGCCATTGGGAACGAGGTGCTCGTGCGCCAGCTGCATGAACTCGCGCGTATACAGATGAGATGCGCCCGCGGTCCAGGGGTGCGACGGCTGCGAGACGATGGCGTCATAGCGGTGCGAGGTGAGCCGCAATGCGCCGCGCGCGTCGTTGCTGATGATGTTCACGCGCGAGTCCGTCAGCGGGTTGCGCCGCCGCAGCGCGGCCGTGGCGCGATTCGCCTCGATGACCTTGGGCTCGAGCTCGATGACGTCCACCTTGCGAATCGACGGCGGCACGCCCTCGACCACGACCCCGCCGCCGAACCCAACGATGAGCATGTCGGTCGCTTCGGGCCGGGCGATCACCGCGAGCGGCGACAGCCAGAACTCGCCGCTGAAGCGCGGCACTCCGCCCGGGCCGTCCATCAACGCCTCGGGCAGGCCGTTGGTGCGCAGCGCCAGCCCGCCTTCCTGCGCGAGCATGACCACGCTCGCGCTGCGGCCGACGTCGTAGTACAGCACGCGACCGCTGGTGCCGACGTTGAGCGGCGAGGTGACCAGCAGCTTGCGTGGCGTGGCGGGAGCGAAGGCCTGCGGCAGGCACAGTCCGGCCGCGGCGAGCGACGCC
>JBIOZI010000080.1:0-4514 GCA_044871085.1 Steroidobacteraceae bacterium | reverse complement strand
CGCGGGACGCCGCTCGGCGGGGTGGCGGATTGACGCCCATTCGGCGGCTGTGCTCTAGTGATCTGCACGGGGGCGACCATGAGAGCACTCAAAAATACGTTGATTCTCTGCACCTTGTTAGCCGCAGGCGTGGCCTTCGCACAGATCAACATGCCGGACCCGACTCTGCCGGGCGGCTCACCGAACACCGCGGTGCGCATCGTCGCCACATCGGAAATGATGATCGACCGCACCATCAAGAGGTGGCTGCGCACGCACTACCCCGGCTGGGAAGCCGAGCCGTATGACATCCAGGACATGGGCCCGGAGCGGTACGCGGTGGTGTACATCTCGGCCACCAATCAGACGCGCCGCCGCATCTACTTCAGGCTGATAGCCGATCAGAACGACCCGGACGCACGCGACAGCTCATCTCCGTTCTGATCATTCGTCCTGATGGTCCGGCGGCGCTAAGGCACCGGTTCTCAAACACTTTTTGCGGGGACCCCGGCGGCGGGGCCGGCCGCGAATTATATATTCACGAATTGTCACCCTGTCAGGTGGGAGAAAAGTCCCGCTCGTGACACTCCTTAGTACCTCCACCGAAAATCAAGAATAGAGGTACGAACCAGCCTGAAACCCGCCGGCTCGGGTTTTGGGGGTGCAGTGAAAACTGCCCGATCAGATGGAGCGTCGAATGTCGTGCCAGGGACGGCACATGGACGCTTCGGTGATTCGGTCCCTTCCGGCACGTCCCGACCCTAACAAGCACGGACCGGGTGCCTATCCACCCTTGCGCTGTGCAGCAATCGCACGCCTTGAGGCAACGCGCGTACGATGACGCATGCGCCGATCTCCGGCGCAGAGGGGAAAAAAAACATGCGTACCACCACCAGGCTCGTGGCATGGGCAGCTTTAGGCTTGCTGCTCGCCGCGTGCACGAATCAGAAAGAGCCCGCAGAAAAAACCTTCGCCAGGATCGAATCCTCCCTCGCGGAATTCCGGGCGGATGCGGAGCAATACGCCGCGGCAGAGCTCAAGCAAGTCGACGAGTCGGTCAACGGTCTCAAGAGCAAGATCGCCGAGCAGGACTATCGCGGCGTGATGGTCGCAGCGCCTTCGGTCTCCTCGGCCGTCACCGCGCTGAAGGCGAATGTCACGCGCAAGAAAGCCGAGGCCGCGGAAATCCTCGCCACGGCGCAAAACGAGTGGGAGGCGATCGCCGCAAGCGTGCCGCAGCTCGTCGGTGACGTTCAGACCCGCGTGGACTCGTTCACGCGTTCGCGCAAGTTGCCGAAGGATTTCTCGCAGCAGGACTTCTCGCTGGCGAAGGCCACGCTCGAGGACATCAAGAGCGTGTGGACCGAGGCCACCGCCGAGTTCGCCGCGGGCAAGGTCGCCGACGCCGTTCGCAAGGGCCGCGTGGTCAAGAGCAACGCGGAAAACCTGCTGCGGCGCCTGTCCGCCTGAGCTCGCTCGAGCACCGGCCGGGCTTGGGCCGCGAGCCGGGCAAGCGCTACTGCTTCGCTTCCCTCGCCTGTTGCTCCAGGTAGGCCGCGCAGGACTTCGACTCCGTGGCCTGGCAGGTCAAGCTGCAGGGTGATCTCGTCGGTCACCTGCGGTACGAAGGCGAGCTCGCAGGTGCCCTGCGTCAGCTACGACGGGCCGAAACCCGACCGGCTCATGATCCAGGACCACATCGCCGGCGAGGTCGCGCGCGCGCTCGAGGCCACGGTGCGACAGGCCTACCGGGTGATATCGATGCGCCCGACGATCACGCGGTTGAAGCGCGCCGGCACCGAAAATTCGATGGGCAGGAAATAATCCGTCCATGCGCGCGGCACGATGTAGAACACGCGCAGCCCGGGCTTTTCGAAGTAGCTCGACTTCCAGGTGTTCAACATGGCCTCAGCCTCGTCGGCGAACAGTCCGCCCTTGATGAGCGCCGCGCGCAGGCTCTTGCGCAATCCGGCCGCGCCCTCGGGTTTGAAGTCGGGCGCCGAGAATGCCTTCAGGCGCGCGAGCTCGGCGCCCGGGTCGTCTTTGACGAGCTTCATCGCGCCGTGCTCGCGGAAGGCGATGACGCCATCCGCGCGGATCTCCGCGTGCCAGACATTCGGCAGCGTGGTGTCGGGTGCATCCAGCCACGAGAGCTGCGCGGGCGCGCTCAGGGTCAGCGCACCGGCGCGCAGCCTGGTACGCAGCAGCGCGGGCAGATTCGCGACGCCGCGGTAGAACACATAGCGCTCGCCCTCGCCCGCGGCCGGCAGGAATACGCTCGCGGCCTGCACCTCGCGCGGCGCGGTCCAGAGGCGGTCATTGGTGAGCGGCGCAACCACCGTGTCGTGCAGCCGCAGCCCTTTCCATTCGAGACTGCCGACGACGTAGGCATCGAGCTTCGCACCGTCCCACGATTGCAGAACGCCGGCGTCCATCTTGTCCTGGATGCGCTGCCGGTCGAGTTGCACGGCCGGCTCCGCGTCCGGCCAGTACTCGTTGAGCACGCCACCGCGCAGACGCACCTTGATGTCGATGGGGTGCTCGAATGCCGCGCCCGCCGGTGGGTGGAAATACAGCACCGGCGTTTCGAGACGCATCGTCACGTCCGGCCGCCCGGAGATGTTGGGGCGCTTGCCGAGCTGCCTGGTCAGCTCGCGGGTGATGTCGGGCTCCCAGCGATGCACGAAGCCCGGCAGCACATCGGCGGCGTCGATGCGGTTGAGACCGCCGGCCGGAGTGCCGGCCGCATCGTGGATGGTGGTTATGGTGCCCCACTCGTGGATGACCAGATCCGCCGCTGTGGCCGTGCCGGCGAGGCACAGGAGGACGACGAACGAGATTCGCTTGATCATGGTGCGCCGTCCCGCTATCCGTAATTGCCGAAGGTTAACTCCGCTGACAATGCGGAAGGCGCGGGGTTCTGTCTACTCACGTGGCGAACGTCTGGTGCATCGCGCACAATGCGCCGACCCGATGCAACCACTCGCCGTCAGACTGCGCGCCACCCGGCGGCGCCTCGTGGCCGAGAACGAGGCGGAAGTCCAAGCCGCGCTCATCACGGCCGAACGCGAAGCCGATGCCGCCGGCAGCATGGCGCTCGTGGATTTTCAGGCCGCGAACGGCAACATGCTGTCGATCATCGTCGGGGGCGCGGAGACGGCGCTGAGCTTCCGGCAACCGGGCGACGTGCCGCCGCGCTTCGTGAGCGTCGGCGACACCAGCGCCAAGGGCACCGTGCCCTGTTCGCGCGACTTCAACAACCAGATCGACTGCCCGCGCTGGTCGCTGATCTCGCGCGCGGAAGGGATCGCCGCCCTCGACGAGTTCGCGGCTTCGAACGAGCTGCCGCAGTGCATCCGCTGGACGGAGTACCAGCCGGGCCAGCAGCCGCCGGCTAGTTAGCAGCGCGTCCCGCGGACGGCACGATGCTCTTGCGCAGCAGCGCCTGCCGCGCCTCCCATTCCCGCCCCGGCTCCATCGGCACGATGAACTCCGACTGCCCGCCCGCATGCAGCGCCACCGGCACGCCGTCGCGATACAGCACGCGGTTTCCGGCCAGCGCGGGCACCCGCGTGCCCGGCGTCACGATGCCGGTGAGATTGAGCGGGTCGGCGGCCGACAGCGACACGAGATCGCCTTTCATTTCCTGGCGGCGGATCGCCCGCATCGCGGCCACCGAATCGGGCAACGCGAACTGCTCGCCCGCCATGCCGGCGACGAAGCGCCCGCCGCGAATCTTGCCCTGCGCCTCGAGCCGTCGGAACACGCGCAGCAATGCGTGCCAGGGCGGCAGCCAGTCCGCCTCGCGCTCGAGCACGCGGCGAAACACGACGCCGTAGCGTCGCAGCAGCACTTCCGCCACTTGCTCGAGCGCGGCCGCATCGTCCGCGCCCGGCTTTTTCGCCAGCGGCGCCTTGCGGATGAGGCTCCAGCGGCCGGCGTCCTCGAGCCCGAACAATGCGACGCGGCGGCGGCGCGCCACCAGCTGGCGCTTCTTGTCGGAGGGAATGAGCAGCGCGCGCAGTCCGCTGAAGCTGTCGGCATTCACCAGCCCGGCGGACACCAGCTCGCCGAGCGCGTCCTCGGCTTGAGCGCGCAGCAGCGACGTGCCGCTCACGAGATCGTCGAAGAACGAGGCGCCATGCGCGACCAGGTAGTCGTGCAACGCGCGCGCACCGTGCGACAGCTGCACCTCGTCGCGCGGCGCGGCGGCCAGGGAGTGCCACAGGCCCCAGTTGCGGCGCGTGACCAGGGCGATGGGCGTGGTGCGCACCGGCGCCGCTCCCGGGCTCTTCGACGGCGTGAGCCGCGCCCAGAGCGCGCGGCCCGACAGGCACAGGCTGTCGAGCCAATGCGGGTCATAGTCGTTGAGGCGCGCAGCCAGCACGTCGCTTTCCCACGCGGCGGCGGGCACTTCGTAGCCTTCGAGCTGCTTGATGACGGCATCGAGGCTCTCGACGCCTTCGGGCTTCGGCGTGCGCGTCACGCCCTGCCATTCGAACAGGAAGCGCATGAAATCCGCGCCCGACACCGGC
>JBIOZI010000079.1:0-14222 GCA_044871085.1 Steroidobacteraceae bacterium | reverse complement strand
ACATCCACTTCGCGCTGATCACGGGATATCGCACCACGATCCTGATCGTGCACCTGTACAAGCGGGCCTTCGTGCGCGAAGTGCTCATGCAGTCGCACTGGAAGATGCACCTGCAGAAGCAGCCCAGCATCACGCTGGAGATACTGCACGCGTATTTCATCGGCATGCTGACGCACATCGTCTACCTGGTGCCCTGGTTCCTGGTCATCCGCTTTGCCAACTTCTCGCTGGTGCTGCTGCCCGTGACCTGCGTCGCCGCGGCGCTCGTCCAGCGCGTCCACGTCAAGACGCTGAGCACCTGGTTCTATCGCGATCACTGGCTGGGCCACAACTCCGAGTTCGATTTCGTCTACCTGCACGGCACCCATCACGACGCGATTCCCTCCGGCCTCATCGCCGTGGCGGGCAACGGCTTCTTCGAGGGCTTCTTCCGCGGCGCGCTGGCGTTTCCCATCCCGTTCTACAACCCGCTGATGGCGGCCATCTACTACACCGTCGACGTCAAGATCGACATCGACATGCACCAGTACATCCCGGCGCTGTTTCCGCGGATTCCGCGCGAGGTGTACGAGATCACGCATCACTCCACTCATCACTTCGGACGCGCGGAGCCCTACGGCTTCGGCATCAAGGTCGACCAGCCCGGCGTCTCGGAGGAGACCCGCAAGCGGTTCAAGGCGCTGCCCGACGAGCTCAAGTATTCGCTCGACCTCGACACCCGGCTCACCGGCTACGAGTGGGATCACGAGAGCCACAGGTGGTTCATGGGCCTGGTCGACAAATACCAGCCACCGGAGGCGCCCGAGGCGCCGGCCGCGGATGCGGACGCGCCGGGGGCGCAGTGACCGTGGCCGGGCACACGAAAACCGATTGGGTGGGCGAGGTCTTCGCCGCGCAGCGCGACTGCGGCGAGGATGTGTCCATCGTCTACGGCCGCAAATCCGCGACGCTGTCACAGGCGGAGCCGCAGTGGTTCGAGCTGCCGCACGACCGCTTCGACGGCATCGGCGGCCTGGCCGCGCTGCTGCGCGAGCAGGGGCTGCGCGTCGGCGCGCTGCCGGCGCTGCGCGGCGAGCGCTTCGGCATCTTCCGCGCGCTGCGCGGGCTAGCCGCGGTGTTGCCGACGCTCGGCATCCGGCCGCGCACCTGGCGCACGTTCGACGGCGGCCGCGACGCCCGGCGGCTGCCGGTGGCGGAGCGCCTCGCGTGGCGCCTGCTGAGCGTCGCGCAGACGAAGCGCATCGTGGCGGCCGCGAAACGCGCCGGCGTCACCGTCAATACCTATCTACTGTTCCACCTGGACGCGCAGGTGTGCGGCGCGCTCGCGGCGCCGAAGTCGCCGCGCCGCTGGATGATCCCGGTGAACCTGCGCGGCGCCGTGACCCGGCACTCCGAGGCGATACCGCACATGTCCTTCCTGGCCGTGGACGTCGGCGACGACGCTTCACCCGGCGGATTGCAGGCCGAGCTCACGCGGCTCAAGCGGCGCGCGTATCACTGGGGGTCGTGGCTGGCGCTCAACGCGGGCCGGCTGCTCGGCCGCGCGGGCATGCGGCGCGACATGCGCAACCGCGAGCGCCGCAACCATGGCTGGACCGGCATCTTCTCGAATCTCGGAGTCTGGGAGGTGGCCGGCAGCGATCCGTGGATCTTCTGCCCCGCGATCTCCCGGGTTCATCCCGTCGGCGCCGGCTGCATCACGATGAACGGGCGCATGGCGCTCGCCCTCCAGCTGCACGACGCGCTGCGCGCCAATCTTCGTACTTCTCACGCGCTCCTCGACGCCTGGCAACACGCCTGCGTCCAGGAGCACGAGCACCATGCGGAAGACTTCGCGCTCGGCGCGAACGCATGACCCGGTTCCTTTCCACCTCCGCAACTTCAATCAGGTAATTTCACATGGCTCAAGCAGGCATCGAGGCGATGAATTTCTTCGCCGGCACCGCATTTCTGGACGTCTACAAGCTCGCCGAGCATCGCAATCTCGACCGGCGCCGCTTCGACAATCTGCTCATGAAGCAGAAGAGCGTCGCGCTGCCGTACGAAGACCCCATCACGTACGCCGTCAACGCGGCCAAACCACTGGTCGACGCGTTGAGCGAGGACGAGAAGAACCGCATCGAGATGCTGATCACCTGCACGGAGTCGGCCTTCGACTTCGGCAAGTCGATGAGCACCTATTGTCACGATCTGCTCGGTCTCAACCGCAACTGCCGGCTGTTCGAGGTCAAGAACGCGTGCTTCTCCGGCGTCGCGGGCTTCCAGACGGCGGTCAACTTCATCCTGTCGCAGGTTTCACCGGGCGCGAAGGCGCTGGTGATTGCCACCGACATCACGCGCTTCATGCTCGAGGAGGGCGGCGACGCGATGCACATGGAGTGGGCGTTCGCCGAGCCCAGCGGCGGCGCGGGCGCCGTCGCCATGCTCTTCAGCCAGACGCCGCACGTGTTCCGAGTGGACCCCGGCGCGAACGGCTCGTACGGATACGAGGTGATGGACACCTGCCGCCCGTCCATCGACAGCGAGGCCGGCGATTCCGACCTGTCCCTGCGTTCCTACCTGGACTGCAGCGAGAACGCCTTCCTGGAATACCAGAAGCGCGTGCAGGGCGCCGACTACCAGAACACCTTTGGTTTCCTCGCCTATCACACGCCGTTCGGCGGCATGGTGAAAGGCGCGCATCGCAATCTCATGCGCAAGCACGTGCGCGGCATCGCGCCGGCCACCATCGAGGCGGATTTCAACCGCCGCATGATGCCCGGGCTCACCTACTGCCAGCGCGTCGGCAACGTCATGGGCGCGACGGCGATGCTGGCGCTGGCGAGCACCATCGACAACGCCAACCTGGAAAAGCCGGAGCGCGTCGGGGTGTTCTCGTACGGCTCGGGCTGCTGCTCGGAATTCTTCAGCGGCGTGGTCACGAAAGAAGGCCAGGAACGCATGCGCGCGCTCGGAATGAAGGAGCAGCTCGACCGGCGCCACGAGCTGACGATGGACGAATACGAAGACCTGCTGGTCGGCAACAACGCGGTGAAGTTCGGCACCCGCGACGTGGTGCTCGACCAGGAATTCGTGCCGCAGGCGCGGCGCGTCCACGGCCGGCCCACGCTGTTCCTGAAAGAGATCAAGGAATTCCACCGGAAGTACGAATGGGTGTCGTAGCAGAAGCGGCGTTCGAGACGCTGCAGGTCCGCTCGCAGGGCGAGGTGTGTTTCATCCAGATCCACCGTCCCGATGCGAACAACACGATCAACGACCGTCTGATCGAGGAGTTCGCGCAGGCGCTCGATGCCTGCGAGCGTGACAGCAAGATCGTGGTCGTCGAAGGCACGCCCGAGGTGTTCTGCTTCGGCGCGGACTTCAAGGCCATCCAGCAGGGCTTCGACGGCGCCGGCACGCCCGGCGTGAACCCGGAGCCGATGTACGAGTTGTGGCGGCGGCTCGCCTGCGGCCCGTTCGTGTCGATCGCGCACGTGCGCGGCCAGGCGAATGCCGGCGGCATCGGTTTCGTCGCCGCCTGCGACATCGTGGTCTGCGAAGAGCGCTCGACGTTCAGCCTGTCGGAGCTGCTGTTCGGCCTGATGCCGGCCTGCGTGCTGCCCTTCCTCATGCGACGCATGGGATTCTCGCGCTCGCACTTCATGACGCTGATGACCGAATCGATCAGCGCGAAGACGGCGCAGGAGTGGGGGCTGGTGGACGAATGCGCCGCCGACAGCCAGAACCTGCTGCGCAAGAAGCTGCTGCGGCTGCGGCGCCTGTCGAAGACCGCGATCGGGCGCTACAAGCGCTACATGAACGAGCTCGACGGCTCGCTCAGCACATCCAAGCCGCGCGCGCTCGCGGCCAACGTCGAGGTTTTTTCCGACCAGGCGAATCTCGCGAAGATCGCGCGCTACGTCCGGACCGGCCAGTTTCCATGGGAAGGTGAATAGTCATGTCCGAGAAAGTCGTCGAAGTGACGGAGGTGCGGCCCGAGATCCTCGAGATTCGGATGCAGGACCGCGCCAGCAAGAACACGTTTTCGATCGCGCTGGCGGAAGGGCTCATCGAAGCCTTCCACACGGTCGCATCGCAGCCGAAGTACAAGGTGGTCATCCTCACCGGGTACGACAGCTATTTCGCCAGCGGTGGCACCAAGGAGGGGCTGCTGTTCCTCTCGGACGGCAAGGGAAAATTCTCGGACCGCGATTTCTACAGTCTCGCGCTCAATTGCCCCATCCCCGTCATCTCGGCGATGCAGGGACACGGCATCGGCGGCGGCTTCGTGCTCGGGATGTTCGCGGACTTCCCGGTGCTGGCGCGCGAGAGCGTCTACACCACGAATTTCATGAAATACGGCTTCACGCCCGGCATGGGCGCCACTTTCGTGCTGCCGAAGAAGCTCGGCATCAGCCTCGCGCAGGAGATGATGATCTCCGCGCGCACCTACCGCGGCGAGGAGCTGCAGAAGCGCGGCATTCCATTTCCCGTGCTGCCGCGTGCGCAGTTGATGGAATACGCGCTCGACCTCGCCACCACCATCGCCGAAAAGCCGCGCATCTCGCTGGTCACGCTCAAGGATCACCTGGTGGCGCCGCTGCGCGCCGGGCTGCCCGAGGTCATCGACCAGGAAGTCGTGATGCACGAGAAGACTTTCCACCGGCCGGAAGTCAAGGATCGCATCGAGGCGCTGTTCGGCACCTGACGCCCGGCCAACAAACTACTCACCGGAGGACACATGACTCATTCTGAAGTATTCGACATCGTCGTACGCCACACGCGCGAGGTCATTCCCGGCCTCGAAACGCACCAATTCCAGGCCGATGATTCGCTGAAGGCGCTCGGCGCCAATTCGATGGATCGCTCGGAGATCGTGATGATGGCGCTCGACACCCTGTCGTTGAACGTACCGCTGGTCGCGACGGCCGGCGCGCGCAACATCGGCGAGCTGGCCAGCCTGCTGCATGCGAAGCTCTGACGCCACCGACATCGTCGTCACCGGCCTCGGGGTCACGACGGCGATCGGGCAGGGCAAGGCGCGGTTCATCGCGGCATTGCTCGACGGCGCCAGTCGTTTCCAGACCATGAAACGGCCGGGCCGGCAATATCGCGCCGGCACCGAGGACGGCAGCCAATTCCTGGGCGCGGAGATCGAGTCGCTGGACATTCCGCCGGACCTGCCGCGCGGCATGCTGCGCAATGCCTCGCTCACCGGGCAGGTGGCGCTGGCCACGCTGCACGAGGCCTGGGCGGATGCGGAGCTGTCGAACGTCGACTCGTCGCGCATCGGGCTCATCGTGGGCGGCTCCAACGTGCAGCAGCGCGAGCTCACGCAGACGCACGAGGCGTATCGCGACAAGCCGCAGTTCCTGCGGCCCGCATATGCCATGTCGTTCATGGACAGCGACATCTGCGGCATGTGCACCGAGAGTTTCGGCATTCGCGGCCTGGCGTACACGCTGGGTGGGGCTTCGGCGAGCGGCCAACTGGCGGTGCTGCAGGCGATCCGCGCCGTGGAGTCCGGGCAGGTGGACGCCTGCATCGCGCTCGGCGCGCTGATGGATCTGTCGTTCTGGGAGTGCCAGGCCTTTCGCTCGTTGGGCGCCATGGGCTCGGATGCCTTCGCACGCGAGCCCGCGCTCGCCTGCCGGCCATTCGACCGGCGCCGCGACGGTTTCATCTTCGGCGAGGCCTGCGGTGCCATCGTGGTGGAGAGGGCCGGCCACGCCCGGCGCGATGCCGTCACTCCCTACGCACGCGTCGCCGGTTGGGGCATGCGCATGGATGCCAATCGCAATGCCAACCCCTCGTTCGACGGCGAAGTCAGTGTCATCGAGCAGGCGCTCGAGCAGGCCGGCTTCGCCGCCGGCGACATCGACTACGTCAATCCTCATGGCAGCGGCTCGGGGCTCGGCGACGAGACGGAGCTGCGGGCCATCGCGCACTGCGGGCTCAAGCATGCGCGCATCAATTCGACCAAGTCGCTCACCGGTCACGGGCTGAGCGCCGCCGGTGCCGTGGAGCTCATCGCCACCCTGCTGCAGATGCAGGCCGGCGCGCTGCATCCGAGCCGCAATCTCGATGAGCCGATCGACGACACCTGGAACTGGGTGCGGCACGAAGCCGTGCCGCATGCGATCCAGCGCGCGCTGAAGATGAGCATGGGCTTCAGCGGCGTGAATTCGGCCCTGTGCCTCGAAAGACTATAAATCGCCGAGACAAGCGAGGTCCTGTGTTTCCCCCTTCCGATCCCGCGGAGCCGCGCTCCGTGCGCTGGCCCCACATCGCCAAACTACTGGCGAAATCCGGCCACATAACCATCGGGCGAATCGCGCCCATCGACGGTGCCGCGGTGGCCGCCGATCAACACTCGCTGCTGGCCACCATCGTGCGCCGGCCCGAAGAGTCGTTCGAAGCGCTCCTGCAGCGCCTCGATCACGCCATCGGGCTCGCGTTCAGCGAAGGCACGCGCACCAACGAGATCAAGGACGGGCGCTTCGAGCTGGCCGCGCCCGTGCCGGAGAAGCGCATGCAGTAGCCGCGGGGCTGGCGCACGGGCGCGGTATGCCACGTTTGGAGCGGGGCAGCGGAGGCCGGATTCCGCACGGCGGAAAGCGGCCGGGCGCGCCGCCACCGTAACTAACTACTGCCGCTGCGAGGTGCGCGGGCGCGCATCCGGCCGGCCAGGGAAAACCCGAGAGCCCCGGCAGGCGCGGCGGACTGAAACGGACTTTTCTCACAAGTTGCCGGTTCGAGCCGCACGCCGTAATCGACGCGCAGCGGAATGTGGGTATGTTCTGACGCCAGGGGGCGAGCAACCTGGAGCGGAACAGATGCGCGCCGAAGAATTGGCCGATATCCGTGCTCGTGCCGATGGAGCTGGCATTTGCCTGGTAGGTGACTCGCCGGTATTCGTTGAACTGCTGCGTTCGGTGGAGCGCGTGTCGCGCCACCCGTCCGCAACGGCGTTGATCCGGGGCGAAACCGGGACCGGCAAGGAACTGATCGCCCGTACCATCCATTACCTGGGGGCGCGACGCGAATTCCCGTTCGTGCCCCTCAACTGCGGCGCGTTGCCCGACACCCTGGCCGAGAACGAATTGTTCGGGCACCGCGCGGGTGCCTACACCGGCGCAACCGAAGAATCCGCCGGCATGCTGCGGCGTGCGCATCGCGGCACTTTGTTCCTGGACGAGGTGGATTCGCTGCCGCCGAAGACGCAGGTGGCCCTGCTGCGCTTCCTGCAGGACGGACACTTCCGCCCGCTCGGCGCCGCCCACGACGAGCGCGTGGACGTGCGCATCATCGCCGCCTCGAATCGCAACCTCGAGGGCGAAGTGCGCGCCGGCCGCTTCCGCGCGGACCTCTACTTCCGGCTCAATCTCATCGCCATCGAAGTGCCGCCGCTGCGTGAGCGGGCCGGAGACGTGCGCGTGCTGTCGCGCTACTTCCTGCGCGAATGCGCGCGACGCTACCGGCTGCCGGACAAGGAGCTGAACGAGCAGAGCCTGTTCGGCCTCGGACGCTATTCGTGGCCCGGAAACGTGCGCGAGCTCGAGAACCTCGTGCATCGCGCCTTCCTGCTGAGCGACGACGCGCAGCTCAGCATCGTGATGCCGAATGCCATAGCCCCTCCGGCCCTCGCCACCAGCATTGACGCCGAGGCGCCGGCGCTGAGCTACCGCGCGGCGAAGCTGCATGCGCTGCAGGAGTTCGACCGGGCGTATCTCACGCGGCTGCTCGAGCGCACCTCGGGCAACGTGACGCGGGCGGCGTTGCTGGCCGGCAAGGAGCGCCGCGCGCTCGGCAAACTACTCAAGCGCTACGGCATCGGCCACGAGGCCGCCGCCTCGCCCGGCTGAAACGACCCGGTGGCGCGTTCGACCCGGGTCATGATCGACCCGGCGATGCGCCGTGGAGGCGGAAGCCGCTGATTTTCCTGAGCGCGTTGCCCGGCCCGCCGCTGGCAAGGGACTTGCACCTCCGGTACACCGACCGGGAGGGAATCGCGTTGCCCACCATCACTGAAGTCGCCGCCGAGCTCGAGAGCTACTGTGCCGCACATCCCGGCGTATGCGATACGCTCGAGGGCATCGCGTGGTGGCTGGCCATGCAGCGCTGCAACGAGACCACGGAGCAGCTGCGCGCGGTGGTCGACCAGCTCGTCGAGCGCCGGGTGCTCGAACCGGTCGCCATGGCAGACGGCACGACGCTGTTCGCCTGCGCCTGTGGCGGGCGCGGCGGACCGCCGGTGCCGCGGGGATGATGGCCGGCCGCCGGCCGGTGCCAGGGTCCGCATATACTGCTCATCAATTCGACACCGATGAGCCCGCGATGAAGAAACTGAAACACGAGGCCGAGTTGTTCAAGGCGGGGCTGCTCGCCGCGATGAAGTACGCGGAGGAGCGCGGCGCCGTCGAATTCGAGCCGACGGATTCCGCGAGCCAGAAGCTGCTCTACGTTTACCGGCTCCTGGTGCACGACAAGAAGATCCAGCCGCTGCCCGAAGACCAGGTCGCGGAGTCCAGCATGCGGCACAAGCTCGCCATCTGGTATTCGAAGCAGCTCCCGGAAGATCATCCGCTGCTGAAGTAGGGCGATTCCAGGCAACGAGGCCGCCGGGCGTCACATCTCGGTTGGGTAATAAAAGTGCCACTTGAATATAAGTGGTGCTAGTATTACCCACCATGAAGACCCGCAAACCCGCCGCCGCACTGCAGGCCTTTCGCGACAAGGGCGGCACGCTGCGCACCCGGGATCTCATTGCCCTCGGAGTGCACACCGACGCCCTGTACATGCTGCGTGACAGCGGTCGAATCATCGAGCTCGGCCGTGGGCTGTATCGCCTGGCCGAAGCCGGCGAAGCCGAGCATCCCGATCTCGCCCTGGTTGCGGCGCGCGCGCCGGATGCGGCCGTCTGTCTGATCAGTGCACTCTCGTACCACGACATCACCACGCAGATCCCATCCTCCGTTCACCTGGCTGTGCCGCGTGGCAGCTATCACGGCATCACACTGTCGATTCCCGTCACGGTCTATCGCTTCGATCCAAAGACTTTCAGCAATGGGCTCGAGACGCACCGCATCGGTGGCATGCCCGTGAAGATCTACAGCGCCGCGCGCAGCGTGGTGGATTGCTTCAAGTTCAGGAACAAGCTTGGACTGGACGTTGCGCTCGAGGCGCTGCGTCTGGCGCGACAACGAAAGCGACTGCAGAACCGGGAGCTTCTGCACTACGCACGTCTGCTGCGTGTTGCGACTCCCATGTCTGCGTACCTGCAGGCGATTGAATGACCGGGAAGGAAGCCAAAAACCTCACCGCTTCCTTGCTGGCCAAGCTGCGCAACACCTCGAGGGTCAGCGGAACTCCGCTTCAGCAGTTGCTTCAGCTGTACGCCATGGAGCGATTCCTGTATCGAATCTCGAAGTCGCGGCATGCGCAGAGCGTCATTCTAAAAGGTGCGCTGCTGCTGAAGACGATCGGTATCCCTACTGCGCGTCCCACCGTGGATATCGACATGCTTCGCAAGGGCAGGTCCGATCACTCCAGCCTGGTAGCACTCATCAAAGACTGCGCGACTCTCGAAGTGGAGGCAGACGGCGTTTCCTTCGACGCCGACAGCGTGGTGGCCGAAGACATCGCAAAGGATTCGGAATACGAAGGAACTCGAGTTCTGATGCACGCGCGCATGGACAACGTGCGCCTGAAGATCCAGATCGATTTCGGCGTGGGAGATGTCATGGTGCCCGGCCCGCGAATGATCGAGTACCCGATCTACCTGGGCGGTGACAGCATCCACCTGCTTGCCTATCCGATCGAGTCTTCGATCGCTGAGAAACTCCAGGCCATGGTGGCGCTGGGCAACGCCAACAGCCGGATGAAAGATTTTTATGATGTCTGGATCTGCTCGCAGCATCTCGACTTCAATGCGGACACGCTTCTCAAAGCAATCCGGGCAACGTTCCAGAATCGGGAGACGACCCTCCCGGCCGAAGATATCGACGCGCTCACTGAGGCTTTCACAGCAGCGCATCGCGTCCAATGGAACGCTTTCGTGAGAAAGATAGGCGAGAGCGAGCTCATCGATGAGTTCGGCAGGATCGTCGATGAACTCAAGACCTTTTCGCTGCCGGTGCTGCGCTCGCTGGCCAGCGGTGAGAAGCTCAGCAAGCAGTGGAAAGCGGGGCAGGGATGGGTGGTGCCATGAAGGGTCGGCTGAAGTCGCCTGGCCTGGATCTGGTTTCGTTCCGTGATCTCCTCTCTCACGCGAACCTTTGAGCTGTGCCTGACCCAGGCTCCATCCCGATCATTCGTTGGCTCGAAGACGGCAAGGCATTCGAGGCCCGGTGGCGCTCGCATAGCGGTGCGCCGCCTGCCACGCGCGTAGTGGTCGCCGACGGGAAGATGACGGCAGACGAGGCCTATGGACTGGCGTCTCAAGGCACCGCGCTTCTGTGGCGTGGCGACTTTCAAGAGGCGCGCCAGATGCTGACTGCGCTGGGGAAACGCGCGGATCGCCGCAGGGGTGGGTCGCGAGCTTCCTCCGCGGCTTCCGCTAATTCATCGGCCCATTCGGCCGAAGCATTCCACCTCTACCGGCAAGCCCGGTCGCAACGGGCCCGCACGTTGAACGCGCTCCTGATCCCGCTCGACGCCAACTACTCGATCCCGTTGCGAAAGGCGCCGGATATCCGGCAGGCCTGCGTCGACGCCTATGGCGCCGCGGAAGCTGCCTCGGTCACCTCGCTGCGAGCCTTGCTCGGTGTGATCGGCGCGCACCAATGGCGCACGAAAGGCATCGAGATCCCGGAGGCAGGCGGGCGAATTCATCCGCACTTCGGTGTGTTCGCGCCGGTCCGCCGGGAGTATGTGGATCTCGTCGCAGCGACGGCTCTGCCAGCGGCGTGCACTGCACCCAGCGTCGCATTCGATATCGGCACGGGCACCGGGGTGCTCGCCGCGGTACTGGCACGGCGGGGCATCGAACGCGTGGTCGCGACCGACCTGGATACGCGTGCGCTGCAATGCGCGCGGGAGAACGTTCGACGGCTCGGGCTCATCGACCGCATCGATGTCGTGCAGGCGGATCTTTTTCCCGAGGGTCGCGCGGCGCTGGTGGTCTGCAACCCGCCCTGGATCCCGGCGCGGCCGAGCTCGCCCATGGAAAACGGAATCTACGATCCCGACAGCCGGATGCTGCGTGGATTTTTGCGCGCGTTGCCGGAGCATCTCACGTTGGGTGGTGAGGGTTGGTTGATTCTTTCCGACTTGGCGGAACTCCTGGGCTTGAGGACCCGGGCGCAGTTGTTAGAGGACTTCGCGGCGCACGGATTGCGCGTCGTGGCGCGACATGACGTGCCGCCGCGACATCCGCGCGCGTCCGACGAGACGGATCCGCTGCATGCTGCGCGTGCGGCTGAAATCACGTCCCTGTGGCGGCTCGCCGCGCTCTGAGAGGTTTCTTTCAGAACTTCTCGTCAGGCCCCAGGTACCGCCACTTGCCCACCGGCAATCCCCCCAACGGTACGTTGCCGCTGCGGACGCGCTTCAGCGCAGTCACGACAAGACCCTCGAGCTCGCACATGCGGCGGATCTGGCGCTTGCGGCCCTGGCGCAGGACGAAGCGCAGCTGGTGTTCGTTCTGCCATGAAACCAGTGCGGGCTTCAGCTTCACGCCATCGAGAGTCAGGCCGTACTGCAGGCGTTTCATGCCTTCGGGCGAGAGGTTGCCTTCGACGCGCACGAGGTATTCCTTCTCGACCGAGGAGTCCTCGCCGATCAGTTGCTTCGCGACGCGCCCATCCTGGGTGAGCACCAGCAGCCCGGTGGAGTCGATGTCCAGCCGGCCGGCGGGGGCGAGCCCACGCAGGTGGGCCTGCTGGAACTGGATGGGCGAGGGATCCGCCGCCCAGCGATTTTCCGGACGGATCAGCACGATGGCGGGCTCGTAGCCGTCCTCGGCCTGGCCGGAGACATAGCCCACCGGCTTGTGCAGCAGGATGGTGACCTGGCCGCTCTGGTGTTCGCGGGCAGCCGGATCGATTTCGATGCGTGCGTCGGGTGAGACGCGTACGCCCAAGGTGTCGACGACCTGACCATCCACTTTCACCCACCCGCTGGTGATCCAGCGATCCGCCTCGCGCCGTGAGCACAGGCCGAGCTCGCCCATGCGCTTGGAGAGGCGGGGGTGTTCGGCGTTTTCAGGAGATGTGGGAGGGCGAGGCATGCGGAAACAGTAAACTAACCGAAATCGGCAGGAATCACGCAGAAACGCCGCGAGTGGAAGACGCTACAAAAACAGGCATATCGGTTGACAAGAGGAGCAAATCCCTCGAGCGCCGCATCTCTGTCGCGCCGATGATGGATTGGACGGACCGGCACTGCCGCTTCTTCCTGCGCGGCTTCTCACCCGACACTCTCCTTTATACGGAGATGATCACCACGGGCGCAGTCCTGCGCGGCGACGTCGCGCGGCTGCTGGCCTACGACCCCGAAGAGCACCCCGTCGCGCTGCAGCTCGGCGGCAGCGATCCGGCGGATCTCGCCGCTTCCGCGCGCATCGGTGTGGATCTCGGCTACGACGAGATCAACCTCAACTGCGGCTGCCCCAGCGACCGCGTGCACTCCGGCGCATTCGGCGCCTGCCTCATGCGCAAGCCGGCGCTGGTCGCGGATTGCGTGGCCGCGATGCGCGCGGCCGTCGATGTCCCCGTCACCGTGAAGCTGCGCATCGGCGTCGTCGACGCGGGCGAAGCGCCGGCGCAACCCGAGATGTCCCGGCGCGAAAGCGCTCGGGTCGCCGCCGCGAGGTTTGGAGAACCGGAGCGTGCCGCGCTCCATGAATTCGTGGATGGCATCGTGGCGGCGGGCTGCGCCGCGGTCATCGTGCACGCGCGCAAGGCGGTGCTCGGCGCCTGGTCGCCGCGCGACAACCGCGAGATTCCGCCGCTGCGTTACGACGTGGTGCGCGAGGTCCGGACGCGCGTCGCGCCCGTGCCGGTGGTGCTCAACGGCGGGCTGCGCACGCCGGAGCAGGTAGTTAGCGAGCTGGCCTGGGCGGACGGCGTCATGCTGGGGCGTGAGGCGTATCATAGACCTATGCTGCTCGCGGAGCTCGCAGCGGGTCGACCCATGCTGCCCGCCGAGCTCGCGTCGGGTGCGACGCCGCCGACGCGGCTCGAGATGCTCGAGCGCATGACGGCCTACGCGCGCCGGGAGCTGGCGCGCGGTGAAAAGCTCGCCTGGATCGCGCGCCACATGCTGGGCCTGTACGCCGGCATGCCCGGCGCAAAAGAATTTCGCCGCAGGCTCTCGGAAGGCGCGCGCGCCGCGGACGCGACGCCGGAATTGCTGCTCGAGGCCGGCCGCGCCTGCGAGCGCATGGGCGAAACGGCCGACGAAAGCGCGGCCTGAGCGCGGCTCACAGCAGCGGCGCGTACTCCGCCAGCGCGCCGCCAAAATGCGCCTCGTGTCCCGGCAGGGCGGCGACGAACCGGAAGTCGGCGAACTCGAAGCCGGGGCCGACATCGCACCCCATCAGCGACCAGGCGCCGACACTGCGCGCGGCCTGCCACTCGCCCGCGCGCACGATTCCGATGGGTTCGCGGTTCTGCGCCGGCTCGCCGAGCAGCCGCCGTGTCAGGCGCCGGGTTTCCGGACGGTAGACGAGCAGCTCCAGTGGCGCGCCGTCGTGGAAATGCCAGATCTCGTCCGAGGCGACCACGTGCCAGCGGCTCGCCTGCCCGGCTTCCAGCAGGTAGTAGATAGCCGTTACGGCGGCGCGCGGGCCGCGCGGCGTCGCGAGCACCTCCGTCGCGCGATGCGCCTCGCGGTACCAGCCGCCCTCGGGATGCGCGGTGAGCCGCAGTTCCGCGATCAGCTCCGCGGCGGCCTTCATTCAGCGCCGCGGTGGCTTGGCTTCGGCCACCCGTTCCCACTCGCCCGGGTATTGCGCTGCCAGCCACACCGTCACGCCGAAGGCCGCGACGCTCTGCTTGAGCGCGGCCGGGTCGACGGCGGCCATCGTGTCGTTCGCCGTGTGGTGAACGTCGAAATAGCTGGTGCCGTCGAGGCCGGGCTCGAGCAGGGGCATGCCGCGGCGCGCGAGTCCGTCGAGATCCGCGCCGCCTTTCGCCTCGTTGTCGCCGCGTACCAGCTTGAACGGCGCCAGCGCCTTGTAGATCTGAGCCACGGCCGGGAGCTGCTGCTCGTGCACGCGACTAGATAGGCGCCACACCGGC
>JBIOZI010000078.1:0-7612 GCA_044871085.1 Steroidobacteraceae bacterium | reverse complement strand
CCCTCGCCGATGAGGAACCCCACGTGCCGCACGATGCAGTAGCGCGTCTCGCAGAACCGCGACAGGTGCACGAACAGCCGCTCCTTGAACAGCGACGGCAGTGGATTGTCGAGGTAGCCGGATTTCGCGAAGCCCCACATGTTCTCCATGAGGCCGGGCACCGTCGATGCCGTGCAGAAGAAGTTCGGCAGCATGCCGAACCGACCCGTCACTTCCGCTTCGAAAGGGCGCTGCGCGCCCGCATTGCTGGTTTGTTCTTCCATGGTTGTCCACGCAGATCCGGCTGCGCCATCGATTCGAATTGGAATGCGGGCGTATTTCGCTTCCTTGCCTTCGCCCGAAGGGATTCTCCTACGCAGGATTGCCGACTTCCGTGCGCTGCCGTACATAACGGCCGGCGCATGGAGGCCCGAAAGCGGGCACGCCTAACAGAGCGATGTTAGCGCCGCTGCCCGGTCGGCAGGATGCTGTCGAATGCCAGGCCGCTGTGGCCTTCGCCGCGGCCGGTTTGCTTGCGCACGCCCAGCCAGGTGAACACTCGCCCGTCATTCCAGCGCGTGCGCTGGAACGATTGCACCACGTGCGTGCCGGCGCGCGATACCTCTTCTTCGTGCACGCGGTACGGAAGGCCCGCGTCGAGGCCCTCGCGCAGCAGCGTGGTGCGTGGACGCACGCGTTCGAACGTGGGCGCGGGGTCGTTGGCGAGAAAACGCGGCATCGCGGCGCGCCGCAGCTGGATCTGTCGGTTGTCGCCCGCGACGTGCTCCGGGATGAACGGAATCCAGTGCTCGGGCACGGTGGTCATGATGTCGTAACGCACGTCTGCCTTCCATTCGATGGGCGCCGCGGGCACTCCGCCGCCGGCATCGAGCAGTGCCTGCAGATGATCGTGATACTCGCCCGCGGACACATTGCCGGCGCGCGTCCAGCCGGTGGGCAGCGGGATCAGCGTCTCGATGCCCCACACCATGTTCGCCATCTCGTCGCGCGTCAGCGCGATCTCCTCGAGCGGCGCACCGTCCTGGATCTTCGGCACCGTCGGCAGCATCAGCAGCGTGAGGTCGGCCGGCTCGGCGGCCTGGCCCTTGATGCTCAGGCTGAACAGATTCCAGCGCTGCCAGGCCTCGTCGTCGCCGCGGCCCGCGGCGTCTATCCAGAACCGCTCGCCGAAGTTGTTGGTGACCGCGAGCCCGCGGATGTTGAGCGCGGTGCCGGCCTGCACCGTGTGCGGCAGCAGGAACCAGTCGTTGGCGTACACCAGCCCGAATTCGATCAGCAGCAGCTTGGCGAGCTCGGAGGTGTTGGGGCGGATGTCGCCGAAGTTGGTCTTGCCATCCTCGAACGCCCACCAGCGCGTGTCGGGCATGCCGTTGAAGCGCACCGGCGCGGGGATGAAGGTGCGCGTGCCGTACTGCGGGTCCATCGGAAAACCCGCGGCGGGCGCCGGCGTTTCGCCGAGTCGCGCGATGCTCCGGTCCCAGTCGAAGTTGTACCAGTCGAGATGGCCCTGGAAGTATTCGTCGGCCGTCAGCACTTTCTCGTTGCCGGCGCTGTCCGCGGTGGAACAGGCGAACGCGTATTCGAGGCGTTCGGGTTGCCAGGCGTCGCCCTCTTCCGGGGCGCGCTGCGAGTACAGCCTGTCGAACCAGGCGACGAAGGCCGGCCCCGCGGCGTCGGCGGCGCTCGCGTCGCCCGAAGAAAGCCCGGGCACGCCGTCGGAAGCCGGCGGCGTCGGCTGCCGCTTCAAATGTAGATAGAGCCTGCCGCCGTCCATGGCGCGGCCCGCCACGGCGGTGAACTGCTGCATCGCCGCCGGGTGCGCGCAGATCGCCGCGTCGTCCTTCGAGGCCGGATCCGGCGGCAGGATTTCGTAGTGCTGCAGGAATGCCGGCCGCGCGGTCGCCGGGATCATCTTGAGCCAGCGGCGGCCCATCTGCAGCCGCAGGTCGAGCGCCAGCGGCACCGTGCCCGCCTGGAACACCAGCGGCCGGCGTTCGACGGTGGTTTCGAGCGGGGTCGCGCGATCGTAGTCCTGCACCGGCCGGCCCAGGGGCTGATATTTCGCGAGCCGCTGCCCCTCGACGTGGATCTTCGCGCTCACCGGCGAACCGGCGTCGTCGCCCGCGAACTCGCCCATCTGCCATTGCTTGCACAGCATCCACAACGCGTCGCGCACCTCGGCGCGCAGTGCGCGCGCGAAATTGTCGGTGCGCGGCCGGCTCTCGAGCCGGTTGTAGCGCGTGATGGTCGGCATCAGCACCTGGCCCGTGAGCACCGGCGTGATGTTGCGGATGGTCAGGGCCTCGTTCATGAGATGCGGCTCGCGAAGTTGTTGACCATGGACAGATCCGCGGCGATGGTGATCGGCCGCCACGTCGTGGCGAGGATGGTGGCCGGCAGGAACACGGAGATGGGTTGTTTGTCGAGCTGCTGCGGCTCGACCGCGCGCAGCTTCGCCATGTCGAGCGTCTCGTGCAGGGTCTGCACCAGGTCGTCCCAACTCCAGGCGCCGGTGAACTGCGGCGGCGTCGCGAGCAGGATGGACTGCGGCGGCTCCGCGTTCGGCTTGTTGAACTGGAACGCGATGCCGGTGGTCTCGGTGTCCGCGGGGATCACCTCGGTCCATTCATCGAGCAGCAGGCCGCATTGCGGCTGTGTCTCGTCGAAGGTCTGGGCGTAGCAGGCCGTGTACAGCAGCAGCTCGCTCTCGAGCAGCGCCTTCGACTCCGGCGGGAACTCGAGCGCCATCCACGGGGCGTTCGCCCGGTACGGGAACTGCACCGGCTCGAGCGCGGGCGGCGTGGTGCCCAGTGCTTCGGTGAGGAACGTGAGGTTCTCCACGTGATGCATCTTCTGGCTCACGCGCGCGGTCGAATGCAGCCAGTCGTCGACGGCGAATTCGTTCGCGAGCGCGGTGCGCTGGTGATCGAGCAGCTGCGCGCGGTTCTGGTACGCATTGCTCCACTCCGCGCCCTGCTCCGTGCCCGGCGTGAACGACGGCACGAGCACGAACTGGTCGCCGAATACCGCGTGCCCCGCGTCGCTCAGGAGCTGGATCTTCTTCTCCGGCGCGCTCTCGGCGTCGTGCGCGGTGAGCTGCGCCTCGACCGCGGCGATGCGCTTCTGCAGGTCCGTGATGAGCAGCGTCACGCGCGCGCGGATGTCCGCGGCGGCGACGACCGCCTGGTTCTGCTCGTCGGTGGCGGTGGTCTCGTGGACCTCGAAGTCCGTGAGCGGCAGCAGGGCGGTGAATTCCCCGAGCACGCCCGCGACCGTGGTCTCGGTAGTCTGGGCCAGCGCCGCCAGCGCGGCATGGCGCGTCTTGAAGGCGATCTCCCGGGCCACGACGGCCGCCGTCACCTGTGCCAGCGACAGGCCTTCCGTGTCCGTCGCGATGGTCGAGATCTGGCGCTCCGCCTCGAGCAGCCGTGCGATGCGCGCCTCGTCGTCGGGCAGCACCGGCAGCGTGAGCATCAGCGCGTCGTAATGGTCACTCAGCCGCTGCCAGCGCTGCGTCACCGCGTCCGCCTTGGCGAGCACGCGCCGGATGATGCGCGCGCGCGCTTCCAGGAACGCGCCGAGCCCCATCTGCGGCAGGCCGTAGTTGGCGAGCACGGCGCAGGCCGCGGTGATGCGGTCGAGCCAGTCGTCGATGTGGTCGACCACGTCGCCGACCACCGGGCCGGTGTCGGGGAAGGCGGCGTCGAGCTCGTCCTGCAGCGGCTGCAGGCGATTGTCGCGTTCGTCCGCGAGCGCGACCGGCAGGAAATCCACGCGCGTGCGCGCCAGCACGGCCGCGGTGGCGGTGTCGGCCTTGGCCTCGGTGGGCAGAGCGATGTCGGTGGCGCGCAGGGGCCGCGAGTGCAGCAGCAGCGCGCGCAGGCTGCGCACCAGCGCCGCGATGTCGACGAACGAATAGTCGCCGGCGTTGCCCTCGAAGTACGCGATCTCGCGCAGCAGGTCGGGACGCACGCCGAGCGCCGGCTGGCGCAGCACGAAGTCGCGCACCCGGTCGTCGAGCTCCGAACGCGAACCCAGGTCCACGTCGGTCGCCGCGGCGGCTACCGGGCGCGGAATGGACTGCAGGTTGTCGGGGTCCAGCACGTAGAGCAGGTCGAGCGGCTGCAGGCCGAGGTCCGCCTGCGTGACGAAGGTGAACTGATCCGCCCCGGCGGAATCGAGGTAGCGCACCTTGCAGCCGACGCGCTCCGGCTCGGGCAGCACCTGGCCCACCCAGCCATTCATCGCGGGCTCGGCGCGCACGCGCGGGTTGTCCGTCGCCGACGCCAGCACACTGGCGTCGAACTGCAGGCCGACGCGGTGCGTGAGCACGATGCCGCTGCGCGGCGTCTGCACCACGTCGGGAATCGGCGGGAAGGTCGCCTGGCCGTAGGCATCGAGCGTCGCCGCGGCGCGGTCGTAGTTGCCCATGACCACCTGGTGCACGCCCTCGGCGACGGCCAGGTCCGCCAGCGCGTCGTACAGGTCGAGCAGTCTATCTACTTCGGCGTCGAGGGCGGTCTTCTGGGCGGGCGTGGCGTCCGGCAGGCGCGTGTTCGGGAATCCGAAAGGGTAGGTACGGTTGCCGGCGCCCGGGCTGCGCACGTGCCGCAGCAGCTTCAGACCGTTGACGACGTTGCGCGCCTCGATGGCCTGGATGGGCGTGCCCTCGGGCAGGTCCTCGGGCGGTGTCGTGTACAGCGGGAACACCAGCCGCAGTGGATAGATGAAACGGTCGCATTCGGCGAACGCGTAGCGGTCGTGCAGGCCGCGCTCGAGCTCGTAGCCGAGCAGCGCGCCGAGGCTCTGCCCGCCCCGGATGCCCTCGATGATCTTCATGGCGCGGCGCACGCGCTCGGAGGACAGGTTCACCTTGAGCAGGTCGGGCTGCTCGGGCGTGGCGTTGGCGACGTAGCCGTTGCGCAGGACGGCCGCGGTGACGGCGTGGTTCACCGAGGGCGCATGGATGTAGCCCTGGTTCTGGTCGTCGCGCACGATCGGCGGCAGCGTCACGCCTTTCGGCGTATTCTCGTTGAAGATCTCGTTCAGCTCGCCCTGCAGCGCGACCGGCGTCAGCGTCTCGCCCGACGGACGGACGTTCTCGAGCCAGCCATAGGCGCCTAGATAGATGCCCTTGCGGCGGGAATGGCGCATGGAAGCGAGCTGGAAATGGACCAGGCCGGTCATCCACGCGTCGAGCCGGTAGGTGCAGCAGTCGAGATGCTCGGCCATGAGGCGCTCGAGGCGCGCGGTGGGCGTGAGCTCCAGCTTCTCGAGCGCGCGCAGCTGCTCGGTGAGATAGCGCGTGCCGAACAGATCGCCGATGCCGCGCGCGAGGTAGTCGGCGAGCGACAGCCGTGGATCGCCCGTCATCGCCGGATAGGGCGAGTACAGCAATCCGTAGCGGCTGCTGGCGGCGGCCGGGCCCACCGCTGCCGCCGGGCCCACCGCTGCCGCCGCACTCGCCGAGACCTCCTGCACGTGGAAGAAATGCGGCTCGGTGCGCAGCGACGACTTGATGTCGTCGCCGAGCAGCTGCGCGTCGTCGAGCACGCGGACGCCGGCGTCGTAGTAGCCGAGCTCGAGCGCGTGCCGCAGCAGGATGAACAGCAGCGAAGTCGGCCACTGCCCGCCCTGGAATCCGTCCTGCAGGCGGATCGTGTCGAACGACAGGCGCGCCCACTCGTGCAGCCACTGGATGTAGTTGCGGTTGTCGGTGGTCACCACGCGCAGCGCGTCGGTCTCCGACAGCGGACCCGCCTGGATCTTGGGGCCGGTGAGCGCATTGGCCGTGACCTTCCAGAACAGGTCGAACAACTGCGGCGTGGTCTCGCCGCGGTAGCCGAGGCTGGTCAAAAGATCGTAGGCCTGGTCGTGCAGCTCGTTCGCCGGCAGCGTCTGCCACTGGATGAAGAACTGCCACATCACGGCGATGTTGTGCTCCTGCTCCTGCGTGTTCGCGTAGCGCTGGTGGAACTCCACGGATGCGGGATGCAGACCGACGACGTCGAGCAGTGTCTGGTGCGGATCGCCGCTGGTCGCATCGACGTGCGCAACTGCCGCGGCGAGCTGCGCCCAGGTGCCGCGCAGCGCATCGAGGACGCCCTTGAACTGCGACAGCCAGTTCTGGAACGCGCCCGGGCGCTGCTCGAGATACTTCGCGGCGAAGCCGAACTGCGAGAAACGGTCCTTGCCGTTTCCGTCCGTCCAGCGCACGCGGCTGTAGGCCGTGGTCGGCAGGATGCCGTACGGCTGGCGGCCGATGCGCAGCGCCGGGACCGGGCCGCGGCCGCTCACGAAGCGATTGAAGAACCAGCGCGTGTAGTAGAGCGCATCGTCGTCGAACACCGGCTTGAGCAGCGTGTCCATGAAGTAGCCGAGCGTGGCCGGCCACAGCGCCGTGTTCATGGCGCGCGCCTCGGCCTGGTCCACCGCGCCGGCGTGCGGAATCTGCTGCAGCCATTCGGTCTCGAGGCCCAGCGCCTCGGCCAGCCATTGGCCGTCGCGCTTGTCCAGCCAGTCGTCGGTCTCCTCGAAGCGCGCCTCGCCCTTGAACACGAAATCGAAACTTTCGTCCGGGTCGTCGGTGCGCGAATACGCGGAGTCGCCTTCTTCGGTGTTGTTGGTCGGCGAGCCCTGCGGCAGCAGCGCGAATCCGGAAGTCCCCAAGTGATGGTGCTGGAACAGCTCCTGCAAGTCGGCGCGGCTGCGCTCGGCGTCCGCGCTCAGCCGCACGCCCAGCACGAACAGCCGGTCGAAGCCCGCGGTCTGCTCCGGCGTCAGCGTGACGCGAAAGCCCATGCCGCGATTCACCGCGGCATCGAAGTCGACCATCCAGCTCAACTCCGCGCCGAGCGTGAGGTTGCCGGTTTCGTCGAACTCGAACTGCGATTCCGCGTCCGTGCGCGGATCGGGGCTCACGTGCAGCGGCGTCTGCACCGGCGCGCCGACCTCGTTGAGCACTTCGCGTCCGCCCTGGTAGCCGAGCAGCACGAACCGCTCGGGCAGCAGCGAGGCCGTGGCCGCCTTGCTCCAGGAACGCGTGCGGATGTCGGCATCGGCCGTGTCCGGCAGCGCGACGAACACCACGCGCGCACTGGCCGTGTCACGCGTGTAGCCGGTGGGCGGCAGCTCGGGGAGGTTGTAGGGCACCACTGTCTCGCGCAGCCCGGCGGCGCGCGGGGCGCCGACCTCGCCGGCGAGCGCGTCGAAGGCGGCGGTTTCGGCGGCAGTGTCTCCCTCCGCCCGCCACACCGCCGGCCAGTAGATAGAGAGCGCGTCGCGCTCGGCCGCCGGCAGCGGGCCGCTGCTGGATGCGACCAGCAGCACTTCGCCGGCGGCCAGCGTCTGCGGCTTCGTCTCGAGCGCGGGGTCGCCGGCCGCATCGTCGGGCCCCAGCGGGTTCAACGGCCGGTACTGCCGGACGATCCAGGTGGCGCGGCCCGAGCCGTGCGCCGACACCAGCCCGCGCCACGCGGCGCGCTCGGCGCTCTCGACGCCCGCGGCGTGGAAGTACTCGCGCCAGAAGATGTCGGCGTTCTCGAGCTCTGATTCGGTGAGCGTCGCCTCGAAAGTATCGACCAGGCATTCGTCGGGGAAGATGCGCACCCAG
>JBIOZI010000077.1:0-10848 GCA_044871085.1 Steroidobacteraceae bacterium | reverse complement strand
CGCGCAGCAGCCAGCTGACGTCGAGCACGGTGCCCGGCAGCGGCGGCGCCGCGGCCCGCCGCCGCGCAAGGTTGTTAGTGTGGCGCGGGCGCACGTAGAAGCCGGAGCCGCGCCGCGACTCCACCAGGCCCGCGGCGATCAGCCGTTCGTAGGCCTCGACCACGGTGGAGCGGGACACGCGGGATTCCACCGCGCAGTTGCGGATGGACGGCAGGCGCGTACCGGGCCGCAGCGCATGGTTTTCGATGCGCTGCGCGAGGCGCGCGGCGAGCTGTGCGGGCAGGCGGTGATCCTGCTTGGATTCGAGCGACATAGGTTGGAGCGGGCCACTGGGGCGGGTTGGGAAACCGACTGTACTGATACTGTACTGGTGCCTACGGTACAGTTTCGGCCCATGAATGCGCAACCCTGCGTGACCGCGCCGCCGCTGCCCGACCTCGCCGCCATCGAGGACGCCGCCGGGTTCCTGCGCGACCTGGTGCCCGCCACGCCGCAATACGTGTGGCCGCGCGTCGCGGCGGCGTTCGGCGCCGAGGTGTGGCTCAAGCACGAGAACCACACGCCGATCGGCGCGTTCAAGGCGCGCAGCGTGGCCGTCTACTTCCGCGAGCTGCTGCGGCGCGAGCCCGGCACGCGCGGCGTGGTCACGGCGACGCGCGGCAACCACGGCCAGGCGGTCGCGCTCGCCGCGCGCCGCTTCAAACTACCTGCGACGGTGTACGTGCCGGGCGGCAACAGCCTCGAGAAGAACGCGGCGATGCGCGCGTTCGGCGCCACGCTGGTGGAGCACGGCGAGGATTTCCAGGCGGCGCGCGAGGCAGCGGCACGCGCCGCCGCGCGCGACGGCCTGCACATGGTGCCCTCGTACCACATGGACATCGTCAAGGGCGTCGCCGCGTACTGGCTCGAGCTGTTTCGCGCCGCGCCGGACCTCGAAGTCGTGTACGTGCCGGTGGGCATGGGCTCGGGAATCTGCGCGGCCGCCGCCGTGCGCAACCTGCTCTGGCCGCGCACGAAGATCGTCGGCGTGTGCTCCGCGCACGCGGCCGCGTTCTCGAAGTCGTTCGCGGCGCGCCGCGTGGTCGAATCGCCGGCCACCACGCTGCTGGGGGACGGCATGGCGTGCCGGCTGCCCGACCCCGAAGCGCTCGCCGTCATCCTGGAGAACGTCGAGCGCTTCGTCGAAGTGACCGATGCCGAGCTGGCCGAGGCGATGCGCTCGCTGTTCGCGATGACCCACAACGTCGCCGAAGGCGCCGGGGCGGCATCGTTCGCGGCCGCGTGGCGCGAGCGGCAATCGCTGGCCGGCAAACGCGTGGGACTCTTGCTCACGGGCGGCAACGTGGATTCGAACGTCTTCGCCGACGTGCTGGCCGGCCGCCACTAGGGCACCGGGCGTGCGCATCACGGACCTGCCGTTCGGCATCACCGACTGGAACGCGCTCGAGTACACCACGCATCCCGGCGCGAGCGGCGAGGCGCGCTGGCGCACGCGTGAGTTCGGCGACGTGCGCGCCCGCATGGTGGAGTATTCGGCAGGCTATGTCGCCGACCACTGGTGCACGAAGGGCCACTTCCTGCTGTGCCTCGAGGGCGAGCTCCACACCAGGCTCGCGGATGGCCGCGAGTTCTCCCTCACGCCCGGCATGAGCTACCAGGTGGCCGATGGCGCCGAGCCGCACCGCTCGTCCACGCGCGGCGGCGCGCGCCTGTACATCCTGGACTGACCCGCGTGCAGGGCTACGAGATATCCACGGATCCCGCGCGCCTCGACGTCGCGGCGATGCACGCCTATCTGACGCGCGCATACTGGTCGCCCGGCATCCCCATCGAAACGGTGCAGCGCGCCGCGTGCAATTCGCTGTGCTTCGGCCTGTACGAGCGCGCCGGCGGCGCGCAGGTCGGCCTCGCGCGCGTCGTCACCGACCACGCCACGTTCGCCTATCTATGCGACGTGTACGTTCTCGAGGAGCACCGCGGCCGCGGCCTCGCCAGGGAGCTGCTGCGCGCGGTCATGGCGCATCCGGCGCTCACGGGCGCGCGCCGCGCGATGCTCGCCACGCGCGATGCCCACGGCCTGTACCGGCACGCAGGCTTCGCGGACGTGGTGCCCGGGAGACTCATGGAGATCGTGCGGCCTGACATCTACGCGCGCTGAGCCCGCGCGCGGACAGCGCCGTATACTGCGGCGCATGAAAATGGCCCACGCCGCCCCGCTCATCGCGCTCGCGGCTTCTGCCGCGCTGACCCTTGCCGCCTGCGCCGCCGCGCCCAAGCGCGAAACGGCGCTGCAGCAGGTGATCCCGCTCAGCGCACCGCTGCTCGCTCCGGGGGTCGCCGGGAACTCCGACAAACTATTCGTCGTCGTCACGTTCTCGGGCGGCGGCAAGCGCGCCGCGGCGTTCTCGTACGGCGTGCTCGAAGCGCTGCGCGACGTCCAGGTGAAGACCCCCGATGGGCAGACGCGCTCGCTGCTCGACGAGATCGACCTGATCTCCGCGGTGTCGGGCGGCGCGTTCACCGCGGCCTACTATGGAGTGTTCGGCCACGAGATCTTCGACAGCTACGCGCCGCGCTTCCTCAACCACGACACGGAGAAGGACCTGTGGCGCAAGGTGCTCGCGCCCTCGAGCTGGCCGCGCCTCGCCGACCCGCTCGTGAGCCGCACCGATCTCGAGGTCGAATACTTCGACCGCGAGCTGTTCGGCGGCGCCACGGTATACGACGTGATGACGCGCTCGCCGCGCATCATCGTCACCGCCACCGACCTGGTGCACGCCAAGCCGTTCGCGTTCACGCGCGAGCAGTTGAACGGCATCTGCGTCGACCCGAAGAGCGTGCCCCTGGCGCGCGCGGTGTTCGCCTCCGCCGCCACGCCTATCTACTTCGCGCCGCTGGTCATGCGCAACTTCGCGGGCGGTTGCGGCTACGTGCCGCCGGGCGCGATGGTGCCCGGATCGATCGGCGAGGACGACGCCTACCGCCGCGAGCGCGCCGAACGCCTGCTCGCCTTCCTCGACAGCCGGCGGTTCCCCTACCTGCACCTCGCCGACGGCGCGTTCGCCGACAATCTCGGCGCCCGCGCCATTCTCGACGAGGTGGCGCTCGATGGCAGCGTCACCGACGCGCTGCGCCGCAACGGCTATTCGCGCGCGCGCCGCATGCTGTTCATCGTGGTCGACGCACGTACCGGCTTCGACCGCCGCTATGCGCAGCAGCCCAAGCCGCTCGGCATCAAGAAAGTCATGGACGCGGTGGTCAGCGCCACGTTCAACCGCTACAGCTTCGAGACCATGAACCTGCTGCGGGCGCGCGTGGGCCGCTGGGAAAAGGAAGTGCGCGCGACGCGCTGCCGGACTTCGCTGGCGATTCCGGACTGCGACAAGTTCGACGTCGACCTGGTCGAGCTGAGCTTCGACCGCGTCACGGTGCCCGAGGACCGCGAGTATCTGGACCGGGTGCCGACGGCGTTCACGCTGTCGTCCGAGCAGATCATCCGCCTGCGCCGCGCTGCACACACGCTGGTCGAGGAATCGCCCGAGCTGCGGACCTTCCTGGAAGAGTCCGCCAAGAGCGCGCCCCCGAGCTCACCGGAATAGGCGGACGCCGACACGCGGTCGGGTAGTCCTACCGATGCGGCGGGCCGGTGGCTGCGCGACCCTCGCGCGCATGCAACCGATCCGCAGAATCCTCGTGGCGGTGAAGGACCCGGCGGCACGCGCGCTGCCCGCGGTGAACAAGGCGGCGCAGATCGCCAAGGGCCTGTCGGCGCAGCTCACGTTGTTCCACGACATCGCGACCCCGCTGTACGCGGAATTCCTGCAAGTGCGCGGCATCGACATCAAATCGTGGCAGCGGGAAGTGCAATCCGCGCGGCGCGAGCAACTCGAGAAGGTCGCGGGGCGGATCCGCTCACACGGCATCGACGTGGACGTCGCCGCCGACTGGGACTTCCCGCCCTTCGAGTCGGTCATCCGCAAGGCGCGGCGCACCGCCGCGGACCTGGTCGTGGTCGAGAACCATCACGGCACCGGGCGCCATCCGGCGCGCTGGCTGCTGTCGTACACCGACTGGGAACTGCTGCGGCTGTGCCCGACGCCGGTGCTGCTGGTCAAGAACCGCCGCCTGTATCACCGGCCACGCGTGCTCGCGGCAGTCGACCCCTCGCACCACCAGGCGAAGGCGGCAAAGCTAGACCGGCAGATCCTGCGCGCCGGCGCGCAACTGGTGCACGCGCTGCGCGGCGAGCTGCACGCGCTGCATGCCTATCTACCAACGCTGCCGTTCATCCCGGCGATGCCCGATGCCGCGTTGCCCGACGCGTCGCTCGACACCGCGGCGCTGGCGCGCAGCGCGCGTGCCCGTCTCGATCGCATGGTCGACGGCTTCGGCGTGCGCCCCGGCCATCGACACCTGCTCGAAGGCCGCGCGACGGAGGCGATTCCGCGCGGCGCGAAACGCGAGCGCAGCGCCATCGTGGCGATGGGCATCATGTCGCGCTCCGGGCTCAAGCGGTTCTTCATCGGCAACACGGCGGAATCCGTCATGGACGCCGTGACCGCGGACATACTGGTCGTGAAGCCGCCGGATTTCGAGTCGCACGTGCCGCGCACCGGCCGCGGCGTGCAGATCGTGTCACTGCCCATCCTGCCCGGATGAGCCGCCGGTCAGAGTGGGATGGCCTGCTCCACCCGGTTCTCGCGACGGATCGGCGTCGGGGGAACGGGGACGCGCTGCGCCAGGTGCTCGAAGATGTCGTCGAGCGCCACGATGCCGGCGAGCCGGCCGCGCTCGTCCACCACCGGAACGCGCCGCACGCCGCCGCTGCGCATGCGCTGCAGGGCATCTTCCACGGTCGCGCTGGACCAGACGGTGACGGGGTGGCGCGTCATGACCTCACCCACCGTCACGGCGCGCGGGTCGCCGTCGCCCGCGATCACGGTGGTCACGATTTCGCGGTCGGTGAGCATGCCGATGGGCCGCTCGCCACCCATCGTGCCGGCGGATTCCACGACGACGAGACAACCGACATTTCTTTCGCGCATCATCCGCGCGGCGGTTGCGATTTCTTCGTGCTTGCGAACGGTGACCACGTGGCGTTGGCAAAGCTCGTAGATGGTCATGCCGACTCCCCTTTCATCCCGACTTCATCGCATGAGATTTTTTCAGCGTTAAGTCAATAAGACGGCGCCGCTGCAACATTTTCAATAGGGATAATCACCATCGAAGCAAGTCGTTAGGACCCTGCTTTCATCCAATCCCCGAGGAGGAACCCGTGACACCACGCGAAAAGGCTCCCACCACCGTGACGATAAAGAAGCGCGCCCCGCGCAAGGCGGCCGCCGCCGAGGCCAAGGCATCGGCGGCGTTTGCCGGCTTCGTCGATCCCGAGCAACGCATGGCGCTGATCGCCGAGGCGGCATATTTCCGCGCGGAAAAGCGCGCCTTCGCGGGCGGCGGAGAGGTCGCGGACTGGCTGGCGGCCGAGGCCGAGGTCGACGCGAAACTGCTGCGCGCCACGAAGAGCGGACCCAGAGTCTAGGGACCGGCTCTAGCAACCTCGTCTAACCATAGTATCTTTGGCGTGACATGACCACGCCGGCTCCGGAAGTTCTCGCACTGCTGGAGGCCACGTTCGACGCGGTCGTGATCATGGACGATCGCGGACGCATCACGGCCTTCAATGCGTCCGCCGAAGAGATGTTCGGCTATCGCGCCGCGGACGCGCTCGGGCGCAACGTCTCCATGCTCATGACGGCGGTCGACCGCCTCGAGCACGACGAGCACCTGCGGCGCTACCTGGCGGGCGGCGAGGCGCGCGTGCTCGGCAAGGGCCGCGACGTGCGCGTACGCCATCGCGACGGCAGCGAGTTCTCCGTGTTCCTGTCCGTCGGCCGCATACCGAAAACCGACCCGCCGCAGTTCGTCGGCTTCCTGCACGACACGAGCCTGCGCCGCAAGGCGCTCGCCACGCTCGAGAAGGAGCGCCAGCTCAATCGTCTCTACCTGGATCTCGCGCAGGTCATGCTCGTCGCCACCAACCGCAACGGCGTCGTGCAGCTAGTCAACCAGCGCGCCACGCGCGTGGTGGGCCGGCCGAGCGAGCAGATCGTCGGGCACAACTGGATCGACACCTGTGTCGCGCCGCAAGACCGCGCGGTGGCGCGCGCGGCGTTCCGCGCGCTGCTCATGAGCGGCAGCGACGAGACGCAGAGCTGCGAGTATCACGTCTCGGCCGCCGACGGCGACGATCGGTTCATCACCTGGCGCTGCGTCGCGCTGCGCGATCCGGAGAACGTCGCCACCGGCATCATGCTCTCGGGCGAGGACATCACCGACCAGCGACGCGCCGAAAGCGAGGCGCACAAGGCGCTCGAGCGCATGAACAGCGTCGCCCGCCTCGCGACCATGGGTGAGATGGCGGCGGGCATCTCGCACGAGCTCAACCAGCCGTTGGCCGCCATAGCCAACTACGCCCAGGCCTGCATGCGCATGATGCGCATGCCGACGCCCGACACGCCCGAGATAGCCGGCGCGCTCGAGCAGGTCGCGGGCCAGGCGTTGCGCGCCGGCGAGATCATCCGTCGCATCCGTTCGCTGGTGCGCAACGAGGACGTGCGCCGCGAGGCACACGACGTGAACGACCTGATCCGTGAAGTGAACGCGCTGCTCGCCAGCGACGCGCGCGTGCACGACGGACGGCTCGCCCTGGACCTGGCCGAAACGCTGCCCAGGGTGATCGTCGACGGCGTGCAGATCCAGCAGGTGCTCATCAACCTGGTGCACAACGCATTCGAGGCGCAGAGCAACGACCCGCGCGGCACGGACCTGACGCGCGCGGCATTCGAGGTGCGCATCGCCACGCAGCTCACCGACGAGGGTGACGTGGAGGTGTCGGTCAGCGACCTCGGCCCCGGGCTCGAGGACGACGTCGAGCAGCGCATTTTCGAGCCCTTTTTCACCACCAAGGCCACCGGAACCGGTCTCGGCCTCGCCATCAGCCGCTCGATCATCAAGGCGCACGAGGCCAAGCTGGGCTATCGCGCAAATCAGCCGCGGGGCGCATGCTTCTACTTCGTGCTTCCGTCGGTTCACCAGGAGACACCGCGATGAAAGATCTTCCACAAACCGTGTACGTGGTGGACGACGACGACGCGGTCCGCAACTCATTGCGTCTGCTGCTCAAGTCCGCCGGGCTCACGGCGGAGATCGCCGCCTCCGCGCCCGAATTCCTCTCCGGCTACGATCCCGGCCACCCCGGCTGCCTGGTGCTCGACGTGCGCATGCCGGGCATGAGCGGGCTCGACATGCAGCACGAGCTCAACATGCGCGGTGCGACTCTGCCCGTCATCTTCATCACCGGGCACGGCGACATCCCCATGGCCGTCGAGGCGATGCAGCAAGGCGCGTTCGATTTTCTGCAGAAGCCGTTTCGCGACTCGGACCTGCTCGAGCGCGTGCAGCGCGCGCTGGCGCGCGACGCGCAGAATCGCACCCGGCTACGGCACACCGACCGCATCCGCGAGCGGCTCTCCTCGCTGAGCCCGCGCGAACGGGAGGTGCTGGAGCTCGTGACGCAGGGCAAGGCGAACAAGATGGTCGCGGGCGATCTCGGCGTGAGTCAGCGCACGGTGGAAATCCACCGCGCGCACGTCATGCAGAAGATGGAGGCCGGTTCGCTGGCGGAGCTGGTCCGCATGATGATGTCCGTCGCGCCGGCGCCCTGAATCGCGACGCGGGAACTTCGTTCCGTTTCAATGGTCGCGCGCTGGCGACACGAGAAAATACGTATTCAACCGCGGGGCGCAGGGTGCAATGCTCGCCGCCCGATGACGGCCTCAGATGACAAGGAAAGTGACGAGGCGCCCGGCGATTCCGGCCGCGTCCGCACGATCATCGTTGCCGGACAATCGTCCCGCCGCACGCGGGAAGTACTGCGAGCGCTGCGCGGTTTCACCAATGTCATCTGGCCCACGTCGCTCGAGTCCGCGCTGGCGCAGACCCGCTCGGCCAATGCCGCGTGCCTCGTGATCGCCGACGATCTGCGCGAAGAGCCCGTCGACGAATTCCTGCAGGAGGCGCGCGAGTTGCACCGCAACCTCCCCATCTTCGTCATCACCGATCCGGACGACGTCGCAGAAGCCGTCTCCGCGATGCGTCACGGTGCCACCGCTGTCATCGAGATCCCACCGTCGTATGCCGCACTGTGCGAGGAAGTTTCGCGCGCGATGCAATGATGCTGCCGCGGTGGCGACACGCCCGCTTCACATGGAGACACGAGAATAGATTTACCGGTTTGCTTACACGTGCGTAGGACGCGTCCGGATTGACGCTCGATTGTCTGCAGACAAGACTCGTCCGACGCGACAACAACAGGAATTCCCGCGGAGCGCTTCATGTCTGCCCAGCTCGCCAACGTCGTTCCGCTGACACTCCCCGAAACTTCCTCCCGAGGCCTCGTCCTACACGTGGACGACGATGACGCGGTGCGTCGTTCTACCGCCCTGTTGATGCGCGCCGCCGGATACGAAACCCGCGAGGCGAGCTGCGGCGAGCAGGCGCTGGCGCAGATCGATTCGCTGCGCGACCGGCTCGACGTGCTCATCGTCGACTATCACCTCGGACGCGACCTCACCGGCACCGAGGTCGCGGAGGAATTCGCCAGGCTTCTCGGGCACGCGGTGCCCACCGTGATCCTCACGGGCGATCCGGCCAATGCCGAAGTGCCCTGGCTCGCGGATGCGCCGGTGTGGATCGCCCGCAAGCCGCTCGCACCGGAGACGCTGCTGGCGGCGCTGCCTTCGCTGGTGACGTTCCGCCGCGCGGTCGCCGCGCTGCCCCGCCGCTAGCGCGGATAGTTAGAGTAACGGCGCCGCGGCCATCGCCGCCGCGCTCAGCCGCGTTTCGCGTACAGCGGCAGGACCCGCGGCAGATTCTTCTGGATGTCCTTGATGCGGTCTCCGGGCGCGGGGTGCGTGCTCAGGAACTTGGGCTGGCCGCCGCTCTCCGCGCGCGCCATCTTCTGCCACAGCGACAGCGCGGCGTGCGGGTCGTATCCGGCCCGCGCCATGAGCTCGAGCCCGATCTGGTCGGCTTCGGATTCCTGGTCCCGGCTGAACGGCAGCTGGAAAGTCACGGTGCCGATCATGTTCGCGATGTTGGCAGCGCCTTCGCTGGCGCCGGTCACGGCGGCGGCGCCGCTCAGCACGAGCTGCTGCGCATAGGCGCGGGACACCCGCTCGCGCGTGTGCTCGCGCAACGCGTGCGCCACTTCGTGCGCGAGCACCGTGGCGAGCTCGGCGTCGTTGAGATCCAGTGTTTCGATGAGCCCCGAGTACACCATGATGCGGCCACCCGGCATGCAGTACGCGTTGAGCTCCTTGGTCTTCTGCACGTTGAACTGCCAGTTCCAGCCGGTGGCGTCCTGGCGGAACGCCGGCGTGGCCGCAACCAGCCGCCGCGAGACCTCCGTGACCCGCGCGAGCTGCGCGCGATCGGTGTTGAGCACTCCTTTGTCGCGCGCGGCCTTGAGCTCCGCTTCATAGGCCTGCGCGGCGCCCTGCTCTATCTCCGCGCTCGACACCAGCATCTGTTGTTTTCGATCGACGCCCACCGCGCCGGCACTCGTCGTGCGCACCGTTTCGCAGCCCACGGTGAGCACCAGCGCGGCAGCCGCCGCGCACGTCATCCAGTTTCTCGTTTTCATGCCGGAAATCTGCCCGTTCGCGCGCTCCAGCGCCAGACGCATCCCCAGTCGAGTCGCGGCGAAATGCCTGTGGTTGTTAGTAAGAAAGGTCCTACTTTGGTGCGGTTTGAGGGCAGGCTTTCCACTAGGGCCGGAGTTGGCATGCGCGGCCTGTGACGGCTGTCGCAAAACCGTCGCATAAAACACACACAGGCACGGGCGGAGAAGAGCACAATCCTCGCCGCTCAGAGTAGTTAATCGTGTGAAAACAGTAAGTTCTTTAATAAAAGTGCTGTACTGTTGATACCGGTGTCATTTTTGTGGGATAAAGCGCGCCGACGTGAGACACCGCGTCGTCGACTTTATTCCGTTCATCAGTTTGCGTTCGCCCCAAATCCGGCGAACGTCGGAGGGGCCAAGATGTCCGAATCAATCAAACTCGCGGTCAAGAAGGCGCTGCTGTCGCGCGCCACCGCGTTTACAACCGCAACCGTCCTGCTCGGCTTCGCCACTGGCGTCGCCGCGCAAGACACCACACCCAGCGACACCATGCCCGATGGCGCGGAGTCGATCGAGGAAGTCGTCGTTACCGGCTTCCGCGCATCGCTCGACAAAGCGCTCGACGCCAAACAGGCGCAGGTCGGCGCGATCGACATGATCGTCGCCGAAGACATCGCCGATTTTCCGGATCTGAATCTCGCCGAGTCGCTGCAACGCGTCCCGGGCGTGGTCATCGCGCGCGATGCCGGCGAAGGCCGTCAGATCTCCGTGCGCGGCCTGGGCCCGCAGTTCACGCGCGTGCGCATCAACGGCATCGAAGCCATGAGCGCGAACGGCGGCACCGACGCGCAGGGCGGTACGAACCGCGCCCGCAACTTCGACTTCAACACTTTCGCATCGGAGCTGTTCAACAACATCACCGTGCGCAAGACCGCGGCCGCTGAGATCGAGGAAGGCTCGCTCGGCGCCACCGTCGACCTGCGCGCGCCGCGGCCGCTCGATCTCGCCCAGGACACGGTCTTCACGCTGACCGCCCGCGAGATCTACAACGACGTGTCGGAGAATTTCGACCCGCGCGCCTCCGCGCTGTTCTCTCACAAGTTCGCCGACGGGACCTTCGGCATCCTGGGCTCGATCGCGTACCAGGAGCGTCACAGCCGCGA
>JBIOZI010000076.1:0-9531 GCA_044871085.1 Steroidobacteraceae bacterium | reverse complement strand
TCGACGATGGTGCGGCCGCTCACCAGGGCCACCGCGCCGCGGGCGGCGTCACGCAGCCACGCGAGCAGCGTCAGCAGATCGTGGTCGACGACCACCGCGCCCGGGGTGTGCGCGAGCTCGAGCAGCGTGCCGTCGACGTCGAGGAACAGGCACCAGGGGGTTTCGGGAAGCGGCGCCGCCTGCGTCGCGGCATCGTGGGCTACCTGGATCATCCGCCCAGTATAAGAAGTGACGCGCGCCGCCACCGCCCGAATTCTGGTAGTTAGGCATGAGAATTTTTACGCAAGCGGCCGCGCCCGCGGCCCGGTGTGGGAAATCTCCTACCGGCGGCCGGAGCCCGGCTCGCGGGTGCAGATGTCGATGGGCACCGCAGCCGCGATGGCCGCACTGCCGGCGTCGTTCGGATGCAGGTGATCGCCGCTGTCGAATTCCGCGCGCAGGCGTGCCGGGTTGGCGGGGTCACGCAGGATCGCGTCGGCATCGATCAGGCCGTCGAACACATCCGTCGCGCGCAGCCACTCGTTGATCTCGATGCGCACGGTTTCCTTGTCGGGCGTGTGATAGCCGGGCACTTCGATGCCTTCGAATGGCGCCAGCGTCGTCGCCACCAGCCGCACGCTGTGTGCGTGCGCCGCGGCCGCGAGGCGCCGGAAGCCATCGGCCAGCTGCGCGGCGGTCACGGCGGTGTCGCGCGGCGCGAAGCTGCCGGGAAAGCCGATGTCGTTGACGCCGATGCGGACCATCACGCAGGTGATGCCGGCCAGCGTCAGCGCGTCGCGCTCGAAACGCGTGACGCCCGCGACACCGAGCGCGGCGCCGAAATCGCTGCCCGCTCCCGGGCTGTCGCGCAGCAAGCGGTTGCCGATGATGCCGAGATTGACGATCGAGTAGCGGATTTCGATGGGCGCGGGATTGGAAAGCTTCTCCGCGAGCAGGTCCGTATAGCGCCGGTTGGCATTCTCCGCGGAGCCGTCGCCATCGACCGTCGAATCGCCGAACACCGCGATGGTCACGGCATCGTACCCGGGAATGACGTCGATGCCGGTGAGGAACGGCCAGCTCGTGATCGTGCGCGCGGTGACGAACGGCGCATCCGGCCGCGTGCCCGGAGCGGAAACATAGCTCGTCTGCAGCGCGAGGAAGTGATTCGTGCTCGCCGTCGGCGCGCCGCGCAGGAACAGCGTGACCGCGAGATCGGCACTCTCCGGGACGTCGAACGCGAGCTCGTCGCTGGTGCGCGTGGCGCCGGGTGCGAGGGTCACCGAAGCCCGGCCGCCGAAGGTCAGTGCGCGTTCGCCGCTCGCATCGATCTGGTCGCCCGCGGTACGCCGCGCGATGCGCGCCGCGCCGATCTCCAGCGGCGCCGTCCCGTATGCATTCGACAGCCGGATTCGCGCCGCGCGCCCGCCCAGCGTAGTGCGGACGATGAGACGTACCTGCTGGTCGGCGAACGCCTCGACGGCGCCCGGCATGGCCGGCTGCGGCGCCGTGGCCCAGCTCGCGACCCATGGGTCGGTGGCCGCGAAGCGCACACAGCCGCTCGCGAGCAGCGCCATACACAATCCACCGAGCCGTGCAGGCGTACCGCGCATCGCTTTCCCCGGCGTTCAGTCGAAAGGATGTCTCAACACGATGGTCTGCTCCCGGTCGGGACCCGTCGAGATGATGTCGATGGGTACGCCCGCGAGCTCCTGCAGGCGCTCGAAATACTTGCGCGCATTCCCAGGCAAACCTGAATACATCTTGACCCCGATGGTGGATTCACTCCACCCCGGCATTTCCTCGTACACCGGCTCGACGTCCGCGAACGCATCGGCGAACAGCGGCGGCTCTTTCGAAACGCCCTCCGCGGACCGGTACCCGACGCAGATCTGCAGCGAATCGAGGCCGTCGAGCACGTCGAGCTTCGTCAGGCACAGACCCGATACGCTCGAGTGGATGATGGAACGGCGCAGTGCCACGGCGTCGAACCAGCCGCAGCGGCGCTTGCGCCCCGTCACCGCGCCGAACTCGTGCCCGACGCGCGACAGGTGCTCGCCGTACTCGTCGAACAGCTCGGTGGGAAAAGGCCCCGCGCCCACGCGCGTGGTGTATGCCTTCACGATTCCGAGCACGTAGTCGAACGAGCGTGGTCCGATGCCCGTGCCCGTGCCGGCGAAACCGCCCGTGGTGTTCGAAGAGGTGACGAACGGATACGTGCCGTGGTCGACGTCGAGCATGGCTCCCTGCGCGCCCTCGAACATCACGTCGGCCTTCCGCTCGCGCAGGTCGGCGAGTATCTGCGTGATGTCGCTGACCAGCGGCCGCACGCGGTCGGCGTAGGAGAGCTGCTCGTCGAGCGTCTTCTGGAAGTCGATCGCCGGCTGTTTGAAATAGTGCTGCAGCGTGAAATTGTGGAAGTCGAGTATCTCGCCGAGCTTCGCGGCGAATTTCTCGCGTTGGAAGAGGTCTTGCACGCGCACCGCGCGGCGCGCCACCTTGTCTTCGTACGCCGGCCCGATGCCGCGCCCGGTGGTGCCGATGGCGTTCGCACCGCGTGCCGCCTCGCGCGCTTTGTCCAGCGCGACGTGCGACGGCAGGATGAGCGGGCAATTCGGCGAGATGCGCAGGCGCGCGAACACGTCGACGCCGGTGTCGATCAGCGTCTGCGCTTCGCGAAACAGCGCCTCGAGCGACAGCACCACGCCATTGCCGATGAGGCACTGGACGTTCTCGTGGAGGATTCCCGATGGAATGAGCGACAGCACGGTCTTCTTGCCGCCGATGACCAGCGTGTGGCCGGCGTTGTGGCCGCCCTGGAAACGCGCCACCGCGGCGGCGCGCTCGGTGAGCAGGTCGACGACCTTGCCCTTGCCCTCGTCACCCCACTGGGTGCCGATGATGATGACGAACTTGGACATGGTTACTCGGCGCCGGTGCTACGCAGCGAAAAAGAATGCGATCGGATGGCCATCAGCGCCGGGGCGCCGGATTCTTGAGGTACCGGAAGAACTCACTGTCCGGCGAGATCACGAGCACGTCGCGATCCTTGCCGAGCGAGCTCTGGTAGGCCTGCAGGCTGCGATAGAACGAATAGAACTCGGGATTGCGCGAATACGCCCGCGCATAGATGGCCGTGGCTTCCGAGTCGCCCTCGCCGCGGATGCGCTGCGCCTCGGCCTGCGCGTCGGCGACGATGACCACCGCACGGCGCTCGGCATCCGAGCGGATCTTCTGCGACTCGCGGTCGCCCGCGCCGCGCTGGGCGAGCGCGATGCCGGCGAACTGCTGCTTCATGCTCTCGAACACGCGCGACGCCACGTCTTCCTGCAGGTCGATGCGCTGCAGGCGCACGTCGATGAGCTGGATGCCGATGGCCTCGAGCCGGGGGCTGGCGGCCGGCAACACGTCGCCGGCCATCGCGTTGCGGTCGGAGATGACGATGTCGCGCAGGGTGCGCTTCGCCACCGCGTTCTTGATGCCGTCCTGCACGTTCTCGCCGATGAGCTTGCCGGCCTGGGTCTCGTCACCCGCGGTGGACTGGTAGAACTGGGAGGCGTCGATGATCTTCCACTTGATGTAGTAGTCGACCGTGAGGCTCTGGCCTTCCTTGGTGAGGAACTGCTCGCCGTCGAACTTGCGCGTGAGCACGCGGCGGTCGAACTTGACCACGTCCTCGACGAAGGGAATCTTGAAGTGCAGGCCCGGCTGGTAGTCGGACCGCACGATCTTCGACAACTGCACGCGCAGCGCGAGCTCCTGCTCTTTCACCACGAACGTGGAGGTCGCGATCAGCAGCACGATTGCGAGCAGGAGGATGAGGATGGGCAGGATGCGGGCGGCCATCAGCGTTCCGGGCGTTGGCGTGGGTCGGGGATCGTGGCCTGGTCGGCCGGCTCGATGCTGACGGAGGGGCGCGTGACGCCACCCTCCGATTCGCGGGCGCGCTCGACCAGCTTGTCGAGCGGTAGATAGAGCATGTTGCCGCCGCCGTTCTTGTTGTCGATGATGACCTTGCGCGAGCCGCGCAGCACGTTCTCGATGGCGTCGATGTACATGCGCTCGCGCGTGACGGCCGGCGCCTTCTCGTAGGCGGACAGCAGCTGGTTGAAGCGCGACGCGTCGCCGGTGGCGTTCGCGACGGTCTGCGCGCGGTACGCCTGCGCTTCCTGGTCCACCTTGGCCGCGCGGCCCTGGGCCTGCGGCAGGATGCCGTTCGCGTAGGCCAGCGCCTCGTTGATGGCGCGCTCCTTGTCGGCCTCGGCCTTGACCGAATCGCGCTGCGACTGCTGCACCGCCTCCGGAACCTGCACGTCGGTGATGTTCACCTTGGACACCTGGATGCCCGCCTCGTACTGATCGAGCGCCCGCTGCATGATGTCGCGCGTCATCTCGGCGATGGCCAGGCGATTCTTCGAGAGGATGGCCTGTTGGTCGTGGCGGCCGACGACTTCGCGGATGGCGCTCTCGCTGACCTCGTTGAGCGTCGCGTTCGGATCGCGCACCTTGAAGAGGAAGTCCTCCGCGTCCTTGATGCTGTATTGCACGGCGACGTGGAGCTCGACCATGGCGGTGGCTTCCATGTTGGTCGCGCTGACGATGCTGGGTTCGATCACGGCCGGCGCGGGGACATTGGGGCCGCCCTCGACCTCGGAGCGCCCCGTGAGCACGCGCGACTTGTACGAAGTGGTGCTCACCGCCTGGACGTTGACCTTGGTCAGCGATTCGATGGGCCAGGGCAGCCGCCAGATGAGGCCGTCGCCGACGGTGTCGACGTGACGGCCGAAGCGCTGCACGACGCCGCGTTCGCCGGTTTTCACCTGGTAGAACCCGGTCAGCATCCAGATGCCGACGATGATGATGCCGATGATGAGCAGCGGAGTGGCGGAGCCACCCCCCCGGCCGAACAGGGCTTCGATGCGCTTCTGCCAATCCTTGAAAGCCTGGTCGAAATCGCTGCCACCCGAGGCAGGTTTCTTGCCCCAAGGGTTGTTGTTCTGATTACCGGGTTGATTCCAGGCCATGGCTCAGGTGCTTCTCGAGGCGGCCTGCGATTGTAGGTAGGGCTCCGCGGGGGTACAAGTTGCGTCGCCTTCGAGGCCCAGAATCTGCACACCGGGCTCGCGCGCCCACTTGAGCAGCTCGAACTCGGAAAGTTCCGTGTCGATGTCGAAAGCGCCATCTTCGGCGATACGCTCGGCCCGGACCAGATTTGCGGCGTACAACCGCGCACGCAGCTCGCCTGCGGACACCGGCAGCCTCAGGGTGGCGCGCCGCGCCACGCGCGACAGCCGCTCCGTGACCGCGTCGCGCAACAGGTCGAGGCCCTCCGAGCGGGCGGCCGACAGCCAGACGTGCGTGGCGCGTCCGGCCTCGTCGCGCTCGATGCGCGGCACGCCTTCGATGCGGTCGATCTTGTTGAACACCAGGATCTGCGGCAGGTCCTGCGCGCCGATTTCGGCGAGCACCCGGTTGACTTCGTCGATGTGCTCGTCGCGCCGCGGGTCGCTGACGTCCACCACGTGCAGCAGCAGCGTCGCCTCGCGCGCCTCGGTGAGCGTCGACTGGAACGCCGCCACCAGCTCGTGCGGCAGCTCGCGGATGAAACCCACCGTATCGGCCACCACCACGGCGGTGTTGCCCGGCAGGATGATTCTGCGGACCGTCGGGTCCAGCGTCGCGAACAGCTGGTCGGCTACGTAGGCGTCGGCTCCGGTGAGCGCGCGGAACAGCGTCGACTTGCCCGCATTGGTGTAGCCCACCAGCGCGAGCGACGGGATCGGAATCTCGGCGCGCTGCTGGCGGCCGGTCTCGCGTTGTTGTTTGATCTTCTCGAGGCGCTCGGTCAGCGTCTTGACGCGCTTGCCGATCAGGCGCCGGTCGGTCTCGAGCTGCGTCTCGCCGGGACCGCGATTGCCGATGCCGCCACCGCGCTGCCGCTCCAGGTGGCTCCAGCCGCGCACCAGGCGCGTCGCGATGTGCTTGAGCTGGGCGAGCTCCACTTCGAGCTTGCCCTCGTGGCTGCGCGCGCGCTGCGCGAAGATGTCGAGGATGAGGCCCGAACGGTCGAGCACGCGCCGTTCGATGAGCTTCTCGAGATTGCGTTCCTGCGAGGGCGACAGCGGGTGATCGAACAGCACCAGGTTGGCGTCGTGCGCCGCGGCGGCGGCCTTGAGCTCCTCGGCCTTGCCACTGCCGACGAAGAAGCGTGGATCGGGTCGGTCCCGCCGGCCGCCGATGCTGGCGACCGGGATCGCGCCCGCCGAGCGCGCGAGCTGCGCGAACTCGAGGAGATCTTCCGGGTCCGCGGGCGCGCCTATGCCGAGGCGCACGAGCACGGCCCGCTCACCTGTGCGTGGTCGCTCGAACACTTTTGAATTCCGAGGAAGTGACGAAAGCGCGCGCGACCACGCCGGAAATCATTCTCCGGCGACGGCCTCGATCGTCGTTCCGTCTTCGTTGGTGATGCGCACGTTGCGCGCCGGGACAACCGTCGAAATCGCGTGTTTGTAGACCATCTGGCTCACGCTGTTCTTGAGCAACACGACGAACTGATCAAACGAATCGATCTGGCCTTGCAACTTGATTCCATTCACCAGATAGATTGACACCGGGATACGTTCCTTTCGCAATGTATTCAGAAACGGGTCCTGCAGTGACTGGCCCTTGGCCATGACGTTCTCCTTATTTTTCGAGCAAGCAGACGCTGGCGAGTCTACCACGCGCCCCCCGCCCTTCAACGCACTCAAACGAGGCGCAATGCCGCTATCAGGGATTCACGTACGCCTACAAAGCTTTGCGCATCATGGGGATCGTGGCTGCGTATCTCCGTCATCGAGCGCACCCAGGTCATCTGGCGCTTCGCGAGTTGACGCGTCGACGCTACCGCGCGCTGGACTGCCTCCTCGAGTGGATAACGCCCCGACAGATGCGACCACAGCTGCCGGTAACCCACGGCGCGGATCGCCGGGTGCGCCTCGCTCAGATCCCCCCGCGCATGCAGCCGCCGCACTTCGTCCAACAAGCCCGCGGCCATCATCGCGTCGAAGCGCGCGGCGAGCCCGGCGTGCAGGCGCGCGCGGTCGCCCGGCATCAACGCCACCGTGGTGAACGCGCGCGCCAGCGGTGGCGCCGTCTCGGCCTGCAGCTGCGAGAGGGGTCGCCCTTCGACCGCGTGAACCTCGAGCGCACGCTGAATACGCTGTGCGTCGTTCGGATGGATGCGCGCCGCCGCAGGCGCATCGAGCTCGGCCAGGCGCCGGTGCAGCGCCGGCCAGCCCAGGCGCGCGGCATCGGCATCGAGGTGCGCACGCACCTGCGCGTTGCCCGCGGGCAGAGCCGCGATGCCGCCGATGAGCGCCCGCAGATAGAGCATCGTGCCCCCGACGATCAGCGGCACGCGGCCGCGCGCTTCGATGTCGGCGATGGCGCGGCTGGCATCCCGCACGAACTGCCCGGCCGAGTAACTCTCGGCGGGGTCGAGCAGGTCGATGAGGTGATGCGGCACCGCCGCGCGCTCCCGCGCGGACGGTTTGGCGCTGCCGATGTCGAGCCCGCGATACACCTGCGCCGAGTCGGCGCTGATGATCTCGAGCGGAAACTCGCGCGCCAGCGCCAGGGCGATGGCGCTCTTGCCCGTGCCGGTCGGGCCCGTGAGCACGGCGATCGGACGGTGCGTCATGCGTTGGTGGTACCGGGACGGGGTTTGTCGGGGTTAGCGCACCGCGATTGCGCCCTAACGACCGCGCAGGAACATGCGGTCGAGCTCGGGCAGCGTCAGCTGAGTCCACGTCGGCCGGCCGTGGTTGCACTGGTCGGCGCGCGGCGTCTGCTCCATCTGCCGCAACAGCGCGTTCATCTCCGCCAGCGACAGACGCCGGTGCGCATGGATCGCCGAACGGCACGCGATGGTCCCTAACAACCGGTCGGTCGCACCATCCAGGTGATGCGCGGCGCCGTCGGAGGCCACGCCGTGGAGCACGTCGCGTACCAGCGCCGGGATGTCCTCGTGCGGCAGCATCGCAGGCACGGAGCGCACCACCAGCGTGTCGGGCGACAGCCGTTCGAGATCGAAGCCCGCGGTGGCCCACTGGTCCGCGTGCTCCAGCAGCGCGTCGAGCTCGTCCACCTTGAGCGACACCGCGATCGGCGCGAGCAGCAGCTGGCGTGCGATGCCGCCCTCCTGTGCCTTGAGCTTCTCGTACAGCACGCGCTCGTGGGCCGCGTGCATGTCCACCAGCACGAGGCCCTGCTCGTTCTGCGCCAGGATGTAGATGCCGTGGATCTGCGCCAGCGCTTCGCCGAGCGGCGGCGCGCCCGCGCCCTCGTGCGTGGGCTCCTCGGGCGCGCCCGGCTCGGACGCGAAAGGCGCCGGGTCCGAGCTCACGCCGCGCAGGCTTTCGGCAATGGCCCACACACCGGTCGGCACCGATCCAGGCGTGTGCAGAGAAAGCGGCCGCGTGTAGTGACCGTTCGGGGGCGCCGCGAACGCCGGCGGCAGCGCACTCGTGCCGGGCTTGGTGCCCGCGAGCTGGCGCTCCACGGCGCGGAAGACGAAGTCGTGGATCTGGCGGCTGTCGCGGAAGCGCACCTCGAGCTTCTGCGGATGCGCGTTCACATCGACGAGCTCGGGGTCGATGTCGAGATACAGCACGTACGCGGGCTGCCGGCCCGAATACAACACATCTCGGTAACCGAGACGCACGGCGTTCATCAACAGCCGGTCGCGCACGGCGCGCCCGTTGACGAACCAGAACTGCAAATCGGAGGTGGCGCGCGCGGCCGCCGGCGCGCCGATCCAGCCGCGCAGGCGCACCGGACCCGCGGCGTGTTCGATTGCGATCGCGCGCTCGGCGAATTCGGCGCCGACCACGCGCGCGAGCCGCCCCAACACATTGCCCGGCGCGTCGCCGGAGGCACCGAGTGCCGGCGCATCGAGCAGCGTGCGCGATCCGGAGCGCAGGCGAAACGCCACGTCGTCGCGCGACAGCGCGAGACGCTCGACCAGCCGCACGATGTGGCCCTGTTCCGTGACTTCGCTGCGCAGGAACTTGCGGCGCGCGGGCAGGTTGTAGAAGAGATCGCGCACTTCAATGGTGGTGCCTTGCGGATGCGCGGCCGGAGCGGGCTCGCCGACGGTGCCGGCATCGACGCTCACGCGCGCGGCGCGCGGCGCCGCCGCGTGCCGCGAGGTGATTTCGAACCGCGACACCGATGCAATGGACGGCAGCGCCTCGCCCCGGAAACCCAGCGACACGATGCCCGCGAGATCCGCCGCGGTGGCGATCTTGCTGGTCGCGTGGCGCGACAACGCGAGCTTGAGCTCGGATTCGGGGATGCCGATGCCGTCGTCGCGCACGCGGGTCAGCCGCACGCCGCCGGCCTCGATCTCCACTTCGACGCTCTGCGCGCCGGCGTCGAGACTGTTCTCGACCAGCTCTTTGACGATGGAAGCCGGCCGCTCGATGACCTCACCGGCGGCGATCTGATCTATGAGATGACTGTCGAGGACGCGGATGGGCACGGCGCCGAGTTTACTGTCCCCGTTTCCCC
>JBIOZI010000075.1:0-6112 GCA_044871085.1 Steroidobacteraceae bacterium | reverse complement strand
GGCGTCCGGTGGCAGCACCTGCGCGACGACGGCATCGTTCGCGGGTGGATTGTCGATGGGCACGTCCGGCACCGGCACGTAGATGTCCGGCGGAGCCGGGTCCCGCGGCGCGACGTTGGGCAACGGGTCGACATCGACCGGGTCGTCGATGATCGTCCCGACGAGCGGCTCCGGAAGCGGCCGCTCGTTCTTGAGCACGAACCCCTGGGCTATGACAAATAGCACCGCGGCGTGCATGCCCACGACCACACCCGCGCGCCCCACCGCGCCCAAGGGACGTTTTCCTGCAACTTGAGCATTCATGAGGACCTCCGCGCCGCCGACGATGGCGGCCTCTAATGGACAACGCGCAGGCGCGGCGGAAGGGTCTTTCGCGCTCAGCTGGAAGCGGACACCAGCGAGGCGGCGGCGGGAAGGATTTCACGCAGATATCGTTCGGGGGGCACGTTGCGGGCAGACGGCGCGGCGACCTTGTGAGCAACGGCCAGCCCGATCGCGGGCAGCACGGTGATGAATTGTCCGAGCGCGCCACTCGCCGTGTATCCGCCGGCGAAACTTCGCGGCCAGGCTCCGGCGGGATCGAAGATCCACCACAGGTAGCCGTACCCGAGGCCGCTGACGAACGGCGAGGTGCGGGCGACTTCCGCCGCGGACGTAGATAGCCGCGTCGTGCGGCGTATCCACGCGGAGTCGAGCACGCGCCGGCCGCCCCATTCGCCCCGGCGCAGCATCAGCAGGCCCAGCCGCGCCATGTCGCGGGTAGATAGGACGAAATGCTCGGCGGGATGGCGCGAAGCGCCGGTGTCGTTGCGCACCGCCTGCGCGTCGCGGCGCCAGTCCTGGAGCCCGAGCGGTCGCGCGAAATCCTGCTCGAATGCCGCGTAGAGGTCCCGGCCGGTGCATTTGCGGTAGATGGCACCGAGGGCGTTGAAGTCCCAGTTGTTGTAGAGGAAATAGCTGCCGGGGGCGACGGAGCCGCGCGGCGGCGCACGCTCCGATGCATCCCCGAGATTCGCGGCCCGATGGTAGACGCCGGACCTGGCCATGAGCAGGTCGCGAATGCGCGCCCCGCGCTCGCGCGGCAACAGGCCGCCGTCGTCGTCGAAACCCATGGACTCGAGCGTGCTGTCCAGATCGATCTCGCCACGGTGCACGGCCGGCCCGTAGATCATCGATACCAGGCTCTTGCGCGCGGAGGCGAGATACGTCAGCTCGCGGACCTCGCCCCATTCGAAGATGGCGCGGCCGTCGTGGACCGCCATCATCCCGGTGGTGTCGCCGGCCGCGAGCATTTGCCGCAATGGCGCGGCCGCCGCCGGGCGTGGCGCGGAACCCACCGTCCATTCAGTTGCGGGTACGGGCGGCCGGCCCACCGCTGCACACGAGGTGCCACAGGCGGCGGCCGCGATTACGAACGTGCGACGATCCATAATATTGCTCAGATGTTCGGGCAGACGGCCCGGTTTGTGTACCATTGCGCCCCCTCATGAGCCGCCGTCAACCCAAGGTCGGATTCGTCAGTCTCGGCTGCCCCAAGGCGCTCGTGGACTCCGAGCGCATCATCACGCAGCTGCGCGCCGAGGGCTACCAGGTGGCTCCGAGCTACGACTCCGCGGACGTGGTCGTGGTGAACACCTGCGGGTTCATCGATTCGGCGGTCGACGAATCGCTCGATGCCATAGGCGAGGCGCTCGAGCACAACGGCAAGGTGATCGTCACCGGCTGCCTGGGTGCGCGGCCGGAGCGCATCCTCGAGCGGCACCCGAAAGTGTTGAAGGTGACCGGCCCACACGCCTATGAAGAGGTGGTGAGCGCGGTGCACGAGCACCTGCCGCCGAAGCACGATCCGTTCCTCGACCTGCTGCCGCCGCAGGGCATCCGCCTGACGCCGCGGCACTACGCGTACCTCAAGATCTCCGAGGGCTGCAACAACAAGTGCAGCTTCTGCATCATCCCGTCGATGCGCGGGTTGTTGGTCAGCCGGCCCGTCGACGAGGTGTTCCGGGAGGCCGAGAAGCTCGCGCGCGCCGGCGTCAAGGAGCTGCTGGTCATCTCGCAGGACACCTCCGCGTACGGCGTCGACATCCGTTATCGCGAGACGCAGTGGCGCGGGCAGAAATACGAAACGCGCTTCCTGGACCTCGCGCGAGGCTTGGGCGAGCTCGGCATCTGGGTGCGCATGCATTACGTGTATCCCTATCCACACGTCGATGACGTGATCCCGCTCATGGCCGAGCGCAAGGTGCTGCCCTACCTGGACATCCCGTTCCAGCACGGCAGCCCGAGCGTGCTCAAGCGCATGAAGCGGCCCGGGCAGGTGGAGAAGACGCTTTCGCGCATAGCGAAATGGCGCGAGATCTGTCCCGACCTCACCATCCGCTCCACGTTCATCGTCGGCTTTCCCGGGGAGACCGAGGCCGAGTTCCAGGAGCTGCTGGCCTGGCTGGACGAAGCGCAGCTCGATCGCGTCGGCGCGTTCAAGTATTCGCCGGTCGAGGGCGCGGCGGCGAACGACGTCGCGCCGCACGTCGCGCCCGAGGTGCAGGAAGAGCGGCTCGCGCGCTTCATGCAGAAGTCCGCGAGCATCAGCGCCGCGAAGCTCGCCGCGAAGGTGGGGCATCGCATGGACGTGCTGGTGGACGGGCACGACGGCAACACCGCCCTGGCGCGCACCATGGGCGATGCGCCGGAGATCGACGGCATCGTGAAGATCGTGAAGGGCGGGAAATTGAAAGCCGGCGAGCTCGTCGACGTGGAGATCACCGGTTCCAGCGATCACGACCTCGAAGCTAAGCCGATCGCGCGTCAGTGAACCCGGCGGCCAGCGCCGCCGGGCCGGGTCTGTCTGAAATTCAAGGATCGATCGCGGCCGGGTTCCAACCGTCGCTGCGCGCCAGCACCGACTGCGCGTTGATCGCCGCCGCCTGCGAGCTCGACAGCACGTGCGCCCAGCTCACGCGTGCCGAGGTGCCCGAGCCCGGGCCGGTGTTGCCGAACTCCGAGTAGCGCGCCGTGGCCTCGTTCGCGGCGTTGCCCCAGTTGTTCCAGCCCACCGGGCGGATGTGCGTGTCGAGCCAGCTGTTGAGGTAGGTCACCGAGCTGTACGGCCGCCACGGCCGGCCGAGGTCCGTCGTGTCGTCGATCGAGCCCGCGCGCGTCAAACTACTGTTGACGAACACGTAGCCCCACGGGTTGGTCTGGTCGGTGGAGGCCGCGGTGACGGAGACGCCGGCCGCGAGGCTGCGGATCTCGCAGCTCTCGAACACCGCGGTGCCGGAGCCGAAGATGTAATCGACGTGGCCTTCGATGTAGCTGTCGCGGTAGTACTGCCGTCCGGCACCGTTGGCGTACAGGGAGTCCTGCCAGCCGAGCACGCGCACGTTGTAGAACGCGTCGCGGTCGCCGCTGACGTACAGCGCCACCGCCTGGCCGGCGTTCTGGCCCGCGTTGTTGCGGAACGTGATGTTCTTGGCCGTGAACCCGTTGCCGCGCACGAAGGTGCACGAGCTGTTGGTCGTGCCGCCCGCCGAGGCGCTGGTGTCGTTGCAGCTCAGGATGGTGCCCGTGGTGCTCTGGCCGATGAGCGTGATGTTCGCCTTGTCGGCCGGAAACGTGAGCTTCTCGTTGTACGTGCCGTTCTTCACGTAGATGACGCGCGCGGCGGTGTTGTTGGCCGGAATAGACGCAATGGCCGCCGCGACGGTGGTGAAATTCCCCGAACCGTTGAAGTCCACGACGATCGCGCCGGCCGGAATCGCCGTCGACACCGACTTGATCACCACGTCGTCTAGGTAGTGAGAGCCGGCGCTGGTGTTCGGGGTGAATGAATCGAAGCCGTTGATGGACGCCACGGCAGTGAAGAACGCGCCGCCGGTGACCTTGCGCACGCCGTTGATGTAGACGTCGGCCGTGTCCGTGGCGGCATCCGCCACCACGCGCAGCGAATACCAGCGATTCGCCACGTAGCCGCTGAGGATGTTGGTGTACACGCTGTTAGGGCCGCGGAACTGCAGCGCACCGCCGATGGTTTCGATCGACACCGCGGCCGTCGTCCCATTGAGCAGCCGGAATACCTTGGTGTTGTTCACCAGCGTGGGCTGCATGAACTTGAATTCCGCGTCCACCTTGCCGGTCTGCGCGGTGAACGTCTTGCTCGCCGACACCAGCGTGGTGGTGCTGGTGTCGTTCAAGAACACGCTGCGATTCGCGGATGCCGGAATGTTGGCCACCCGCACGGTGCCGCCGGCCTCGGACACCGTGTACGTGGCCGGCGTGCTGCCGGCAGCAGTGCCGTTGAAATTGGTGTCGGTGAGCACCGCGGCACCGGCGATGCCGCCTGCGCCCAGCAGGCACGATGACAACAGGCCCGTGAAGGCCTTGCGCGATCTTTCCATGATCATTCCCCCTACCTGTTTACGGATTTTATCTGTGAAGCTTCCCGCGGCCCGGCCTGTTCACGATGCCGACGGGGCGGCTGGCGGTTAGTTAGAGCCTGCCGCGGCCGCAAGTCAATACGGCCGCGCCACCCGCACGCGGCCGTCGCGGTCGAACGCCACCCTGACGATGGCCGGCTTCTCCCGGAACGGGCTCTGCGCGTCATTGCCGAAGAAGGTGCTCCACCAGGCGCCTCGTTTGTCGCGGAAGAAGTTGCCGCCGCCCGCGCAGGGAATGCTTTCATAACGCCCGCGATACGGCCCGTGGATGTTCTTCGAAGTGGAGATGACGAACGAATAGCGCCCGTCGAAGAAGTCCACCACGCACAGGTGATACACCCCGTTGCGCTTGAAGAGGCTCGCACCTTCGAAGCCGAGGTCGGCGTACTCCTTCTTCGCGCACTGCTCGCGGTGGTGCGCGGGCTCGCGGTCCGGCGTGGCGAACTCGATCGGGCGCCAGTCCTGCGCGTAGCCGCTGAAGTCGTCCTCGAGGCGCACGATCTCCTCGGCGCCTCCATAGGTGAAATACACCGCGCCGTCGTCGTCCTCGAACAGCGTGGCGTCGATGCCCTTGCGCAGCGGCCGGTCCGGCGAGAACGCATGCACGTACGGGCCTGCGGGCTTCCCGGTGGTGCTCTTGAGTATCGCGAGGCCCGCGCGGCTCATCGAATGGCAGATGAAATAGTTGCCGCGTAGATAGTGGATCTCGGGGGCCCACAACGCGCGGAATGGCACGCCGGCACGCGCTCGCCATTGCTTCTCCCACCCACCGTCGCGTTCGATGGACCAGACCAGACCCAGGTAATCCCAGTGCGCGAGGTCCGGCGAGCGCCACAGCTCCACGCCGTCGTTGAATTTCCAGATGTTGTCGCCCGTCGACCCCGTCATGTAGTAGTGGCCGTCGCCGCCCAGGCAGATGACGGTGTCGCGGATGTGCAGGTCGAGCAGCGGGCGGATTGGAGGGATGAGACGCGTCGCAACCGCCGCGCCGGTCGCATCCGCCTGCCAGGGCAGCGTGGGGTAGTGCATCGGCCGGGCACCCTGGTAGCGCACGCCCGCGGCGCCCGACACCCAGCCGCCGGTGGCAGCGGCCTCGGTCATGGGGAGCCCCGGACCGCTGATGCCGCGATAGGGGTAGAAGTCTTTCGGCGGGGGATCCAGCGGCCGGCCGGAGTCGTCGGCCGGAGTCACGGCCGGCACCTGGGCGGTAGTTAGTCCGGCTCCCGCAAGCGCGCCGCCCGCGAGCACCGCCTGCATGGTCCAGCGCCGGGTCGGCATCGCCTAGAGGGTCTGGTACTTGAAGTTGCGGAAGCGCACCTTGCCGCTGCCCGCGGCGTACAGGCCCGGCCGCAGACTCAGGAAATCGTAGGCGACGTTGTGGTGATAGCCGGACACTTCCATCTGCGTATCGAACTTGGTCCAGGTCTTGCCGTCGGACGAGAAGTGGAACGTGGCGATGTGCCGGTTGTTCTCGAAGCGGATGAACATCCGCCGGCCGAAGCCCGCGGGCTTGGCGCGCGGCGCGTCGATGGCGGTGCGGTGGCGCACGAGCTGGCGGTCGTTGAACCCGAGACCGCAGTACATGCGCTTGTTGTAGAAGAGCACGACGCCGCCCGTGACCGCGCCTTCCACCTCGATGTCCACTTCGCAGCGATACGCCTGGTCGCCCGCGATGCAGG
>JBIOZI010000074.1:0-12540 GCA_044871085.1 Steroidobacteraceae bacterium | reverse complement strand
CGACCCGCGCGATCCGCAGCACGAGGTGTCGCGCGACGCCTTCCAGCGGCTGCGCGCGGCCCGCGATGCGCGCGGCCGCAGCATCGACGTGCTCAAGCTGCCGATGCCCGGCCCGCTCGAGCTGACGGCCGTCGAGGCCGCGGGCGTGCTCACGCGCGAGTCGACGCGGCCGCGCACCGCCGGGGCTCGCCTCGCCGCGAGCTACGTCAACTTCTACATCGCCAACAAAGGCATCGTGATGCCGCTGCTGGACCGCAAAACCGATGCGAAAGCTGCGGCGCGCCTCAAGCGCGCGTTCCCGGGCCGGCAGGTCGTCGGCGTTCCGGCGCGCGAGATCCTGTTAGGCGGCGGCAACATCCATTGCATAACACAGCAGGTGCCCAGATGACCGCACGTCCCGTGCCGCGGCGCGATATCCCCGATCGACTGCGCGTGAGCCCCCGCTCGCGCATCAAGCTCACGGATGCCGACGCGGACCGAGTGCTCGGCTGGGACAAGGACAAGGCCGCGGTCGCGCTCGCGGAGAATCTCGTGCGCCTGGAGGAGCTGCAGTACAAGATGTATGCGGACGGCCGCTTCGCGATGCTCGTCGCGCTGCAGGCCATCGACGGCGGCGGCAAGGATTCCACCATCCGGCGCGTGTTTGGTGCGTTCAATCCGCAGGGCTGCACGGTCACGGCATTCAAGGCGCCGAGCGGCGAGGAGCTGCGCCACGATTACCTGTGGCGCGTGCACAAACATGCACCGGCGCGGGGCGAGATGGCGGTGTTCAACCGCTCGCATTACGAGGACGTGCTCATCGTGCGCGTCAACGACCTCGTTCCCGAGGACGTTTGGAGCCGGCGTTACGAGCAGATCAACGATTTCGAGCGCCTGCTAGACGCCTGCGGCACGCGGGTTGTAAAAATTTTCCTGCAGATCAGCAAGGAAGAGCAGCGCGCGCGATTCGCCGAGCGGCTCGCCGACCGGCGCAAGAATTGGAAGTTCGATACCGGCGATTTGGAGAAGCGTCAGCAGTGGAACGCCTACACGCGCGCGTTCGAAGCGATGTTTGCCAGGTGTTCCACCGAACATGCACCGTGGTACGTAATACCCGCAAACCGCAAATGGTTCCGCGATTTCGCCGTCTCACAGGTCTTGTTATACGAATTCGAACAGCTGCCGCTGCGATTCCCGGCGCCTAACTTCGATCCGAAGGCCATCAAGCTGACTTGAGGCGCGAGGTTGATAGGCGCAGCGTGTCGGCATCCGGCGACGATTGACGCCACCCGGGTCGATTGTTGTTAGACTACGCGCATTCCATTTCCCCACCATGCAGCGAGAGGACTCCGGAATGGCCAAGAAGAAAGGTGCTCGACACATGCGCGAATGGTCGGCGGGCGACATGAAAAAGCTCCGTCAGTTCGCGAAGGCGAAAGTGTCGGCGCGAGTCGCCGCGCAAAAGCTCGGGCGCTCGCCCGGTGCGGTGCGCTACAAGGCCATGATGGAAGGCGTGTCGTTCCGCTCGATCAACCGCAAGAAGTAGCGGCTCCGGGCCAGTTGAAACGCGCGATGCTCTGCGCGTTTCAACTGCCCCGCAGCTCCCTTTGAGCCTCGTCCAGCCATTCGCGCTGGGCTCTTTTGTAGTGAGATGGCGCGTATTTGGCGCGCTCCAGCAACCCTTCCAGCGTCTGACGCGCCAGCGGCGCCTGGCCCGCCCGGTTGAGCAGCTGCGCGTAGCGCACGCCGGCTTCCGCACCCGGAAAATAAGCCGCGAGCGCGGCGTATTCCCCCAGCGCCTTCTCGATGTTTCCCTCCGCCTCGAGCGCCTGGGCATACAGCAGGTGGCCGTCGGGGGATTTGAAGTCCGGGTTCTTCGCGATGAGGTCGTCGAGCGTCTGGCGCGCACCGGTGGCGTCGCCGGCCGCGAAGCGCGCGCGCGCGAACCCCAACAGCAGCTTGGGATCCTCGGCGAAGACTCCTGTCAGACAAGTCTGATAGATAGCCACGGCCTCGGCGGGCCGCCCGAGACGCATCAGCTCTTCGGCGTATTTCTGCTTGGAGTGCACGTCGCCGGTCATCTTCATCTCGTTTTCGAACCTGCGCAGATCGCCTTCCGGATCGAGCGTCGAGCGCAGCCCGCGCATCGCGCGCCGAGCGCCGCGTGACTGGCGCATGTCGGGCAGCACTTCGACGCACAGGTACACCAGGGCGCCGATGATCGGCATCGCGAACATCAGCCACATCCACGCCCGGTTCCTGCCGGTCCGGATGCAATGGACGATCATGGGAATGGAGAGCGCGATTCCGACGATGTAGAGAATGGGCATGCGTCCTCAGTCTGCAGCGAAGTCGATGGACAGAAACGCCGCGCGGCCGCGCGCGGGGAAGTAGCGATAGTTGCCGAATGCGAAATCCGCGCGGTCGGCATATGCCCGGTCGAACAGATTGTCGATGCGCAGGGTGGCATCGAAACCGGGACGCGGCTGCCACCTGAGCCGCAGATTTGCCACTTTGTGGCCCGGGTAGGTAGCCGTGTTCGCCGCATCGAGGAAATAGCCGCCCACGTAGGTGACATCGACCGCGCCGCGCAGCCGCTCGCCGAGGCGGGCGTCGAGCGCCAGGTTGTGCAGGTGGCGCGGGGCGGTGTCGATCTCGTTGCCGGCGGTGATCGTCTCGCCGCCTTCGACGGCGCGCGTGAAGTCGTACCGGTGGCGTGCATAGGTGCCGGCCGCGGACAGCGCGAAGCGCTGGTTCATCTGCCAGCGCGCTTCGTATTCGGCGCCGCGGTGCGTGGTGCGGCCGTCGCTCACGTTGAAGCCGTTCGCCTCGCGCAGGATGAGGTGGCGCTTGTTCATGGCGAACACCGCCGTGGTGAGCGACAGGTCGCGCAGCGTGAGCTTCCAGCCGGCCTCGAGCGCCTCGAGCTGCTCGCTGTCGAGGCTGGCCGCGCCCTGCTGGCGTTGCAGCCGGTAGACCTCGGTCATCTCCGGCGGCCGGAAGCCGGTCGAGCCGTTGAGGTACAGCATCGAGCGCGCGCCGGGCTGCCACGACAGCGTGACGCGCGGCGCCACGTTGTCGAAGCGGTCGCGACGGTCCGCGGGGCGCGAGAACAAACAACCGCCGGGGCAGGGTGTGCCGTCGGCGGCCGTGTTGCCGTCGATCATGCGGTTGTCGTAGTCGAAGCGGGTGCGATCGGCGCGCAGCGCCGCGGCCAGCGACCAGCGGTTCGCGAACCGGTAGTCGAGCGCGAGCGTGGCGCCGGCGGTGTTGGAATCCACGAGATAGTCGTAGTGCAGGCCCGCGGGGCGGATGGCATTGGCGGCCGGAGCGCCGTCGGTGGCCGGCCCGGGCTGCAGCTCGGTGAGCTCGGAGGAGGCGGTCTCCACGTCGACCACCATGCGTGCCGCGAGCAGGTTCGAGAAGAAGCTCATCGCCAGCGTGCCGGAGGCGAAGTAGCTGGTCTGCGCGTTGTGCTCGAGCGGCTGGCCGATGAGGAAGTGCTGCAGGAAGTCCATGCGCGAGCGCCGGTAGATGCCCGCCAGCTCGAAGCGGCAGTCGCGCGCGAAGCAGTTCTCGCGTTCGAAGTGCGCGGCGAGGCGCGCGCTCGAGGCGTCGCGGAAGGCCTCGGGATTCGGGTTGGAGCGCGCCAGCGATTCGTCGCGATATGCCGCGAAACCCTGCACGAAGCCCGCGGTCTCCTGGTTGAGCACGCTGCCGGCGGCGCGCAGCCGCAGCGTGCCGCCGGCCACCTCGCGATCCGCGAGTAGATTGACCTTCGCCTCGTCCACGCCCGAGGCAGCGCGCCAGCCCGGCGCGCGCGTGCCGACGCCATAGGCGGCGAGATGGAAGTCGCCGAGCGGCTGCGCGAAACCGAGCCGCAGGCGCTTGAAGGAATCCGAGCCGCCTTCCACACCGGCGGAGAACGGCGGCAGGTCCGCGGCGCGCGGCGTCAGCACGTTGACGATGCCGTGCACGGCGCTGGCGCCGTACAGCGTGGAGCCGGGCCCGCGCAGCACCTCGATGCCGCCCGCCTGCTCGTAATTGAGCTCGAACAACTCGTTGAGGTTGCAGAAGCCCACCGGGCGGACGGGCAGGTTGTCCTCCGCGATCAGGAAGGCGCCGCAGGCTCCGGCGCCCGTGAGCACGGGGGAGCGGATGGCGCCGAGCGATTCGGCGCCGCTGCCGCGCTGGACGTAGACCCCGGCGTTGCGGTTGAGCGCATCGGCCTGGTGCTTGGCGGACAGCAGCGCGAGCTCCTCGGCGCCCATGCGCGACACGCTGGCCGGGGTCGTTAGAGCGCTGCGCGGCTCGCGCGTGGCCGTGACCACGATGTCGGTGGCCGCGTGTGCCTCCTCGGGCTGCGGTGCCTGGGCGGCGGCGGCCAGCGGCAGCAATGCCGATGCGGCGAGGAGGGTGCGCATGATGAGTGGCCGATTATCACTGTGAACGACTATCCTTGCCACGGCAGGAATGAACAGAAAAACGAGAATTTCCGCACTGTTCGCCGTGGTCGTTCTCGCCGCGGCGGCCAGGCTGCCTGCACGGGAAGCCCCGTCCGACGGCGGCACCGTGCGCCCGCGCATCGGGCTCGTGCTGTCGGGCGGCGGCGCGAGGGGCGCGGCGCACATCGGCGTGCTGCGCGTGCTCGAGGCGAACCACGTGCCCATCGATGCCATCGCCGGCACCAGCATGGGTGCCGTGGTCGGCGGCCTGTACGCGTCGGGGCTGTCGGCCGCCGACATCGAACGGGTCATGACCTCGCTCGACTGGCAGGACGCGTTTCGCGATCGCCCGCCGCGCGCCGACCTCAACTTCCGCCGCAAGCTCGAGGACCAGAACTTCCTGGTGAAGTTTCCGCTGGGTCTGAAAGGCCGGCGTTTCCGCCTGCCGCGCGGCCTGGTGCAGGGGCAGAAGCTCACGCAGACGCTGCGCGCGCTGACGCTGCCCGTGGCGCAGATCCAGCACTTCGACGATCTCGCCATTCCGTTCCGCGCCATCGCCACCGACATCGTCACCGGCGACCGCGTGGTGCTCGACCACGGCGACCTAACTACCGCGATGCGCGCGAGCCTCTCGGCGCCGGGCGTGTTCGCGCCGGTGGAGTCCGACGGCCGGCTGCTGGTCGACGGCGGCCTGTCGTCGAACCTGCCGGTCGACGTCGCGCGCACCATGGGCGTCGACGTGCTGATCGTCGTGGACTGCGGCTTCCCGCTGCTCGAGCGCGGCAAGCTCGAATCGGTGGCCACCGTCTCTAACCAGATGCTCGCGATCCTGATCCGCCACAACACCGCCGAGCAGCGCAAGACGCTCACCGACCGCGACGTGGTCATCGACCCGGCGCTGGGCGATTTCTCCTCGCTGGATTTCGGCGGTCACGAGCGCGCCATCCAGCTCGGCGAGGAGGCCGCGCGCGGCGCCCTGCAGCGCCTGCAGGCCCTGTCGGTGTCCGAAACCGAATACGCGCGCATCGTCGCGGCGCGCGAAACCGTGCGCAGCGACCTGCCGCGCGTGAGCTTCCTGCGCGTCGAGCCCGGCTCGGAGAAGTACGCCGGCGCCATCCAGTCCCTGTTCGGGGACCAGATCGGCAGGCTGGCCGACGGCGAGCGCCTGTCGCGCCGCGTCGGCGAGCTCTATGGCCAGGGCAATCTCGAGATCTTCGACTACCGGCTGGTGCAGCAGGAGCGCCCGGAGGGTGTCGGGGTCGGAATCCCGCCGGAATACGGACTGGCGCTGACGACGCGCCGCAATTCCTGGGGCCCCAACTACCTGCGCTTCGGGCTCAACCTGCAGAACGACTTCGAGGGCAACTCGTCGTTCAACGCCGCGGCGCGCGGGACGCTCGCCGAGATCACCAAGTACGGCGGCGAGTGGGTGTGGGACGTGCAGATCGGCGAGACGCCGCGCGTCGCCACCGAGGTCTATCTACCCGCCGGGTACCGCTCGCGCTGGTTCGTGGCGCCGCATGCGGAGTTCCAGATCCGCACGCTGTCCATCGTCGACGAGGAGGAGCGCATACTGGCCGAGTATCGCGTGCGCTCGACGCAGTACGGCCTCGACTTCGGGCGCGAGCTCGGCAACTTCGGCGAGGCGCGGCTCGGCCTGGGCCGGCGCTATGGCGAGGCGCGCGTGCGCATCGGCGACCCCGTGCTGCCGCCGTCGGAATTCTCCGCCTACGACTTCTTCGCCGAGTATCGCTACGACAGCATCGACGACGTGAATTTCCCCCATCGAGGCGGCTCGTTCCAGCTCGGGTGGGAGGGCGAGCGCGAAGGCAAGGATGATGCGACCAGCGCCGACCTGCTGGTTTTCGATCAGCTCTACGCGCACACCTGGGGGCGCAACACCGCGATCCTGTGGACCAGCGCCGGCACGCGCCTCGACGCGGAGGTCGACATCGCGCGGTCATTCTTCTCGCTGGGCGGGTTCTTCAACCTCTCCGGCATCACGCCCGGGACCCTGAGCGGCCCGAATTTCGCCATCGCGCGCGCCATCTATTACCGGCAGATCGGCCATCACGGCGGGCAGGGCTTCCTGTCCGTGCCCATTTATGTCGGCGCGTCGCTCGAGAAGGGCAATGTGTGGAACTCACGCCGCGACATCTCGTTCGATTCCGCGCGCACCAACGGCAGTTTGTTCGTCGGACTGGATACGCTGCTCGGCCCGGTGTATTTCGCGACCGGGTTCGATGAGCACGGCGGGTCGGCGTACTACCTGTTCCTCGGTCGTACGTTTTAATGGGGACATTCCTCATTTCGTTGTAACAATCTTCGGTGAGGGCGCCGAACGCGGCGGCGACTCGATTGTTACAACGAAATGAGGAATGTCCCCATTAAAACGTCAAAGCCCGCGGCTCTCGTGGAGCTTCTCGACCTTGTCGAACTTGAGCGCCGGCCGATCACCCGGGCGCGAGTACTCGTGCTTGCGCGCCATCTCGATGAGCGCGGCATCACGTTCGGCAGCCGTGCCGTACCAATGCGTCTTGTTCCAGTCCGCGCCCAGCAGCTTGCGGAACGGATCGCCGCCCTTGAGCGTGATGCGCACGCCAAAGGGGCGCTGGATGCCCGCATCGGGGCGCCGCAGGTTGTGAGGATTCGAGATTCCCATGAATGTTCCGGGCTTGAGGATGCGAAACCGGCGTAAGGGTACGAATCGCATCAAACCGGCGCAAGGTAAATAGCCTCCAATCGCGCAGTAATCGTTGCTTGTTGGCGCGTGCGGCCAATACCATCTGTCGGACGATCGAATCAGGGGCGCAAGAATGCGGGTCGCACCATGGTTGATTGCGGGAATGCTGCTGGGCGGCGGCGCCTTGGCGGCCGACCCCGCTCCGCAGGCCGTTCCGGCGGTCGCGCCGGCCACCAGGCCGCAGACTGGGCCTGCGCTGCGGATCCCGACGAAGCCGGACAACAAGAACTCCACGCCGCAGATCGTCTTCACGCCTGCCGAAATGGAAAAGCTCGCGAAGATCGAGGTACTGGCGCGCGAGCGCTATCCGAAGCGGCGCGATTCACCCCTGCGCTACGTGAACATCTCGGACAACGAGGTGCGCGAGATCGAGACCCTCGCCGCCAAGGTGTCGATTCCCGAGCTCGTGAACATCGCGCCCGTCGTCACGGGCTGCTCCTGCGAAGAAGGAACCGACTGTACCGAGCAGGTATACATCGTCGGCCGCTACAAGGATCGCCACGTCGGCCTGCAGCTCTCGCGCATCCGCAACAAGTGGAGCATCGGCCGCGTGCAGCGCTGGTGGCTCGACTACGCCGCGCTGCTGGCGCGCGAGAAGACGATGGACCGCAGTCTCTACGACCAGGCGCACGCGCGCCAGCTGCTGGAGTTTCCGATGTGCACGCGCGGCGCCAATGCGGATCGCACCGCCGCCGCGGCCGCGCCGGCTCCCAGCACCAAACGATGAAGAACAAGCGCGGGCCGATCACCGTCCGGCCGGTCAGGGCGGACGATTTCGAAGCGTGGAAGCCCCTGTGGGACGACTACAACGCGTTCTACGAGCGCGTCGGGCCCACCGCGCTTCCCGAGGCGGTGACTCAAACTACCTGGCGGCGGTTCTTCGACGGCAGCGAGCCGGTGCACTGCATCGTCGCCGAGCGCAACGGACACGTCGTGGGAATCTGCCACTACATCTACCACCGCAACACCATTCGCATCGAGCCCATCTGCTACCTGCAGGATCTCTACACGATGGCGGAGGAGCGCGGGCACGGTGTCGGGCGTGCGCTCATCCTCGCGACCTACGAGATCGCGAAGACCGCCGGCTGCAAGCGGGTCTACTGGAACACGCACACCACCAACACCCCCGGCCGCACCCTGTACGACAAGGTGGCGAAGCACTTCGGCTTCATCGTCTACGCGAAGGACGTGGAATGACGCGGCGGCCATGAGCAAGACGGCTAACAAGACCCGGCCCACTTCGGTGAGTCCCGCGGCTTTCATTGCGAAGCTCGCGAACGAGCAGCAGCGCAGGGACAGCAAGGAGCTCGTGAAGCTGTTCAAGGAGCTCACGGGCAAGGCGCCGAAGATGTGGGGGCCGAGCATCGTGGGCTTCGGCGCCTATCACTATGTGTACGAGAGCGGGCGCGAGGGCGATGCGCCGCTCATCGGCTTCTCGCCGCGCAAGCCGCAGCTGGTTCTGTACCTCGCGCCATACCTGGACGACAAAGGCCTGAAGGCGAAGCTCGGCAAGTACCAGGGCGGCGCGGGTTGTTTGTACGTCAAGAAGCTCGACGACGTCGATCGCGCGGTGTTGAAGCAGCTCGCGAAGGAGTCGATCGCACAGTTGCGCAGGCGGTACCCCGCATGACCTGGCGCGCGCGGCTGCTCGTGCTGCTGCCGCTGTTGTTGCTCGGGTTCGGGGCGCGCGCATCGGCGTGCAGCTGCCGGTTTCGTACGGAGGCGCAACATCTCGAGGCGAGCGTCGCCGCATTCGATGCCGTGGTCATCGAGGTGCGGCGCCCGCAGCTCGGGACGAACCCCGAGCGCGCCAGACTCGAGGTGGTGAGGAAGCTCAAGGGCCCCCATGCCGAGGGCAGCATCGTGCGCTTCGAGACCGTCACCGCCACGTGCGGACTCTCGGTTCGACCGGGACAGCGCTGGCGGGTATTCGTGAGCGGGAAGGAGCCATACGCGCTCAGCATGTGCTCCGGCTCACATCCGCTCGGCGCAACGCGGGAGCGAACGCGGGCCGAGTAAAGAGCCGCTGGACATATAAGTCAGTATATGTAGACTTATGCGCCATGAAGCGCGTACGCCGGTCTTCCGGCCAGACACTGAATCTCCTCCAGGCCCTCATGGACGCCCCGCGTGCCTGGCATCACGGCTACGAGCTGTCGAAGGCCACGGGCCTGCTGTCGGGCACGCTGTATCCCATCCTCATGCGGCTTTCCGAGCGTGGATTTCTCGAGCACAGGTGGGTGGAGACGGAGGAGGCAGGGCGGCCGCCGCGGCACGTCTACCGGCTCACCGCGAAAGGGGCGGCGCACGCGCGCGAACAGTTCGCGCTCTGCGAGGAAGCGGGCGCGCGGCCGGAACGCACGGTGAGCCGCGCATGAGCACGCCCGCGCGCTGGCTGCTGCGACTCGCCCTGCGATTGATGCCGCCCGACCGGCGCGAGTGGGCCGAGGCGATGCGCGCCGAATTCGCCTATCTACCGCCGCGCGGCGCGTTGCGCTGGTCGCTGGGCTGCCTGATCGCCGCTCTCAAGCTGAGGTTGAGCCCCATGAATACCGGTGACTTCCGGATCTCGCGCTGGGTCATGTTGATCGAGACACTGGGATGCTTCGGCTTCCTGACGCTGGCCTGGTTCGAGATCACGTTCGGCGCCTCGGGCCTGGTGCGCCACGACTGGGAGATCGTGACGAAGAGCTACATTACGTACCCGGGCGGGCCGTACATCTTCGCGATGATCGTGCTGGGAGCGTTTGTGGGCCTCGTGGGGCCCATCGGGCTGTTCCTGGGCCTGCGCTTCGTCGTCCTCGGCCGGGCCCTGGCCAACCGCCCATTGGGGCAAGCCTTGATCGTGGCGCTACTGCTCTACGCGCTGGCGGGTGCCATGGGTTGGTTCCTGGGTCCACCTGGTTTCAGCCCCGGCGGCCCTGGTTTCACGGTCTTGTTCGTTCTCCTGCCGCTCGCCGGAATCGTGCACCTCCTGTATCTCGCCCGGCCGGCCGTGCCCCGCGCTCCACAGGCGGATGCCGCCGCGATGTCGTGAAAACTTCCCGCCCTGGCGGCTGTCTGGCGTAATACTGTCGTAGCGAAACGAGCCCGCTGCGCCGACATTCCGTCGACGGTTCCAACGAGGGCTCGCGGATGACCATGCACGTCGATTCAAAACGGATTCGCACCGAGCGCGAGCAGCGGGCCTGGAGCCAGGAACACCTGGCCTCGGTCGCGGACGTCAGCCTGCGCACCATCCAGCGGGTCGAACGCACGGGCCTTGCCTCCTATGACACCGCCCAGGCGGTGGCCGCGGTGTTCGAGCTCGACGTGGCGGAGCTGCGGGTGGCGGCGTCTGCGCCGGCTCCGCTCATGCCGGCCCCGGCCGCCCTCGTTCCCGCGCCTGCCGAACCCCTCGCGGCGGGGCCGAACGCGCGTTCGCGCGGCAGACGCTACTGGGGCCTGGCCGCCTCGCTCGCTCTGGTGGCGGCCACTTTGTTCGGCCACGTGGCGTACGCCCAGCAGGTGAAGCTCGACGTCGCGCTCGCGGTGAACGAGCAGCAGCTCGGCCAGCACCAGATCGTGGCCGACGCGGGCGCGAACGCGGAGATCCGCCTGGAAGGGCAGATGAAGCTCGTGGTGGTGCCGACGGTGGCGCCCGAGGGCAACATCGCGCTGTCGATCCGCATGTACGAGTACGCGGACGACGGGTTCGCGCTGGTGTCCGAGCCCAAACTACTGGCGGCGGACAACGACGAGGTGGAAGTGAAGCTCACCTCGAAGCGCGGCAACGTGTTCCGCGTGGCGATCAAGCCTCACAAGATGGAGTGAGCGGCGCGCCGCGCTCACAGGCGGTCGCCCGCACCCTCGCGGTCGCGCCAGCGCAGGATCCGGCGCGTCACGAATAGATAGGCCTGCTTGCCGGTCGCCATCCAGGCGCGCGCGGCCAGCGACGGCGTCGCGAGGATGCGCAGCTCCCGCGCGGTGAGCTTTTCGGGCAGGTAGCTGCGCTTATGCTTGAGCAGGTGACGGATGTCGTCGCGGCCCAATGCGCGCGCCAGGGCGCCTCTGCTGCGCGGGGTCATCGCCAGCTGAAAATCCACGATGGCCGGCCGGCCGTCGGGCGTCACCAGCCAGTTGGTTTCCTTCGCCAGGTCGTTGTGGATGACGTCCGCCGCGTGCAGCCGGCGGACCAGGCGCGCGGCCGCGCGGAAGTAGGCCGGGTCGCGCGGCTTCGCCAGGTGCATGGGTGTGGCGTCGATCCAGCCGCGCGTCAGCGTGCCGGGGCCCGTGGCGAGCAGGCGCGGGATGCCGTCGATGCCCCCGTGCTCGGCAAGTCGCGCGAGGGCGCGTTGCTCGCGGCGTAACAGGCGCCACGCGAGCGGGCGGGCCCAGAGCCGGGCGGGGCGAGTATCGCGCACGACCGAGTCACCCACCCGCGTGATGGTGCCGAAGACGTCCGACTTGAGGAGTAATGGGGACATTCCTCGTTTCCTAGCAAACGGGGACAGGCTCAGCGAGCAGCCCAGGGTTCGAAGTGTTCATTGCTGCTCTGTCCCCGTTTGCTAGGAAACGAGGAATGTCCCCATTACTGCCAGTCGGCGCGCAGGCCGGCCACGATCTTCTGCAGGCCGGTCGCGCTGGCATCGTCGCCGGGCACGGGCGCGGTCACCACCACTTCGATGCGCGACCAGAATCGCTTCGGCGGCTGGGTCATCGCGGGCTTGCCGTCGCGATGGCTGAAGAAGCTGCCCCACAGGCCGCGCAGCGCCATCGGTACGACGGGCACGGGCCGGCGCTCGAGGATCTTCTCCACGCCCTTCTTGAACTCGCTCATCTCGCCGTCACGCGTGAGCTTGCCTTCCGGAAAGATGCACACGACCTCGCCCTCGGCGAGCTCGGCGTCGATGCGGTCGAACGCCTTCTGCAGTGCATCGGGATCCTCGCGGGCCGGCGCGATCGGTATGGCGCGCGCGGTGCGGAAGATGAAGCCCATCACCGGGATCTTGAAGATCTTGTGGTCCATGACGAAGCGCACCGGCCGGCGCACGCTGCCGCCGATGACCAGCGCATCCATGAAGCTCACGTGGTTGCTCACGATGAGCGCCGGTCCGTTCTCGGGGATGTTCTCGAGCCCGCGCACCGTGATGCGGTACATGATGTTGACCAGCACCCAGGACAGGAAGCGCATCAGGAATTCGGGCACCAGCGAGTAGATGTAGATAGCCACCACCGCGTTCAGCACCGCCGCAAGGATGAACAGCTGCGGGATGGACAGCTTCAGCACCTCGAGCCAGACGATCGCCAGCACCGCGGCCAGCACCATGAAGCCCGCGTTCAGGATGTTGTTGCACGCGATGATGCGCGCGCGGTGGCTCTCGGCGCTGCGCT
>JBIOZI010000073.1:0-8982 GCA_044871085.1 Steroidobacteraceae bacterium | reverse complement strand
ATGACTTCGACTTCCTGGCCCGAGTGCACGACCTTGGCCGGGTTGACGTTCTTGTTGGTCCAGTCCATTTCCGAGACGTGGACCAGGCCTTCGACGCCGTCCTCGATCTCCACGAACGCGCCGTAGTCGGCGATGTTCGTGACCTTGCCGAAAACCCTCGTATTCGGAGGATAACGGCGGGCGATGTTCTCCCACGGATCCGCGCCGAGCTGCTTCAAGCCCAGCGAGACCCGCGAGCGCTCGCGGTCGAACTTGAGGATGCGGACGTCGATCTCGTCGCCGACCTTGACCACTTCCGACGGATGCTTGACGCGCTTCCACGCCATGTCGGTGATGTGCAGCAGGCCGTCGATGCCACCGAGATCCACGAACGCGCCGTAGTCGGGGAGATTCTTGACCGTGCCCTTGAGCACGGTGCCTTCCTGCAGGTTGTCCATGAGCGCGCGGCGCTCGGCGGAAAACTCCTGCTCCACGACTGCGCGGCGGCTGACAACCACGTTGTTGCGCTTCTGGTCGAGCTTGATGACCTTGAACTCGAGGCACTTGCCTTCGAGGTAGGCGGTGTCACGCACCGGGCGGACATCGACGAGCGAACCCGGGAGGAACGCGCGGACGTTGTCGATCTCGACGGTGAAGCCACCTTTCACGCGGCCCGTGATGGTGCCGGTGACGATTTCGGATTTGTTGAATGACTCTTCGAGACGCGTCCAGGTGCGGGCACGCTTGGCTTTCTCGCGCGAGAGGCGCGTTTCGCCGGTGCCGTCTTCGACGGAATCCAGCGCGACTTCGACGCTGTCTCCGGCTTTGACTTCCACTTCCCCGCGCTCGTTCTTGAATTGCTCGAGCGGGATGACGGCTTCGGACTTGAGGCCGACGTTGACGACGACGACGTCTTCGTTAACGTCGACGACGAGACCCGTGAGGATCATGCCGGGGCGGATGCGTTGGTTGGCGAGGCTCTGTTCGAAGAGCTGGGCAAAACTTTCTGTCATGTACTCACTCGCACGGAGTTACACCGTGTTGATTGCGCTCACGGGAATCCTTCCCGAAGAGATTGATGTGTTCGCCTCACTTCCCTGTGAAGCAGCCTATGTCTTTCGCGTGGCCTTCAAGGCCACAGACCCCGCTCGCGCCCGAGCGAGAGAACCCGCTCGACAACGGCGTCGATACTCAAACCTGTGGAGTCGAGTAGATGCGCGTCCGGCGCGGGCTTGAGCGGTGCGACCTGCCGAGTGGAATCCCGCAAATCGCGTTCCGCGATCTCCCGCGAAAGGGCGGCAAGACTAGCAGCGGACCCCTTTTCGATCAACTGCTTATGGCGTCTTTGGGCTCGCTCCTCGGCGCTGGCCGTGAGGAAAACCTTCAGCCGGGCCTCCGGAAAGATGACGGTGCCCATATCCCGCCCATCGGCCACCAGTCCCGGGGGCTGGGCGAAGGCGCGCTGGCGGTCCATGAGGGCTGCCCGCACGGCCGGCCAGGCCGCCACACGCGAGGCGCCCGCCCCGGCCTGCTCCGTGCGGATCTGGCGAGTCACGTCGCGGCCGTCGAGCAAGACCTGCTCGTGTTCGAGGCCACCGAACTGCACGCGCATGGCCCGCGCAATGGAAACGTGCTCGGGCACGTCATCCGGATCGAGGTCGCGCAGCAGGCCCGCGTGCGCCACGAGGCGGTACAGCGCGCCGCTGTCGAGCAGATGCCACCCCACTCGGCTGGCGACGATCCGGCTGATGGTGCCCTTCCCCGAGCTGGAAGGTCCGTCGATGGTGACGATGGGTACGGAGGATGCGGCGCTGCTCATCGCGCGGAGGCTATCAAGATCCGTTGCCAGGCCGAGATGAATCTGTCGTTCTGAGACACCGTGCCGAGCGTGACGCGCAGGTGCTCCGGCAGGCCGTAGTTGGCGACCGGCCGCACGATGACGCCCGCGCGCAGCAATGCCTCGAAGTGCCGCGCGGCGCCGGGCCCGGCGTGCAGCAGCAGAAAATTCCCGGCCGACGGCAACACGCGCGTGCCGAGGCGCTCGAGCGCCTGGGCGACGCGGGTACGCTCGGCCACGGCCACTTGCACCGCGGCGCGGACGTGCGCGTCGTCCTCGAGCGCGGCGGCGGCCCCGGCCAGTGCCACGGACGAGACGTTGAACGCCTGGCGCACGCGATTCAGCATGCCCGCGACGGAGGGATGACTGACCGCGTAACCGACGCGCAGCCCCGCCAGCCCGTACGCCTTCGAGAACGTGCGCAGCACGACGAGATTCGGGAATTCGTCCAGCCAGCGGATGCCGTCCTGGAGGTCGAGGCCGCCGGCGTACTCGAAATAGGCCTCGTCGAGCGCGACCAGGGCGTGCGCCGGCACTTCCGCCACGAAGCGGCGCAGCTCGGCGGCGCCGACGAAGGTGCCGGTGGGGTTGTTAGGGTTGGCGACGAACACGATGCGGGTGCGCGGCGTGATCGCGCGCCGCATGGCGTCGAGATCGTGCCCGAGCGGCATCGCCGAATCCGCCGGCAGCGCCGGCGCGACCACCCCGGTGGCGCCGGTGGCCTGCACCGCGATCGGATACACCGCGAACGCGTACTGCGAATACACCGCCTCGAGGCCCGGCTTCAGGAAGGCCTCGGCGAGCAGCACCAGCAGGTCGTTGGAGCCGTTGCCGAGCGTGATCTGCTGGACGGTCACGCCGAGCTTCGCGGCCAGCCGGTGCTTGAGCGCATGGCCGCTGCCGTCGGGATACAGCCAGGCATCGGCCAGGGTGGCGTGCATGGCCGCCAGCGCCCGCGGGCTCGGGCCGAACGGGTTCTCGTTCGACGCGAGCTTGATGATGTCGCGTATGCCGAGCTCCCGCTCGAGCTCCTCGATGGGCTTGCCGGGGACGTACGGCGCGAGCGTACGCACGCACTCGACGGCGAGCTGGCCGGGATCCGTGGAGACAGGGGTCATGCCGCAAATCCTATCGAAGATTGACACCGCGGTGCGGCTACCGGAAGCATTGCGCGATGAACCGGGGACTGCTTCCGTCGTTCGCGCTGCTCGCTGCGCTGTGCATCCGCTGCGCCCTGGCCGGCGCGCCCCCGGACTACGTGCGCTTCGCCGAGGACGCGGACGGTGCACGGCTGGAGCTCGCGATCAAGACTTTCACGCTGCCGTCGGGCCAGAAGGTGGACCTCATCGGCGTGGTCCACATCGCGGACCACGCGTACTACCAGGCGCTGAACCAGCGCTTCACGGCATACGATTCCGTGCTCTTCGAGCTCGTGGGGGATCCGGAGCAACTGGCCGCGCAGGAGCCGGTGGCTGAAGGGAGCACGCGGCAGCCGGGAGGCGGCGCCATCAGTTTCATCCAGCAGGCGGCGGCGGACCACCTGCATCTCAGGTTTCAGCTCGGCGAGATCGACTACTCGCGGAAGAACATGGTTCACGCCGACGTCTCGGCCGGGGAATTCGCGCAGATGCAACGCGCGCGCGGGGAGACGACGGTGACGCTGTTCGTCCGCGCGATGCAGGCACAATTGAGGAATGAGCTGAATGGCACGGCGACCTCCGAGCTCGACACCTTCGGCCTGATCCGCATCCTGATGAGCCGGGATTCGGCCGCGGAATTCAAGAAGGTGCTGGCGAAGATGCTGGCCCAGATGGAGTCCATGACCGCGGCCATGGAAAGCGAGGAAAAGACGGCGATTCTCGGCGGACGCAACGATCTGGTGGTCAAGAAAACCAAGGAGGTGCTCGCCGACCGCAGGCAACGCCGCATCGCGGTGTTTTACGGCGCCGCGCACATGCCCGGCATCGAAGCGTCGTTGACCGGCGATGCGAAGGCGAAGCCCGCCGGCGAGCAATGGCTGACGGCATGGTCGATTCCGAAGTCGAAACCAGCCGTGTCACCACCCGCGCAGTGACTTCACGATACGGCGCGCGGATATGAACCCAGCACCCGGAACAGCGAGGCGCGTTTCTTGAGGGCCGCCAGCGCCTTTGCGACGTGCGGATCGTCGGCGTGGCCGTCGATGTCGAGGAAGAACACGTAATCCCATTTCTTGCGATGCGACGGACGCGACTCGATGCGCGTCATGCTGATCTTGTGCTTCGCCAGCGGCTCGAGCAGGCGGAACAGCGCGCCCGGCACATCCGTGTGCAGCGCGGAGCACAGCAGCGTGGTGCGATCGTCGCCGGAGGGCTTGAACAGCTTGCGGCCCACCACGAAGAACCGCGTGGTGTTGTCGTCGCGATCCTCGATGTCGGTGGCCAGCGTCTTGAGGCCGTAGATCTCCGCGGCGGTCTCGCCGGCGATGGCGGCGGTGCCCGCCTCGTCGCGCGCGCGGCGGGCGGCTTCGGCGTTGCTCGCCACCGGTACCCGCGCCACGTCGGGCAGGTGCTCATCGAGCCAGCCGCGGCATTGCGCCAGCGACTGCGGATGGCTGCAGATGCGTTTGACCTTGTCGAGCCGCTCCATGCCTCCCATGAGGAACTGGTGGATGCGCAGCTCCACCTCGCCGCAGATCTTGAGCGGCGAGCCTAACAAGCTGTCGAGCGTGTGGTTGACCGAGCCTTCGGTGGAATTCTCGACGGGCACGACGCCGAAGTCGGCGAGCCCGGCCTCGACTTCGTGGAACACCTCGTCCACCGACGACAGCGCCAGCGCGCGCACCGAATGGCCGAAGTGCTTCAACGCGGCGGTCTGCGAGAAGGTGCCCTCGGGACCGAGAAAACCGACCTTGAGCGGCTCCTCCTGCGCGAGGCAGGCGGACATGATCTCGCGGAACAGCCGCAGGATTTCCTCGGTGCGCAGCGGACCCTTGTTCCGCTCGCGCGCCATGCGCAGAACCTGGGCCTCGCGCTCGGGACGGTAGAAGTCGACGGTGTGGCCATCGGCGTGCTTGGAGATGCCCACCTGGCGCGCGAGCTGCGCGCGCTCGTTGATCAGGGCGTGAATGCGCTGGTCGACCGAATCGATGGCGGCCCGCAGCTGCTGGAGCGCAGGAGAGGCGGCCCCGGCCGCAGAAGCAGCCGCGGGCGTGGGCGCGGCGGTGCTCACGTCCGCCGCGCCTCGCTTGCGATTCTTCTTGCTACGATTCTTTACGGCCTTGCGCCCGGGCATACCCGCTCCTGTCGGAAACGGGAAGTTATATCACCCGCGCCGCCAGCACGCCGCTGATCGCGCGAACCTTGTCGATCACGCCGGCATCCACGGCCCCATCGGTGTCGATGAGGGTGTAGGCGTACTCGCCGCGGGACTTGTTGAGCAGCTCGGCGATGTTGAGCGAGGCGCTCGCGAGCGCGGTGGAGATCTGGCCCACCATGTTAGGCACGTTGCTGTTCGCGATGCAGATGCGCGAAGTCTTGGGCGCCCGCGGCAGCACGACCTCCGGGAAGTTCACGCTGTTCTTGATGTTGCCGTTCTCGAGATAGTCCTTGACCGTGTCCGCCACCATGACGGCGCAGTTGTCCTCGGCCTCGTTGGTCGAGGCGCCGAGATGCGGCAGCGTGACGATCTTGGGGTGGTCCTTGGTCGCGTTGCTCGGGAAATCACAGACGTAGCTCTGCAGGCGGCCGGCGTCGAGCGCCTGGATGACCGCCTTTTCGTCGACGATCGCGGCGCGCGCGAAGTTCAGGATGACGCCGTCCTTGCGCATGAGCTTGAGGCGGGATTCATTCACCAATCCACGAGTCTCCGGCGTCAACGGCACGTGCACGGAGATGACATCCGCGCGCACGAACAGGTCGTCCAGCGACAGCGCCTGCTCGACGCTCGACGAAAGCTGCCAGGCGCGCTGCACGGTGATCTGCGGATCGTAGCCCAGCACTTTCATGCCGAGGCTCAACGCCGAGTTGGCGACTTCGACACCGATGGCGCCCAAGCCGATGACGCCGAGCGTGCGGCCCGGCAGCTCGAAGCCGACGAAGTTCTTTTTGCCCTTCTCCACGGCGACGTCGATGGCGTGGTCGTCGCCCGTCTGGGCCCTGGCGAAGGACCAGGCCTGCGTGATGTTGCGCGCGGCGAGGAACATGCCGGCGAGCACCAGCTCCTTCACGGCATTGGCGTTGGCGCCGGGCGCGTTGAAGACGGGGATGCCTTTCTTCGACAACACCTCGACCGGTATGTTGTTGGTGCCGGCGCCGGCGCGGCCGACGGCGCGCAGGGTGTCGGGCAGCGCCAGCTTGTGCATGTCGGCCGAGCGCACGAGGATCGCGTCGGGGTTGTTGATCTCCGAGGCGACTTCGAAGCGTTCGCGGGGCAGGCGCTCGAGGCCCTTGATGGAGATGTTGTTCAGCGTCTGGATCTTGAATCGCATTTTCTGGGTTCCTCGGTCAGGCGTTCTTGGCCTGGAAGGCCTTCATGAAACTCACCAGGGCATCGATGCCTTCGATGGGCATCGCGTTGTAGATGGACGCACGCATGCCGCCCACCGAACGGTGACCTTCGAGATTGACGAGACCCGCCTGCGCGGCTTCGGCACAGAACGCCTTGTCGAGATCCGGCTTCGCCAGCGTGAACGGCACGTTCATCCACGAGCGCGCGTTCGGCGCCACCGGGCTCTTGTAGAAGCCGCTGCCTTCGATGAAGCCGTAGAGCCGCTTCGCCTTCTCGCTGTTGCGCTGCTCCATCGCCTTGAGGCCGCCCTGCTTCTTGAGCCACTTGAACACCAGGCCCGCGAAGTACCAGCCGAAGGTCGGCGGCGTGTTGAGCATGGAGCCTTCATCGGCCATGGCCTTGAAATCCCACACGGCGGGCGTGCCCGCGCGCGCCTTGCCGATGAGGTCGTCGCGCACGATGACCACGCAGATGCCGGAAGGCCCGATGTTCTTCTGCGCGCCGGCGTAGATGAGACCGAACTTCGAAACGTCGAGCGGACGGGACAGGATCGTGGAGGAGAAATCCGCCACCAGGGGCACGCTCCCCGTCTGCGGAATGTAGTCGAACTCCACGCCGCCGATGGTCTCGTTGGGCGTGTAGTGAAAGTATGCCGCGCCGGGGCTGAGCTTGAGCGCGGACTGCGCCGGCACGGTCGAGTAGTTGGATGCGGCCTCGTCGGCGGATACGTTCACCACCTTGCAGTAACGCCTGGCCTCGCCGATGGCCTTCTTGGACCAGGCGCCGGTGTTGACGTAGTCGACGGTGGAATCCGCCGTGGCCAGGTTCATCGGGATCGCCGAGAACATGCCGGTGGCGCCACCCTGCAGGAACAGCACTTTGTAGTTAGAAGGGATGCTCAACAGCTCGCGCAGATCGGCCTCGGCCTCCTGGGCGACGGCGATGAACGCCTTGCTGCGGTGGGAGACTTCCATGACCGACATGCCGCTGGCCTTCCAGTCGGTCATCTCGCTCTGAGCCTGCTCGAGAACTTGCAGGGGCAGCGTGGCCGGCCCCGCGGCGAAATTGAATACGCGCATGATATTGACCCTCTGGTACGGACCTTATTGCCCGACCGTTTGTACGCCCCGGACGTTATTGCCCGGGCGCGGAATATATCAGGAGGTCGGCGTGTCGACAGGGCCACTCGTCGAAGAGTCCCCGGACGGAATGCCGGGAGTCGCCGGTCCCGCGCCGGGTGGATCCTCGCCCAGGCTCTCGATGCGCTCGATTCCGGTCAATCTCTCGCCCTCGTCGAGCCGAATGAGACGTACGCCCTGCGTGTTGCGTCCCACGACCGAGATTTCCGCCACCGGCGTACGCACCAGCGTGCCAGTAGAACTAATGAGCATGAGCTCATGATCGGAATTGACTTGCAATGCCGCCACCATCTCGCCATTGCGCTCGGTAGTTTGCAGCGCGATGACACCCTGCCCGCCACGGCCATGCGCCGGGAAGTCCTCGAGCGGCGTGAGCTTGCCGTAGCCGTTGGCGGAGGCTGTGAGCACCAGGCCGTCACCGACGACGATGAGCGAGATGAGCTCCTGTGCGGCGGCGAGCTTGATGCCGCGCACGCCCGTCGCTTCACGGCCCATGGGACGGACTTCTTCCTCGTTGAAGCGGATCGATTTGCCGCCGCTCGACGACAGGATGACCTCGCGCCGCCCGTCGGTGAGCGCCACGCCCACGAGGCGGTCGCCCGCGTCGAGCGACACCGCGATGATGCCGCTGGCGCGCGGCCGCGAGAACGCCGACAGCGGCGTCTTCTTCACCGTGCCCTGGCTGGTCGCCATGAAGACGAAGTGATCGTCGTCGAACTGCTTGATGGGCAGGATGGCGTTGATCTTCTCGCCCTCCTCGAGCGGCAGCAGATTCACCATAGGCTTGCCGCGCGAGCCGCGGCCCGCCTGCGGCAGCTCGAACACGCGCTTCCAGTAGACCTTGCCGCGGTTGGAGAAGCACAGGATGGTGTCGTGCGTGTGCGCGACGAACAGCTTCTCGATGAAGTCTTCGTCCTTCACCGACGTGGCCGCCTTGCCGCGGCCGCCGCGGCGCTGCACCTGGTATTCGGTGACCGGCTGGCTCTTCGCGTACCCGGCGTGCGACAGCGTGACCACCACGTCCTGCGGCTCGATGAGGTCCTCGGTCGAAAGATCGAGGTGATCGCGGTTGATCTCGGTGCGGCGCGCGTCGCCATACTGCTCGCGCACGGCGATCAGCTCTTCGCGAACCACCTGCGCGAGCCGCTCGGGGCGCGCGAGGATGTCCGTGAGGTCGACGATGAGCGTGAGCAGTTCCTGGTACTCGGCGACGATCTTGTCCTGCTCGAGCCCCGTGAGGCGATGCAGGCGCATGTCGAGGATGGCCTGGGCCTGCGTGTCGGTGAGTTTGTAGCCGCCACCTTCGACGATGCCGAACTCGGCCCCCACGCTCTGCGGCCGCGTCGAGATGGATCCGGCCCGCGCCAGCATCGCCGGCACCGCGCCGGAATTCCAGGCACGGCCCATGAGCGCCACCTTGGCCTCCACCGATGACGGTGAGGCCTTGATGAGCGCGATGACGTCGTCGATGTTCGCGAGCGCGACCGCGAGGCCTTCCAATATGTGCGCGCGGTCGCGCGCCTTGGCCAGATCGAAGAT
>JBIOZI010000072.1:0-8414 GCA_044871085.1 Steroidobacteraceae bacterium | reverse complement strand
AGTTCCACCGCATCCTCGCGCCCACCGTGCCGCTGTCCAGACACATCTTCGCCGCGCCGACGCGCTTCTATAAGACCGGTGTCGTGTTCATGGCCTACCTCAACGGCTACCAGGATCACTTCGTGATGGTCGGCGGCCAGCAGAGCGCCCGGTCGGTGACGCACCTTGCCGAAATCTTCCGCCTGGCCGATGAGGCATCGCTGCTGGTCGACCCGGCGCTGGCCTGCAAACGCATGCAGCAGCTGCTCGCGCTGCACGGCATTCCCTGAAACGCATGCGCGACTTTTCGTCAGGCACCGGGTGGCTGTCGATCAACACCGCGACGGTGCGGCGGCAGTGGACGCTGCCGCAGATCATCGAAGCCTGCGCGCTCCACGGCATTCCCGCGATCTCGCCGTGGCGGGATCAGGTCGCAGAATGCGGCTCGATCGTGGCGAGCCGCCTGCTGCGGGAAACGGGCGTCAAACTATCCGGCTACTGCCGCGGCGGCATGTTTCCCGCCGCCGATGCAGCCGGCCTCGCCGCCGCAATGGCGGACAATTTCCGGGCGGTGGATGAGGCCTGCGAGCTCGGCAGCCCCTGCCTGGTGCTCGTGGTGGGTGGCCTGCCCGGCGCGCTCGAGGGCCGCGCCGCGCATCGCGACATCGAGCGTTCGCGCGCGCAGGTCATCGACGGCATCGGGCGCCTGCTCGAATACGCACGGCCGCGCAAGATGCCGCTGGCCATCGAACCCCTGCACCCGATGTATGCCGCGGACCGCGCCTGTGTGAACACGTTGGAGCAGGCCTTGGACATCTGCGACGCGCTGGATACGAACAGCGGCGCGCTCGGAGTCGTGGTCGACGTCTATCATGTCTGGTGGGATCCGAAACTGCGCCAGCAGATCCAGCGCGCGGGCGCCCGGCGGCTGCTCGGCTTTCATGTCTGCGATTGGCTGACGCCGACCACCGATCTGCTGCTCGACCGCGGAATGATGGGCGACGGGGTCATCGACCTGCGCAAGATCCGCGGCTGGATGGAAGCCGCGGGTTATGCAGGCTTCAGCGAAGTCGAGATCTTCTCGGCCAACAACTGGTGGCAGCGCCCGGGAGACGAGGTGCTGGCCACCTGCATCGAGCGCCATCGGACGGTGGTCTAGACCGGTGCGCGGCGGCGTCGTGACGAGCCAGGCGACTGCGAATACCGGCTCAAGAATTACCGTCGAGTCTGCGTTTGGTCTCCTGCAAGGACTGGATCAAATCATCGATGAGCGCGTCGCCCCGGAGTGTATTCAGCTCGTCCATGACTCGATCGTAGTACGTGTCGGCGGCCTCGTTTTTTGCGATCCTCTTGATCGCGTACTCACGGCAGAACGTGCGATTGTCACTTTGCCGCACGAAGTCGGCAACCGCCTTGTCCTCCAACGTCGACAGGTGGGCATCGACGGCAGCTACTGATGGATAGCGATCGAAGAAACCCAGCGCGGTCTGTTTGAAGAATGACTGCACGAACACCGCGAACCTACCCATCGCAGCGGCGTCGTCGATTACGAAATGAAAGTTGTTTTCTGTGCGCGTTACACTCAGCCCACGCGGAATCTGCGATTCTTCCGGCCCGGTGTGAACCGTGTAGTTGTCGTGCAACTCGCCTGGCCCGAGCGACTTGACTGCTCGCTCGACCTCATCGAACCGTTTCGCGGCGTGCAGCCCGGCGACGTGGATCTGGTCGTACTCGGTGAAGGAAAAGGAGATTCGAAATCCTTCGGCCGCGGTTTGTTTTTCGAACCACGCATTTCGTTCCACGACGCGCCGACGAAAGCCCGCCATCTCAAGGAACGAAAACCTCTGGCGCAATTCAACCAGGAACTCGGGTCCTTGCATGAGACTTCCACCTTGGTTGCACGCCGAGTGAATTTACCATCAAACTAATTGGCCCCCGAGCATTCCAGCGGCACCGCGACAACGACTCCCGCGGTGAATGCGAGGCGCCGCAAGAGCTCGAACGTGTACACGGAGATGACCATGGAATTCAGACAGCTCGGTCGATCAAATCTCAAAGTGCCGGTGCTCAGCTTCGGCACGGCGACATTCGGCGACGCGCCGGTGTTCAAAGCCTGGGGCGCCAACGGCGTGAAGGAAGCCACGCGCGTCGTGGACCTGTGCCTCGAGGCGGGTGTGACGATGTTCGACTCGGCCGACATCTACTCCGCCGGTCAGTCGGAGGAAATCCTCGGCCAGGCCATCAAGGGCCGGCGCGACCGGGTGCTCATCTCCACCAAGGGCACCTTCCGCTTCAGCGCCGCGCCCGATGACGTGGGCTCGGGCCGCAAACACCTCACCAAGCAGATCGAGGGCAGCCTGCGGCGGCTGGGCACCGACTACATCGACCTCTATCAATTGCACGGCTTCGATGCGAAGACGCCGATCGAGGAGACGCTCGGGACGCTGAACGATTTCGTGCGCGCGGGGAAGATCCGCCACATCGGCTGCTCCAACTTCTCGGGCTGGCACCTCATGAAGTCGCTGGCGATCTCCGAGCGCGAGGGCTGGGCGCGACACGTCGCGCACCAGGCGTACTACTCACTGATGGGTCGGGAATACGAGTGGGAGCTGATGCCGCTCGCGCTCGACCAGGGTGTGGGCACGGTAGTTTGGAGCCCGCTCGGCTGGGGCCGGCTGGGCGGAAAATTCCGGCGCGGGCAGGCGGCGCCGGCCGTCACCCGGCTCCACGATGAGACCACCGCGCGCATCAGCCCGCCGGCGGACGACGAGCAGCTCTACCGGGTCGTCGACGCGCTGGACGCGGTGGCGGCGGAAACCGGCAAGAGCGTGGCGCAGATCGCCATCGCCTGGGTGCTGTCGCGCCCGAGCGTCGCGACGGTGATCATCGGCGCGCGCGACGAGGCGCAGCTGAAACAGAACCTGGGCGCGATCGGCTGGACGCTCACGCCGGCACAGGTGACGCGGCTCGAGACGGCGAGCGCGAAGCCGCGGATCTACCCGTACTGGCACCAGGCGCAGTTCGCCGAGCGGAATCCGTTTCCGACGGCGTAGCGCGTTGCCCGGGAGCGGATTCAGGCGACGCGCAGCTGGTCGCGACCGCCGCGCTTGGCTTCGTACAGCGCCTTGTCGGCGCGCGCCAGCACTCCATCGAGCGTATCCGTCGGCCGCACACTGGCGATGCCGCACGATACGCTGACTTTCAGCCCCGGCCCGATGTCCGACCAGTCGGTGGCGGAGATGACGCCGCGAATTCTTTCGACCAGGCGCGTGCCGGCGTGCTGGTCGGCACCCTGTAGCAGTAGCACGAATTCCTCGCCGCCATAGTGGCCGATCGCATCGGAATCCCGCGAGCACTCGCGAATGCGATCGACCACTCGCCGCAGCACCTGGTCGCCCCCAAGATGTCCGAAACGGTCGTTGATGGTCTTGAACCAGTCGAGGTCGATCATCGCCACGCAGGCGGGGATGCCGGTGCGATGCGTGCGCTTCACGGATTTATCGATGAGCGGCAGGATGGCCCGACGGGTCAGCGCGCCGGTCAGGGGATCGCTGGCAGCCAATTGCTCGGCGGCATGCTTGGCGCGCCCCAGTGCCGAGTTGACCTTGTGGAGCCGCATGCGCATCGCCGAGCCGTAGTAACCCAGCAGCGTGGTACGCAGCGCGATGAGCGCGAAGCTGGCGCACAGCAGCACCACCTCGATGCGGCTGGGGTCGACGATGCCCAGCGAGCGATGCAGTGGGAAAGCCAGCACGACGCCGATTCCGACGAATGAAACGAACCACGAGAGCAGCGCGGTCCGCAATTCCATGCGCAAACCGCCGAACGCGAACACGATGGACATGGTACCGATGAACACCGGCGCGAGCTGCGGCGCCAGCGTCATGCCCAGGATCTGCACCAGTACCGCATATCCCATCTGCCAGGACACGAGCTGCGGATCCGCCCTGCGCTCGACGTCGCCATACCAATGGATGAGTGAGAACAGCGCGACATGGCTGAGTCCGGCCGCGCAGTACGCGCCCGCGATCCAGCCGTCGATCGTGCCCGCCAGCGCGAACAGCCCGTACATGATCGAGTCGATGAGATAGCTGACGCCGATCGCGCACACGAGCAGCGCGCGATACAGGCGCCGGCTCTTGTCACGGTCCAGGCCCGTCCGCCGCTGCAGCTTTTCGAGCCAGATTTCGTCCAATCCAATCTGCATCGGGATTCCGGGGTACGCAGGGCCAATTCCCGACGGAAAGCGCCGGTTCGTCACACGGTATCGACTTGCGACGCGGGCAGCTTGAGCGCCCTGCCCCGGGGCAATTCACGGTTTCCGCAGTCCGGTCGCCTCTTCCGGCCCGGGCCTTACGGGTACTCCAGCGGCGCTTCACCGGTGCAAACGGATTCGCTGGGCATGGGCGGCGGCTCAATACAATGCGCGCATGGAAATTTCAGATGACGACCTGGGAGCGGCGCTGCGCGTGCTGCGGGCGATCGAAGCGGATCGCTCGCACCTCACGCGCCTCACGCAGGAACAGCGCCGCGAGCTGCTCACCCTGGCCGGGCTCGTAGCCAAGCCCGAGCGCCACGACCTGGTGAGGATGGCGAAGGCCTTTCGACGCGCCGAACGCGAAGCCGCGAAGGAGCAGGATCGCAAGGCCATCGAGCAGGCCGGGCTGCGCGTGCAACGCCGTAAAGAAGTGTTCACCCCGCTGTGGCTCGAGCCACCGAAGCCTGCGGACCTCGACGACCGCCCGCGCCTCAATCGCGAACGCGACTGCTACGTCTGCAAGCAGCCCTTTGCGAGGGTGCATCGCTACTACGACTCGATGTGCGAGCCTTGTGGCGACTTCAACTACGCCAAGCGCGAGCAGAGCGCGGATTTGAGCGGCCACTACGCGCTGATCACCGGCGCGCGCGTGAAGATCGGCTACCAGGCGGCGCTCAAACTACTGCGCGCCGGGGCGCAGGTGATCGTGACGACGCGCTTTCCGGTCGATGCCGCCGCGCGCTACTCGGCAGAAGCGGATTTCCCGTCGTTCCGCGGGCGGCTGCAGATACACGGTCTGGACCTGCGCCACACGCCGAGCGTGGAGCTGTTCACGAGATTTCTCGGCGAACGGCTGCCGCGCCTCGACTATCTTCTCAACAACGCCTGCCAGACCGTGCGCCGCCCGGCGGGATTCTTTCAACACCTGCTGGCGCGGGAAGCGGAGCCCATCGCCGCGCTGCCGCCGGACCTGCGAAGCGTGCTCGCGGGCCACGACGAGGTGCGCCGGATCCTCGCGGGCTCGCACACGCAGAATTCCGGCGCGCTGCTGACGTCGGCGGAACACCACCCCGGCGAAGGGCTGGTGCACAGCGCGGCGCTCTCGCAGCGACGCTACCTGGACGAGGATTACCGCGGCGGCGAGGCGCTCTTTCCGGCGAATCGCTTCGACGAGGACCGGCAGCAGGTGGATCTGCGCGAGGTGAACAGCTGGCGCCTGCGCATGCACGAAGTGGAAACGCCCGAGCTGCTCGAAGTGCAGTTGGTGAACGCCATCGCGCCGTACATCCTCAACGCCCGGCTGAAGCCCCTCATGGTGCGCACTGCGGGCTCGCACAAACACATCGTGAATGTCAGCGCCATCGAGGGGCAGTTCTACCGCGCCACGAAGACCGACAAACATGCGCACACCAACATGGCGAAGGCGGCGCTGAACATGATGACGCGCACCAGCGCGCCCGATTTCGTGAAGGATGGCATCCACATGAACGCGGTGGACACCGGGTGGATCACCGACGAGGACCCCGCCGTCCATGCGGCGCGCAAGGCGGAGGCAGGCTTCTCGCCGCCGCTCGACATCATCGACGGCGCGGCGCGGATCGTGGATCCGGTTTTTTCAGGGCGCCTCACCGGCGCGCAGGTGTGGGGACAGTTCCTGAAGGATTACAAGCCGGCGGCGTGGTGAGGCCGAAGGCGCGTCATAAGCTGAGCCTGGGGCCGGCGACTGACGTCTGGATGCCGCGTCATTGGCGTATCATTGGCCGCGTTTCAGTGGCCATACGCGGGGAGCAAACATGTTCGAACCTGGCACTATCGCGGTGCTTCTCGGCGTCGTCGGCATCGTCGTCATCGGCATCAAGACTCTGGTGCTGGTTCCCCAAGGGTTCGAGTACACGCGCGAGCGCCTCGGGAAGTTTTCCGAAAGCATGCCCCCGGGACCGCACTGGCTCATTCCATTCCTCGACAATGTCGGCCATCGCATCAACATGATGGAACAGGTGCTCGACGTTCCGCGCCAGGAAGTCATCACCAAGGACAACGCCATGGTGGCAATCGATGCCGTGGTGTTCTACCAGGTGCTCGATGCGCCCAAGGCCGCGTACGAAGTCGCGAACCTGCGCCTGGCGATGGTCAACCTCACCATGACCAACATCCGCACCGTGGTCGGCTCCATGGACCTGGATGAAACGCTGTCCAAGCGCGACGAGATCAACCACCGGCTGCTCAAGGTGGTCGACGATGCCACCACGCCCTGGGGCGTGAAGTGCACGCGCATCGAGATCAAGGACATCACGCCGCCCGCGAACCTCATCGAGGCCATGGGCCGGCAGATGAAGGCAGAGCGCGAAAAGCGCGCCAACATTCTCGACGCCGAAGGCTTTCGCCAGGCCGCCATCCTCAAGGCCGAAGGCGAGAAGCAGGCCGTGGTGCTCGCGGCCGAGGGCAACAAGGAAGCCGCATTCCGTCAAGCCGAAGCGCGCGAGCGCCTGGCGGAGGCGGAAGCGCGCGCCACGCAGATGGTGTCGCAGGCCATCGCGGCGGGCGACGTGCAGGCCATCAACTACTTCGTGGCGCAGAAATACGTCGAGGCGCTCAAGGAGTTCGCGAATTCGCCGAACCAGAAAGTGTTCATGATGCCGATGGAATCCGCCGGCTTGTTAGGTGCGCTGGGCGGCATCGCCGAGCTCGCCAAGGACGCGATGCAGCGGCAGCCGAGCGCGCTGCCGCCGGGTTCGCCCGGGGCGCCGCGCACATCGTCGCCGCGGCCTTCACAAACATGAGAGGGTAGTCATGAACTACTTCCTGCAACACCTGCAGTGGTGGCATTGGATGGTGTTCGCCGTGCTGCTGGCGGCGGCCGAGACCCTGGTGCCTGGAGCCGTCATGATCTGGTTTGCCGCGGCGGCGGCGGTCATCGGGCTGCTGCTGGTGGTCATTCCGATTCCCTGGCAGTGGCAGCTCATCGGCTTCGGCGTGCTCGGCATCGTCGCGCTGCTGCTGTTCCGCAGCTATCGCAAGCGGTACCCGCAAGCCGACGACCAGCCCAACCTCAATCTGCGCGGCCAGCAGTACGTCGGCAGGGAGCTGGTGCTCATCGAGGCGATCGAACAGGGCTCGGGCAAGGCCAGGCTCGGCGATGGAGTGTGGAAGGTTTCCGGGCCGGAACTGCCGGCTGGCGCGCACGTGCGCGTCGTCGGGGTCGACGGCATCATACTCAAGGTGATTCCCGCCTAACCACTCGCGACAGGGGTGCGATCGGGATGCGCTCGATTGTTGTTCCGCATTTACGACGCGGTGATCGTGCGCTCCAAATGCCAGGCCGACCTTACGTCGAGCCGGTACGACAAGACCCCCGGCGGTCCGCCGCCGGGGTCATTCATTCGAAGAATATTATCTACCGGCCGGTCGGCGGACCATGCCGGAAGGCTCAGCGCAACATGCCGGTGCCGAAGAGCCCAATCAGGCCGATGGCGATCAGGTAGATCGCGACGATGTAATTGAGCAGGCGCGGCACGATCAGGATCAGGATGCCCGCGACGAGTGACAGGAGCGGGCCCATCGTGATGTGAAGATTCATGGATGCCTCCGGGCGTGAGTGGGCGGCCAGGGTCTCATCTCCACCGACGCCGCTCTGTACGCTGTGGCACATAGCTGGTGTGGGTCGAGTCCTGCGCGTCGTGGCGGCAATTCGGCCGCTGACCGATCAGCGCTAACAAAGACGGGGACGTGTCGTCGCTGAGGCCGGAGCGAGCGGCCCTTTCGGGCCGACCATCTACTCGATTGCGGCGGATCCTGCATGGGCCGGGCACAGGACGCGATATTCACGGCCGCCTGCAAACTTCTGCCACTCATCCCGGGTCAAGTTGCGGCCGGCATTCATGCAGGCCCGCTCCTTCCACGACGGAAGACTCAGGTAGTGCCAGACAACGAGTGAGTTGTAGTCCGTGGATGCGAGACTGCGTCCGTCGGGACTGAATGCGACACTGCTCACCGAGTCGCGATGCTCGCGAATGGCCGCGAGTTGCTGAAAGGCCTGGACGTCGCGAAGTATCAATCGACCATTGTCACCTCCATGGGCGAAGGTCGAGCCGTCCGGGCTGAATGCGATGCTGTAAATCTCATCCAACGCGTCGAACCGGCTCACCTGCTTTCTCGACCGTACATCCCAGACGATCAC
>JBIOZI010000071.1:0-3398 GCA_044871085.1 Steroidobacteraceae bacterium | reverse complement strand
TGGAATGTGTAGTCGAGCGTGTACCACGGCGCTTTGACACCCGGAACGGGCGGCGTGCCCTTCTCGTGCCGCACGTAATTGCCGAGCAGCGCCTTGGTGACGCCGAACTGAACGTCGGTATCGATATGCGGATCCTCCGGCACGTAGACCTGCGAAATGTGGGTCTTCAGCCCCTCCTTGAAAATCAGAAAGTGCAGGTGCGCGGGCCGCATGTTGTGGCGGCCCTGCGCACGCAGCAGATCGCCGACCGGGCCGTTGATCGGAATCGGATAGCCGGCCGGCAGAATGCTGCGGAATGAGAAGTCGCCGTTGGCGTCGGTGGTGAACTTGCCGCGCAGATTCATGTCGGCCTGGGTTGGGTCCTGGTTTTCGTAGAGGCCCTCGGTCGAGGACTGCCAGACGTCGACCTCGGCGCCGGCGACCGGCTTGCCGTCCGGTCCCCTTACGTGCGCGGTGACGAACAGTTCCGGCCCCGGCGTCGGCGAGCGCACGATCGAGCCGCCGTTCTCGGTGCGCGGCGAATCGAGCCGCCAGAACGGGCCGAGCAGGTTCGCCGTGGTCTCGGTCTGGCCGTTGTTGCCGTTGTTGAGCAGGCACACCAGGGTGGACATGCCGAGCGAGCCCGACATCAGCACCGCCTCGTTGTGGAACGCGTTGCTGTTCTGGCCGATCGCGTTGATGTACGCCGCGGCTTGATGGAACTCGGTCTCGCTGAGCTTCACTTCGCGGACGAACGCGTGCAGATGCCGCACCAGCGCCGACATCACCTCGCGAAAGCGCGGATCTGGCGCGTGCGCGATTTCACTCAGCACCGCCTGGGTGACTGAATCCGGTCCATCGATGATCATGTTCATGTCTCCCGGCTGGCGCGCCGCTGCTGTATTCGCTGGCCGAATTGATATGCTTGAGGGCGCGTTTGCTCAATCCCCCCGTTTTCGTCACGAGTGAGCCATGGCCCCGCACCGCATCGACACCCATAACCACCCCTATCCCGCGGCCTACATCGAGAAGACCCGCGAGGTCCTGAAGAAGACCACGCACGCCTTCTACGACCGGCTCACCACCTGGAAGCCCGCCCACACCATCGAGGCGATGGACAAGGACGATATCGCCGTCTCGGTGCTTTCGATCGGCACGCCGAGCGTCTGGCTGGGCGACAAGGCCGCCTCGCGCACGCTAGCGCGGGAGTGCAACGAAGCGGCAGCGAAGATGCAGTCCGACCACAAGGGGCGGTTCGGCCATTTCGCCACCATCCCGCTCCCCGATACCGAGGGCTCGCTGCGCGAGATCGAATACCTCTACGGCACGCTGAAGGCCGACGGCATCGCGCTGACCACCAATTACGACGACAAATACCCCGGCGACCCGGCATTCGCCGCGGTTTTCGACGAGCTCAACCGCCGCAACGCAGTGGTGTACTTCCACCCGACTGCGGCGAGCTTCGCGTTCAATGTGGTGCCGGACATCCCGCCGCCGACCATCGAGTTCCCGTTCGACACCACGCGCGCCATCGTCAGCCTGCTGTTCGGCGGCACGCTGTCGCGCTGCCCCAACATCAAGTGGATCTTCTCGCACGGCGGCGGCGCGCTGGCGATGATCGCCAACCGCCTGGTCGGCCTGGCACGCACGCGGCCGGAGCTCGGCGCACGGGTGCCGAGCGGCGTGAAGGCGGAGCTCAGCAAGCTCTACGTCGACATCGTCGGTGTCGCGACGCCGGGCGCGCTCGGCGCGGTGCTCGACGTGGTGCCGATGTCAAACCTGCTGTTCGGCACCGACTATCCGTTCTGGGCGCCGGAGATCAACATCAAGGCGCTGGCGGCGCTGAAGCTTCCAGCCGCCGACCTGGCGGCAATCGAGCGCGGCAACGCGCTGAAACTGCTGCCGGGTCTGCCGCGTTAGCTACATGGTCCGGCGCGGCGCCCGTTCCAGCAATTGCTGGAGCTGCTGCTTGTAGAGCTTCGCGTTCCCGGTGGTGCCGTGGCCACGGGTCTCCTCGCTGGCCGGGATCATGTAGAGCTTGCCGTTCTTCACTCGCTTGATCTCGCGCTCCATGACCCCGAGCTCAACCGGGTTGCGCTCGTCGTCCATGGCGTTGATTGCGAGCAGCGCCGCGCTGATGCGCTCGAGCCCGGGCGAGGCGTTGTAGCCCCGCGAGGAGTCATACTGATAGATGAAGTCGTTAGCGTCGGGCGGTCCGCGCTCGGCCAGCATTTGGTCGACCAGCTTGTCGGCCGCTTCACGGGTCGGCGCGCGTTGCTGGTGCCGCAGCGTCCCGCCGTTGGTGGCGACGTTGAAGTACACGTTCGCGAGCTTGAGCGAGCGTGGCTGCGTCGTGTAGTTGCCGCCGTTCCATTCCGGATCGGTGCGGATCAGCTCGATCATCATGCGCCGAGTCATCCAGTTGCGGCCCGACACCTCGGTCGGCTGCGCCGCCATCGGCACCAGTGCGTCCATGAAATCGGGATAGGTTACGCCCCACAGCCAGGTGTGCATGCCGCCCATGGAATTGCCCATCACCAGGCGCAGATGCTTGACGCCGAGTCCCTCGGTGACGAGGCGATGATGAGCCGCGATCAGGTCGGCGTAGTTGTAACGTGGAAACTTCGTACGCAGCCCGTCGGAGGGCTTGGACGATTTTCCGGCGCCGATATTGTCCGGCAGGATGATGAAGTATTTCGTCGCATCGAGCGGCTGGCCGGGCCCGAACAGCTCGCCGGCGAAGGCGGCAGTGAGGAAGCCGGCGCCCGAGCCGGAGGTGCCGTGCAGGATCAGCACCGGCTGGCCGGACGGCTCGCCGATTGTCCGGTAGTTCAGCCGCAGCTCCGGCATCACCTCGCCGGTGTTGAACTTGAAATCCTTGACGATGAAGGTGGCTTCCTTCGGCGCGGGATAGTCGGCCGCATTCGCCGACAGCGCCAGACACAGCGTCGCACCCAACGCGCCAGTCCATGCTCGCATCGCACCCTCCTTAAGTTCCGCCCTATTCCTTCTCCTTCTCGCGCAGCCCGTTGAGCAGCGCGCCGCCCTGGTTCGCCGGATAGAGCGCCCCGGTCGCCACCGCCAGCTCCACGATCTTGTGCAGCTCTGCCCAGCTCGCGCCGGCGCGGCGCGCAGCACCGGCATGCGCCTGCGCCGCAACCTGGTTGTGTTCCACCAGCAGCATGCCGAACAGGATGAGCTGCGTGGTCTTCAAATCGAACACGTCGTTGTAGAAGGCGCGCGCCCGCATCTCTTCCCACAGCCGCAACGCGTCGGGATCGACCTCGCCGGAGAATTCAAAGCGGCCGGCCGGCAGCGGCGGCAGCGTGCCGAACAACTCGACATAGCTGTCGCGGAATTTCTTGAGATCAGCGGGTAATTCTTTCTTGGCCATCACTCCACCTTGATCTTGGCGTCGG
>JBIOZI010000070.1:0-4896 GCA_044871085.1 Steroidobacteraceae bacterium | reverse complement strand
GAGGTCGACAACGTTGTTCGGCGTCATATGGGTTCGGGGGTCGAGTTCAGACTCTTGAAAGTGTCAGACAGCGGATGTTACCGCGCAAGCCGTCCTGCGGATGGGCCGGAAATGGCGGCCGCGGCGGATTGGGCGCGGCACTCACTCTTCGTACATGCTCTTCGGCGATCTGTTGGACGGCATCTCCTTCCTGACAATCAGCCCCATCGCCATCACCCTTTTCCGGCGACAATGACGTTCCTGGCCAGAGTCTTGAAGCGAACACCATTTTTTTGCACCACGGTGATCGTGACGTTACCCGTCTTGCTGGTCTTGATGTCCGTTACGGTGCCGGATTTTCCCGCATGCGTGCCGCCGACGACCTCGCATCTTGCGCCATCTTTCAATTTGCCTGACGACTGGGCTGCCATTTGTGCTCCTCGATGTGATGTGCGTGATCGTCGCGTTCTAACGATTGAGCCGGGCACCGTGGGAATGCACCGGCCATGGAAACTTTGTCCGAAGTTCCTGCAACGACGACACGTATCGATTCGGGATCAAGAGTGACGCCTCGGCGAGTGCAAGTGCCAATGGATCGACCCCCGGGTCGAGAATCTCCGAGCGGCTGAGACTGACGCGCTGCAATCCCCTGCGCAAGCCGTACCAGCGTCGCGGACCTTCCCAGCTGGTGGGCTTCAACCAGACGCCATCAGATTCATAGAACACGATGACTTCGGAAAGGACGTCTCTCGGGAAGGCGCCCCACTCGCGCAGGGCCGCCACGGCGTCGTCGAAGATTCTCACCTCGCCGTATTCGAGCACGCCGATTATCACCGCCTGCCCCTGACGGCTGAGCCTGGCGCGACGCGCGCAGGGCAGTTTGGGTGTGGCGCCCGCCTTTCATGCGCACGCTTCATAGTCGGCAGGTGGCCCTCACTACCCATCGAGGTGCTTCTCGTCGAATTCGATCGTGCGCGGATTGTCGAGCCCCATGAGAATCGCCACCAGCAATACCACGCTGCCGGCGAGATAGCCGACCAGCAACCCGTTCGGCGGCCAAAACACCAGCAATGCCAGGATGGACGAAAGAATCCAGGCGATCGACAGAAGCCAGCCCGCCGAGCGAGCGCGGCGGAATCGGGCTGCAAATTCAGCGGACGAAAGCGAGGCGATGGCGGGTGAGCGCCCATAGGCGAGTCGGGATGCGACCGTAGTCGCCGTGGCGCACACCAAGACGAGGCAAGCAAGCGCGATCCATCCGATGAGGTTTCCCATGCCGTCTACCCGTTGTGCCAAGCCCGGTTTGTCGGACGCCTCCAGATCAACCCGGGTCAAAGCCTTCGAGCGTCAGCAATTGGACGGACTTCACAGTGTGGCCATCATGGGTAATCGCACACGCGAAATCCGGATCCAGCATGTAGCTCCTGAATTCGAGACTGGGCGAATGGGCCTGGTCCACGTAACCATCGTCGAAATTGGCCTGAACCAGGTACGAGTCGTCGATCCAATGGCGTTTCTCGAGCGCAACCAGTTCTGGAAGTGATATCCCTGGCCGCGCCGCCTTGCAGAACGCCAGCAAGGTGTGGGCCCGCCAAGTCTCACGCGCTGCGAACGACACCAACCACAGGACGGGAGCCGCCGCGAGGGTGAGCAGTGCGCGTCGCGCCCACACCTTCGTGCGCGAAGGTTCACCACCTTGGTTTGGCGCATTTGGAGGCGCGTAACGATTGCGGGCCACTCGAGTCGACTAACTGTTGAGGCGGAAGCAGCCGCTGCGACGTTTGGTGCTCGACACTTCAAATCTCCACGCGTGTGCCCCAGCGATTTGTCGGGCCTTTGGCTGAACCGATATTCGCGCTCGAATTCGACGACTTCGCGCTTCTCATGAAAATGCGCGTACAGGTCGAGCACTTTCGCAAAGGTGCTGCCGTCGGCAACTCGGCGGAGTTCCAGGCGATGCGGTCCCAGGTCTCCAGCTGGCCAGACAAAGCCGGATACATCGCCTTAGCCTTGCGACGCCAGGCACTCACACGCCTAACGGATGCGCCGAGCGCCGCGGCCGCAGCGGTTTGGGATTGACGCTCTATCCTTCATGTGCGCGCTCGAGCGCGGCGCAGCGGCGGCCCAGGATCATCAGCGCGAGAAGATAGGCCAGCGCAAGCGTGATCATCACCACACCGCCCCACAACGAGATGGGAAGAAGATAAGACGCGTCGCTGCCATCCGTCGTTATCAGGTACACCCACTCGTCCAGGGCCATGCTGAGCCCCACTCCGAAAACCATTGCAGACACGTCGAGCAGGCGTCCTTCGCCTTGAAACAGCACCAGGGGTAGACCGCCCACGGTGATGAGGATCAGCCCGGTAAAGAGATGGTGAACGTTGAAGGCGCCGACGTTCAGATTCGACGCAGGAGAGAGGCTCAGGTACACACGCAACGCAACGAAGGTTGCCAACACGGCCGCGGCAACGAGTAGCGCGCGTCTCTTGTTCATTTTCATCATGGGTTCCTGCACAGGCGGCATTGCGAAGCGCCGCCTACGCCCAGCGCTGCACGGCCTCCGCCGAATCCCCCGGCTTCGAGTTGAAGCAGATCTTCGCGGTCGGCGCGCGTGCGTGCACGAGGTTCAAGAGCTTCTCGAAGAGCAGCAGATGCTCCGGCGCGCGCAGCCCCGCGCCGATCAGCACGCAGTCGAAATTGCGCGAGTCCAGGTGCAGCTTGGCCACTTTCTCGGCGGTCTCACCGAGATCCACCAGGCAGCTGTCGACGAAATATCCCAGCGCCCGCAGGCGGTCGAGCTGCTGATCGATGAACTGCTGCACCACCTCGGCATTGAGGCCGGGCATCTGGCTATAGTCCGCAAATCTGGGATCGAGCCCGAGGGCGAGTACGTTGGTCGCCATGACGCCGGCTCATCAAGCCGAGATGAAGCTGACGTTGAGGTTGGGCCTGCCTTCGTCGATGCAGCGCTTGTAGTATTCGAGCAGGTCCCGGGTGAGCTGGCTGATCTTCGGATTGCGCAACAGCACCGAGACTTCCGTGGCGGCGAACACTTTCTCGGCCCGGGTGACGCCGCTGCCGATCACGAAGCTGACGGTGCCCGACGCATTGCTCGCGAATATTCCGGACAGGGCGCGCCACGCGACATGGCCGTTCTCCTTGTAGGGCTGCAGGCCATCGAGCGTCTGCACCCATAGCAGCAGGTTCGGAAACGGCGCACCGCTGAGCTCGATCGTCCTCAAGACCTCGGGCAGGGTTCTCTTGGTGGACATGTGCGGCAGGCGCAGCCGCAACTCTTCGATCTCCTTCCATGCGGGCTTCATCACCATGCCGGCATACAGAATCGTGGCGTCGGGCGCGGCGCGGATCTGCGCCCGAACCTCGGGGTGGCGCTGCAGGTACTGCATGAGCGCCCTTGTCTGGGGAAGAAGCGGCATGTCGTCCGTTGCACCTGCGGGTGGTATCGAAGCAATCTACATGTGGAAGTGGCGCGGCCGCAATGCCCGCCCGGCTGGACTTATTGTCGGCCCGCGGCTAGGCAGCGCCGCTCGAATTCGTCGCCACGCGCCCAAACCACTGCAGCTCGGCCGCGCTGGCCGCGACCCCGCCGATGAGCAGCATCGCCGGTGCCTTGAGCTTGTGCATCACGGCTTCGCGCTGCATGTTCTCGACAGTCGTGGCGATGACGCGCTGCTCGGCGCGGCTCGCGTTTTCGATGAATGCCACGGGCATCGCGGCCTGCACGCCCGACGCCAGTAGTTTGTCGCGCAGGCCGGCGAGCCGGCCCACGCTCATGTAGAACGCCAGTGTCTCGCGGCCGGCAGCGAGATCCGAATAGTCGAATTGCGCCAGTTGCTCGTCGCTGTTGCCGGTGAGGAAACGCACGGCCTGCGCGTGGCGCCGGTCGGTGAGCGGAATGCCGGAGTACGCGCCCGCCGCGAGCGCGGCGGTGATTCCGGGGATCACCTCGAAGGACACACCACTGCGCCGCAGATGGTCGATCTCCTCGCCGCCCCTGCCGTACACGAACGGGTCGCCGCCCTTGAGCCGCACGACGTACTCACCGCGGCGCGCGTGCTCGACCAGCAACTCATTGATCTCTTCCTGCGTCGCGCCGCCGCCGCCCACGAACTTGCCGACGTCGAACCGCGCGGCATCACGGCGCGCGAGCTCGAGCACCTCGGCCGACACGAGCCGGTCGTGCACGATGACGTCCGCCTCCTGCAACGCGCGCAGCCCGAGCAGCGTCATGAGGCCCGCATTGCCGGGCCCGGCGCCCACGAGCACGACATGTCCAGCGGGCAGTCCGCTCTCGGTCTCGAGCGCCTTACGCGTGAGCTCCTCGGCGCGCTCCGTGCGCCCAGCGCGCAAGCTGGCGGAAACGGGGCCGGTGAGCATCCACGACAGGAACCGGCGCCGCGCGCCGATATCCGCGAACTTCGTCTTGACGGCCGCGCGCCAGCGATCCGCGAATGCGGCCAGCGTGCCCAGCGACCCGTCCAGCAAGGTTTCCAGCCGCTCGCGGATCAGCCGCGCCAGCACGGGCGACGTCCCCCCGGTGGACACGGCGATCTGCACGGGCGAGCGGTCGATGATGGCCGGCATGATGAAGCTCGACAGCTCGCGGTCGTCGACGACGTTGCACGCAATGCGCGCCGCATTCGCCGCGGCCGCCACGGCCGCGTTCACGGCACGGTCGTCGGTGGCCGCGACCACCAGCCACATGCCCTCGATGTCGCCGTTCGCGAACTCGCGCGCGTGATGTGCCAGCGCGCCGCGCGCGGCGACGGCGCGCAGCTCGTCGCACAGCGAAGGCGCCACCACGGTGACTTTCGCGCCCGCGTCGCCGAGCAGCGCGAACTTGCGCGCGGCGACGTCGCCGCCGCCGACGAGCAGCACGGGCTTGCCCGCGAGATC
>JBIOZI010000069.1:0-10243 GCA_044871085.1 Steroidobacteraceae bacterium | reverse complement strand
CGCAGCTGACCCGGACGATCTCGCTCGAAATCCCGGTCGTCTCGGCCGCCATGGACACGGTCACCGAGGCGCGCCTCGCCATCACCATGGCGCAGGAAGGCGGCATCGGCCTCGTCCACAAGAGCATGACCGTCGCCGGCCAGGCCGCCGAGGTCGCGCGCGTCAAGAAATTCGAGTCGGGGGTCATCCGCGATCCCATCACCGTCGCGCCCGACATGACCATCCGCCAGGTCATAGATCTAACTAGATCGAAGGGCATTTCCGGCGTGCCCGTGGTCCAGGGCAGCAAGGTCGTCGGCATCGTCACGCACCGCGACCTGCGCTTCGAGGTGAAGCTCGACGCGCCCGTGTCGACGGTCATGACGCCGAAGGAGCGCCTGGTCACGGTGCGCGAAAACGCGCCGAAGGACGAAGTGCTGCTGCTGTTGCACAAGCACCGCATCGAAAAGGTGCTGGTGGTGAACAGCGATCAGGAACTGCGCGGCATGATCACCGTGAAGGATTTCCAGAAGGCCACGGAATTCCCGCGCGCCTGCAAGGACCCTTCCGGCCGCCTGCGCGTCGGGGCCGCCGTGGGCACGGCCCAGGACACGCTCGAGCGCGTAGCCGCGCTGCGTGAGGCCGGCGTCGACGTGGTGGTCGTCGATACCGCGCATGGCCACTCAAAGGGCGTGCTCGACATGATCGCGCGCATCAAGGCCAAGTGGGGCGACCTGCAGGTCATCGGCGGCAATGTCGCGACGGCCGAAGCCGCGCGCGATCTCGTGAAGGCCGGCGTCGACGGCATCAAGGTGGGCATCGGTCCGGGCTCCATCTGCACCACGCGCATCGTGGCCGGCGTCGGAGTGCCGCAGATCTCCGCGGTGTCGAACGTCGCCGCCGCGGTCCACAACCAGGTGCCCGTCATCGCCGACGGCGGCATCCGCTTCAGCGGCGACATCGCCAAGGCAATCGTCGCGGGCGCGGACTGCGTGATGATCGGCGGGCTGTTCGCGGGCACCGAGGAATCCCCGGGGGACGTCGAGCTGTACCAGGGCGCCTCGTACAAGGCGTATCGCGGCATGGGCTCGCTCGGCGCCATGGCCGAGCGCCACGGCTCGGCCGACCGCTATTTCCAGGACACGGCCGCGGAGCTCGAGAAGCTCGTGCCGGAGGGTGTCGAAGGGCGGGTGCCGTACAAGGGCAGCCTCGTGTCCATCCTGCACCAGCTCGCGGGTGGCCTGCGCGCCGCCATGGGCTACACGGGCAGCACCAGCATCGCCGCCATGCGCACCAACCCCAAGTTCGTGCGCGTCACGGGTGCCGGCATGCGCGAGAGCCACGTGCACGACGTGCAGATCACCAAGGAAGCGCCTAACTACCGAGTTTCCTGAGCACAGAGGACCAAATGAGCAACCTGGCGATGAGCGCGACCAGCCCCCGGACGGACATCCACTCCGCGCGCGTTCTCATCCTCGACTTCGGCGCCCAGTACACCCAGCTCATCGCGCGCCGCGTGCGCGAGCTCGGCGTCTACTGCGAAATCCTGCCCTGGGACGTCACCGGCGACGACGTCCGCAAGTGGAAGCCGCGCGGCATCATCCTCTCCGGCGGTCCCGAATCCGTCACCGACTAGGAGCCGCCCCGCGCGCCGCCGGCGGTGTTCGAGCTCGGCGTGCCCGTGCTCGGCATCTGCTACGGCATGCAGACCATGGCGCAGCAGCTGGGCGGCCGCGTGGTGAATTCCAACCACCGCGAGTTCGGCTATGCCGAGGTCACCAGCATCGCGCCGAACAAGCTCTTCGACGGCGTGTTCGACCGCCAGGACGGGCAGGGGCGCGCGGTGCTCGACGTGTGGATGAGCCACGGCGACAAGGTCGACACGCTGCCGCCGGGTTTCACGGCCGTGGCACAGAGCGCGAACGCGCCGCTCGCGGCCATGTCCGACGAGAGCCGCGGTTTCTACGCGGTGCAGTTCCATCCCGAGGTCACGCACACCCTGCAGGGCAAGCGCCTGCTCGAGCGCTTCGTGCGCGAGATCTGCGGCTGTCCGCCGCTGTGGAGCGTCGGCAACATCATCGACGATGCCATCGCGCGCGTACGCGCGCAGGTGGGCAAGGGCAAGGTGCTGCTGGGCCTGTCGGGTGGCGTGGATTCCTCCGTGGTCGCCGCGCTGCTGCACAAGGCCATCGGCGACCAGCTCGTCTGCGTGTTCGTCGATCACGGCCTCATGCGCCTCAACGAAGGCGACCAGGTCATGAAGATCTTCGCCGACAACCTCGGCGTGAAGGTCATCCGCGTGGATGCCGAAACGCGCTTCCTCGAGGCGCTGCGCGGCGAGACCGACCCCGAGAAGAAGCGCAAGATCATCGGCGGCCTGTTCGTGAAGGTGTTCGACGAGGAGGCGCAGAAGCTCACCGGAGTGGACTGGCTGGCGCAGGGCACTATCTACCCCGACGTCATCGAGAGCGCGGGCAGCAAGACCGGCAAGGCGCACGTCATCAAGTCGCACCACAACGTGGGCGGGCTGCCGGCCAACATGCGCATGAAGCTGGTGGAGCCGCTGCGGGAGCTCTTCAAGGACGAAGTGCGCCGGCTCGGCGTGGAATTGGGCCTGCCGCGCGAGATGGTGTACCGCCATCCGTTCCCGGGCCCGGGACTCGGCGTGCGCATCCTCGGCGAGGTGCGCAAGGACTATGCGGACCTGCTGCGCCAGGCCGACGCGATTTTCATCGAAGAGCTGCGCCGCCACGACCTCTACGACAAGACCAGCCAGGCGTTCGCCGTGTTCCTGCCGGTGCGCTCGGTGGGCGTCATGGGCGACGGCCGTCGGTACGACTATGTGGTCAGCCTGCGCGCGGTGGAGACAATCGACTTCATGACCGCGCACTGGGCGCGGCTGCCGTACGATTTCCTCGACCTGTGCTCGCGCCGCATCGTCAACGAGGTGAAGGGCATCTCGCGCGTGGTGTACGACATCTCGGGAAAGCCGCCGGCCACCATCGAGTGGGAGTGAGGCGTTCGGCGCGGTTTCGATCCGCGTTCAGACGGGCCGCTCGTGATGGAACCACCATCTACCCGGCATTCGCGTTCTATCCGCGTCGGTCTTCGGCTCCACGAAGGTGCAAGTCCGCATCCGCGCGTCATTGACAGGGCGTCGGGTTACGAGCCGGTGACCGCATGGCTCGGCGCGTTGACCAAAACGCAGAGCCGATGCATGCTGCAGCCACACACCAAGGACGGTGTCACACCAGGGAAGGTGTCATGCATCCATTCGTGGATAGTTTGGCCGACGGACCGGTTTCGACGCCAGCGGTCGCTGGTTGATGCAATCTCTTCGACGCGCCGTTGGGGCACACGCCCCGACATGCGACGACTATGTGCGCGAGCTTGCGCAGTGTCCGCCGCTGGAAGGGCACCTGTCGCGCGCGCACGGATTTCTGCGCCCCGAGCTCACGCGCGAGCGCCTTCCGCCTTCGCATCGCGCGTGGGACGAAGCGGCGGCCGGGCTGCCATCGCTGTTCGCGTCCAACAAGGCCCAGGCCATCCTGGCCGATCTCCCGATCCTGCCGTCCACCGCCGATGCGCTCGCGGATGAGGACCTGACGCGGGCGAGCGTCGTGCTGTCCGCGCTCGCGCACGCCTACTGGCGTTTTGGCGCCGACCGCTTCTTTCCCCAGCGCATCACCCGCGTGCCGACGGACCTGCCGGATTCGATCGCGCTGCCGTGGCGGAATCTGGCGCTGCGCCTGGGGCGCAGCGATCCGTCGCGCCCCTTTCAGAACTTCTACGACCTGTTTCTCGCCAACTTTCGTCTCGCCCGCCACGCTGCCCGGGATGCGCCGCGCATCATCGAGAACCTGGAGATCCTGACGCCTTCGTTCGGCAACGAAGCGGAGCGCATCTTCTACATGTCCTTCGTGGAGATGCACTATCACTTCGCGCCGGTGGTCGGCGCGCTCTGCGATCTGGACGTGGGGGTGCGCGAAGAAGACACGCCGAGGGTCGTTCGGGCGCTCGAGGTGATGCGCGAAAGCTGCGTGCGAGCCACCGGCGTCTGGAACAAGATCAGCCCGCGCAAGGGCAGCCCCGTCTACTGTGACCCGGTGTTGTGGTCGAAGACCGCCGCCATCCTGGGTGTGCCACCGAGCGGCTGCCCGCAGGGCGCGACCAGCGGCGCATGCGCGCCCGTGCTCTATCTATTGGACGCCTTCCTGGAGCGCTCCGGCTACGACTCGCACTATGGCCAGTTCATGCGCGAGCGCGCCAGCGGCATGGTCGCGCCCACGGTGCACGAGCTGGCGCGCCGCGTCCGGCGCATCGGGCTCGGCCGTTTCATCGCGACGCGCAGCGGGACGGGCGACGGCGAAGCGCTCGAAGCAGCCTATCGGAGCGTGCTCACGAGTTATGCCGGGCACGGCGGCTGGCTCGACCGCCACACCGCCAAGGTATTCAACTATCTCTGCATTTCGACGGTCACGGGCCGCAACGCCTCGGTCAGCGGAGACGAGCGATACTTCGAACGACAGACATGGGTGGCCGCCAGCGCCGAGCTGCACGAATCGCGCACCGAGCGCGCCGCGACCTCGGCGTGCCCCCATGCGCAGGCCAGCGCTGCGACGCCGCGGCGCCCTCCCGCCAAACCTGAGCCCGACGCCGGGCTGCCGCTCTACGATCGAGCCAGCGTGGCGCGACACCATCGCCCGGGTGACACGTGGCTGATCATCGACGAGCACGTCTACGACGTGAGCAAATACGTCGCCCAACATCCAGGCGGCGACGCTCTGTTGTGCATTTACGCAGGTCAGGACGTGACCGAGGTATTCTGGGCACAGAGCGTGCACTGGACGGCTGCGTTGAGCCGACTGATGCGCTCGATGTTGATCGGGCGCGTCGCTCCGCGCGATGAACGGCAACAGTCTCTCTACGCGGCGACGTACAGCCTCCTGCGTGGACGACAGGCCCTCATGATCCAGTACCAGCACCCGATGCAGACGGCAGCGCTCAAGCTGTTTTCCGATGAGAACGCCCACATGATGTTCTGGCGCGAGAACTTGCCCGCCGCATTCGCGGCCCTGCCCGGGGACGGATGGCGAGCCGTCGCGGCGGAGCCCGCGCTGGACCGCTTGCTCGCGCGCGCGCAGCGGCTGTCGATGAGCCACGACTTCCGCGGAGAGCTGTCGCCGACTCTCTCGCGTGCGCTCGCCGACCGCTCGCGCTCGCTGGCCGCGCACGACAGTGCCCTCGCGGATTCGCTCGTCGACCTCGGCATCGAGCAGCTCGAACGGTCGTCTTCGTCATCGCCCGAAGCCGCGTGGGCCTGCCTCGCGGACGCGTTGAAGTCGCGCGTGCTGTCGCATCTGCGCGAGCTCGACTGCGGGCAAGCTCAATCGTCCGAGCCGTGAACGGGTAGTGAGGCAGCCGGCACGCGCGGTGCGGGCCGCCTGCCAGAGCCAGGAAAATGGGCACGGGCGGCTCATCCGGGGATGCAGCCGCCCGTGTTCTTCTTCCCACTGGCTCCGGCGTGACTGGGCGCCGCGTCAGTACAGGTACACCGCACCCGCATCGGGCGCGCTGTCGTCCTCGCGATTGCCGTCGATGCCGCGCGCGTTGCCGTCCTCGCGGTCGGCGCCGACGGCGAGCGTTCGGCCGCTGCCGCTCAGTGCCACCGACACTCCGAATCGATCGAGCGCCCCGGCATTCGGCGCACCGACGACGGATCGCAGCTGCCATGGATTCGCATTCGCGGTGTCGAGTTGGTACACGAAAACCCCGCCCTCGGATTCATCTCCGGGCGGCAGAGGGTCACCCGAGTTCGGGCGCGCCAGGGCGTCGGCGATGGCCAGTAGTTTGCCGCGGCGGTCGAAAGCCACGGCAAGCCCCCACGCGGGACTGCCGGTGAGCGCGTCGATGGACTGCTCGAGCTCCCACGCGGCTCCCGTTCGCCGGTAAACCTCGAGCTGCGAGCTCAGGCGGGTACCGCGCTTGAACGCCATTCGCCGCGCGCCGAAGTCGAGAGCCAGGGGCTGTTGCGCCGAGAAGGAGTCGAAGGCCAGGTCCGACACGTGATTCCAGGTGTCGCCGCTGCGCTCGAGTGTGACGACACGCGCGGCGGGCTCGCCCTGCGTGAAGCAGGACGACACCAGCGTCCGGCCGTCGCCGCTCATGCGCACGACCGGGCAGAAGTCCCCGGCGTGGAATGGCGCGAGCGTGGCGCCGAGTCGCCAGCCCTCCGCGGAGCGCACGTACACGTGCGTGCGTCCTTCGGGCCTGTCTTCCTCGTCGATCGGCTGCAGGGAATTCACCTTGAGGGTGCGACCGTCGAGGCTCATGTCGATGGAGATGCCGAAGAAGTCGCCGCTGCCGCCGTCCGGGTTCGGCGCAGGAGTGGGGCCGCGCAGCGTCGTGGCCAGGCTCCAGGTCCCGTTGCCGGCGCGCTCGAATAGATAGACCAGGCCGCTGTTGGCGGTGCCGTCGAGCCGCTGGCCGGGCGCGCCGACGGCGAGCAGGTTGCCGTCGCCGCTGATCGCGAGCGCGCGCTGGTCGAGCGGGAACCCGTAACCGAAGAACTGGCGCGGCTGGTTCACGCCGGCCTTGAGATACGCCTCCTGGCGCCAGTGCGTGCCGCTGCGGCGGTACACATACACCGCACCCGAGCCCGCCGAGCTGTTGTCCGCCTGGTTGCCGTCGACGCCGCTCGCGTTGCTGCTCTCGAGCAGCGCGGTCACGGCCATCGTGCGGCCGTCGTCGCTCAGCGCCAGGCCTGCGCCGAGTCGGTCGCCGGCGTCGGTATTGGAGGCCTTGAAGTAGCCGACGGCGTCGGCCTCGAGGTCGTCGACGAATACCGGCGCCGAGTCCCTGCATCCCGCGCGATTGCACGCGGAGACGACGTAGCTCGCGCGCTGCCAGTCGAGCAGGTGCGCCGCCACCTGGAGGCTCGCGCGGGTGCGATAGGCCGGAATCCGGTCGCCGAGCGGCGAGTAGCCGTCGCCGCCGGTGGGATTGACCCGAAGCTGGTAGTGAGTAGCGCCGGGCACGCCGTCCCAGTCGAACACCAGCCGCTTGAGGGCGGCGGAGGCGGTGACCTGCGGTTGCGCGGGACGTGGGCGTGCGGGCTCCGCGAATGCCGGCGTGGAGATGACCAGGACGGTTGCGAGGGCGGCCGTGGCCGCCACATTGTGAGGCTTGCGCATGATGCATCCTTGCATGGTTGTTTGTCGGGGGAAGCGAGTCGGAAACGATCGGGCCAGCGGCCCTGCGCGGCGGAAGCAAGCGCCTCCGCGCACGCGCCATGAATTTACAAGAGAGCGCGTCCTTCGGCATCAGCAAGTAGTGAGCCTGCGTGCCGTCGAGACCATCTAGTGGGAGCGCTGGAACATCGCCTCTGTTGACGATCAGTCATTCTGTTGGCGGCGTGTCTCGGATAGCCGGTAAACTGCGGGCGATGAAGATCCATGCATTGTCAGTCGCTCTGCTGTCTCTGGCCCTCGTCGCCTGTACGCGCGATGCGCCGACGCCTGCTGCGGAATCGGCGCCGGCCGCGCCGGCTGCCGCGCCGGCGACCTCTCCGGCATCGCCAACGGCCCAATTTGCGCCACCGATGTCGCCCGAATCCGCGGCCCTGCTCATCCGCCCGCACTCACCGGTGATCGGTCCCGCCCATGCGCGCGTGACCATCGTCGAAGTACTGGACCCGGGTTGTGAGGCCTGCCGGGCACTCGCGCCGGTCGTTCGAGCCATTCGCCTCGTGTATCCGGAGGACGTTCGCGTCGTCGTGCGATACGCGGCCTATCACGCCGGTTCCGAAGACGCGATTCGTTTGCTGGATGCCGCGCGGCGTCAGGGCAAGTTCGAACAGACTCTGGCGGCGCTGTTCGATCGCCAGGAGGAATGGGCCGCGCACGAGGCGTCCAACGTCGCGCACATCTGGAAGATCGCGGCGGACGTCGGCGTCGACGTGAAGCGCGCGCAGCGCGATGCCGAGGCCGCCGAGGTCGATGCCCTGCTGCGCCAGGAAGTGCAGGACATCTACGCGCTCAAGGTCGATCGCACGCCGACGTTCTTCGTCAACGAGCGGCCGATGCAGAAGTACAGCCCCGATCATTTGCGGGATCTAGTCGCCAGCGAGATCGAGCGTACGCGCGGCTCGAAATAGGGCGAGGCGGGCTTCTCTCCCGGAGCGATATCACGTGGAAGTGACGGAGCCGCCGGATCAGCGTCCCTTCCGCTTCCGATCGGACCGCGACCTCGCGGCTGTGTTCGAGCGCGCGCTCGCAGCCGGTGACGGCGTCGCCGGTGCGCACTGTATCCACGAACGCTGGATGCGCGGCCACTTCGCCGCGCACATCGAGACGGCCCTGGATCTGCTCTGGAAGCGGGCGGGCGCATCGATACCCGACTGGCTTCCCATGCGTTACATCAGTTGGCTGCCTGCCGCGTACGAGGTCGCCGCGCGCTTCACCGCCCGGGCCAGCGGCAGGCGCGCCGGCCGCTCGAACATCTATCTCATACTGCTCGACTATTCCGACCGGCGCGGCGATGACCACGGCGTGTACGTCGGAATGAGCCGGTATTCGCCCGCGCAGCGCTTCGATCAGCACAAGGCCGGCATCCGCGCCGCGGGCAGCGTGCTCAAGCGCGGTATCGAGGTGCTGACCGGGCCGACGCTTCACCTTCAACACATCAAGCGCAGCGAAGCCGCTCGCATAGAGGCGGCCCTGGCCGTTGCGCTCGCGGATGCCGGCATCCACGTCGAGGGAGGACACTGAGGTGTTTGCCGCTGCGGATGCAGCAGCCTGCGGCACCTGGCCGGCCGCGCCGGGCCGATTTCTGGTAGCGTGGTGCCGATGAGCATCCCGTTCCGGCTTACGGTCATGAACTTCATGCAATTCTTTGTATGGGGCGCGTGGCTCATCTCCTTCGGCGCGTACATGAGCAAGAGCCTCGGCTTCTCGGGCATCGAGATCGGCAGCATCTACGGCACGATGGGCGTCGCCTCGCTGTTCATGCCGGGGTTGTTGGGCATCGTCGCGGACCGCTGGGTGAACGCGGAGCGCCTGTACGGAATCCTGCACCTGACGGGGGCGGGCCTGCTCGTCTGGGCTTCGACCGTGCGCGACTACCCGACGCTGTACGTCATCATGCTGCTGAATGCGATGGTCTACATGCCGACGATCGCGTTGAACAACACCATCTCCTTCCGCGTGCTCGAGCAGCAGGGGATGAACTTCATACAGAGGTTCCCGCCGATCCGCGTCTGGGGGACGGTAGGCTTCGTCTTCGCGATGTGGTTCACGGACCTCTCCGGTGCCGTGCTGACGACCGGGCAGCTCTTCATCAGCGCCGGCGCCGCGGCGTTTCTCGGCGTGTACGGTCTCACCCTGCCGTCCTGCCCGCCGTACCGCGGCGGGGGCCAGAGGACCGTCGTCGAGGCACTGGGGCTCGACGCGTTCGTGCTGTTCCGGCGTCCGCAAATGGTCATCTTCTTCCTGTGCGCGATGATGCTGGGCGGCGCGCTGCAGATCACGAACGCATTCGGCGGCGACTTCCTCACGGACTTCAATGCCACCTATCCAGACTCGTTCGGCGTGCGCCACCCGATCCTGCTCTCCTCGATCTCGCAGATGTCCGAGACGGTCTTCATCCTCACGATCCCGTTGTTCCTGCGCCGCTTCGGCATCAAGACCGTCATGGCGATCGCGATCTTCGCCTGGATGCTGCGCTTCGGCCTCTTCGCCTTCGGCGACCCGGGCCCGGGCCTGTGGATGCTCGTGATGTCGATGATCGTGTACGGCATGGCCTTCGACTTCTTCAACATCTCCGGCGCGATGTTCGTGAACCTCGAGGCGAACCCGCGCATCCGCGCGAGCGCGCAGGGGCTATTCATGATCATGACGAACGGGCTCGGTGCTTTCTTCGGCACGATGCTCGCGGGCGCCGTGGTGGACCACTACACCGTGGACGGCGTGCGCGACTGGCACAGCATCTGGCTGTCGTTCGCGGGCTATGCGTTGGCGCTCGGCGTCGTGTTTCCGTTCGTGTTCCGCTACCGGCACGATCCGGCGAAGATGGCGGCCGCGGCCGCCGCCCACTGAGCAGCGCCGCTTCGCGGTCGCGCAGCCGGTAGCACAGGCCGCTTCCGGCAGTAGCGGTTTCCGCTACTCACTCCCGGGCAGTTGTTTCGCTCTTCGGCCGGAGTGAAGGTTCGCGCGCTAACAACAACGACAAACCATTTCACGGGGAGCGGGCCATGCAAACGAGATTC
>JBIOZI010000068.1:0-31599 GCA_044871085.1 Steroidobacteraceae bacterium | reverse complement strand
GCGCCCCCGGTCTAACTATCTGGCTGCGGCTACTTCAGCTTCGCCTCCAGCTTCCCTTCCACCTGGAAGCGGCGGGTCTCGCTCTCGACCGTCGCTCCCTGGCCGTCGTCCACGATGACCTTCCAGTAGTAGAACATCCCGGGCGCGAGATCGTAGGCGAAGGTGCCCGTGCCGCCTTCCGGTACGTCGCGGCAATGCTTCCTGCCGAGCTTCTCACCCTGCGCCCACAGGCAGTGCATGTACGTGAGCTTGCCCTGGTTCTTGTCGCTGGTCGGCTTCCAGGCGAACTCGACGTTGCGCCCGGTCTGCTCTGCGAACTGGTCGGGCTTCTCGAGCACCACCTGCTGCGGACGGGCATTGAGCTTGATCTGCTCGCCGCCCAAGTAGAGCCTCGCGAAGTTCGGCTCGCCGGTGATGATGACGTCCGCCATGCAGTTCTCCTGCGTGGTGGGGTCGGCGACGTTCGAGCACAGACGCTTGGCGTCGTCCGCCGTCAACCGCTTCGGCAGCCGCGGATTCCAGGTCCAGTTCTTCGGCACGATGCAGCTCTGCGGCTGGAAGCCGGGCCACGAAGACAGCGTGTACTTCGTGGTGTCGACGCCCGCCGCGTAGTCGAACAGCGCGTTCGTCTTGGTCACGCGCCACGAGTCGGCGTACTTCACGTACAGCTGCTGGTAGCGATCCGCGAGCGCCGCGGGACGCGGCCCGAGCTCGCTGCCGTCGGAGAGCGCGGGCACCCAGTTCTGCGGCGCAATCGTCCCCATGAGGCCGTCGGTCGCACGCGAGGCGTTCACGTCGACGTTGAGGAACCACACCTGGTAGTGATTCCAGAAATCGGGCGTGATGAGCACTTCCGTGCCACCGGGACCCTGGATCTGGATACCACCCGACGCGGTCGTCGCCATGATGCGCACGCCATCGACCGCGATGCCGCGCGGACCGGGATAACCCACGATCTTGCCGTCGATGCGCAGCACCAGCCCTTCGCGATTCGGCGCATCGCTGTCGACGCGCGGCTGGTACGTGATGCGATGTCCGCCGATGCTCACCGCGGCCGCCGTGTTCAGGCTGACGCAGGTGGACAGGCCGGAATGCGGATGCGCACCGAGCGGACCGTCGGTCGAGATCGGCGTCTGCCGCGTCTGGACTTCGAATCCGGATTCCCGCAGCAGCGTGAATTCACCCGCGCTCTGGAAGTCGTAGTGCACGTCGTTCATCGTCTTGAGATGCGGATCGCCGTGGGTGTGTGGCGCGCCGCCGTCGAGCCAGCGACGAATCGTCTCGACGTCGGCCTGCGCGAGCCGCGGGCCGCCGCAGGGCATCGCGCCGAACGGACAGGCGGTCGAGGCCGCCGTGATGCGCTGGAAGACATAGCTGCTCACCGCATCCACGCCGATGAAGCCGAGATCGATCAGCGTCTGGTGCGACTCCAGCAGACGATCGTTGCTCGGCGGATTCTCGCGCTCCGACAGGTCGAAGATCGTCGGATCGGTGCTGTACTTGGCGAACGGCGGATAGTCGAGGCCGCCGTGGCACTCGATGCAGCTCTTGTTGAAGATGCGCTGGACGTCGGTGTACTTCGGCACCAGGGGCGCCGACGCCGCCGGCACCGCCGCCATCGTGGTGTTCGCCGCGGTGACCAGTGCCGGACATGCATACGGCGCGGCGAGGCCCGGGAAGGGATCCGCCGTCAGGCTGGTCTCGAGCTCGGAAGTGATCGGTGCCTGGTAGGTGCCGAAGACGTCCGCGAACGTGTAGCTGCGCGAGCGGCCGCGTACGCTGATCGACCACTTGTCCACCGAGATGCCGAGCGGCTCGAGCAGGTAGCGGAACAGCGCGATCTTGTTCGTCGTGCCGCCGTACTGCTCACGGTCGACGTAGAAGCCGCCGCCCATGATGCTCGTGTCGGGCGAGAACCCCGCCGTCGAGCGGCGGAAGACTTCCTGGCGCAGCCGCGTCAGGCTCGTGTCCACGCCGAAACTCGTGAACGGGCCGTACAGCGCGATCAGGTCGATGTCGGGCACCATGTCCGCGTCGAGTAGATAGTTGTCGCCGCTACGGTCCAGGTTGAGCTTCTCGATGTCGGCCTTGCGCCGCGTCAGGTCCTGCCGGCGGGTGGCGGTGTCGGCGATGAGGCCGGCCAAGTTCACGCCGCCGTGGCGTGCCGTGAAGAACGCCAGGCTGCCGGCGAACGCCGGCGCGCCGCCCGTGGTGCTGATGGTGCCGGCGCCGTCGGTCACGATGCAGCCCTTGTTGATGGCCAGCGCCAGCGGCCGCGCGTCGAGCGGCACACTGCCGGTGGCGAAGCGATGGTTCGCGAGCTCGTTGCCGATGCGCGTCTGGTTGAAGTTGCCGTCGGCCCCGGCCAGCTGGTCGAACAGCTGCACGCCGCGCCCCTCGTCGCTCGTGGGCGTGGCGAACGCATGCAGCCGCACCGGCGTGGTCGGATCACGGTTGATGTTCGTGCCGAGACCTGCGCCGGGCAGGCCGTTGAACGCGTAGTTGATCGGTCCCGTGACCCCGCCCACCGGGGCCGGCTCGGTGGTGACGACCCCGGCGTCGAACGCGAACTGGATGTGGCCGTCGTTCGTGCCGCCTTCGATGCGCGTGAAGACGTCACTGGCCGGATACACCGGCAGCTCGCCCAGGCCATTCGACTGCAGCGCCAACTGCTCCATGACCTGCTGCCCGAGCACGTCGGTGCGCCAGGTCCACGGGTTGAGTAGTTTGCGCAGCGACGCCGCTTCGATGGAGCCCGGGAACACCTTGTCGCGGTTGAACGGCAGCATGCCGCCCCAGCTGTCGTACGTGTCCCAGTTCGGCTTGTTCTTCCACTTCACGGCGCCGACCGAGCTCGGCGGCAATCCCGTGGTGCCGAAGTCGCCCGGGTCGGGATTGCGGATGTTGCGGGTCGAATGGCAGCGCGTGCAGCGCTGCTCGTCGACGCTCACACCGCGCTCGCGCACGGGGAATTGATCGACCCGGCCCATCGCGTCGATGTGCCCGAGCACGATTTCATGGAAGCGGAAATTCTTCTCCGTCGCGTCGTACTGCATGAACTCGATGGCCTTCGGATGCGAGCCCGGATACGAGGCGTGCGGCGAGAGGCCGAGCGTGAACACGTACTGCGAGTCGGCGCTCGGCAGCAGGATGCGCGGATATTTCGCGGTGCCCGTCTGCAGGCTCTCCGAACGCGACATCAGGATCCAGCCCTTGCGATATTCCTCGGGCAGCGCGCGCAGGAATTCCGCGGCGGTGTCGACCGAAGGATTGCTGTCTAGGTAGAGCTGGATGTTGGCCGGCGTGGGCGCGCCGATCAGCGGCGGTACGTCCGGCGTCAGCTTGAAGCTCGCGCGCACCGAGCGGTTGGCCGACATCGTGACGTTGCACGTCGGAACGACGATGCCGGCGCAGTCGCCGGACCAGCGGTCGAACACCGCGCCGCCCGCGGCGGTCGCCTGCAGCGTGACCACCGGGGAGGCGGCGAAGACCTCGTCGCAGACGAGTCCGCAGTCGATGATGCTGTTGCCGGAGGTTTGCGCGACCGTGCCGTCGCCCAGGCCCTGCTTCATGACCTTGAGCGTGCCCGCCGCGTGCGCGGGCGGCAGCACGGCGCAGAGCAGCAGCGCGAACAGCGCGAGTATCGTCGAAAGGCGCCCGGTCGAAAGGCGCCCGGTCGAAAGGCGCGCGCGCGGCAGTCCGCGGCGCCAGGTTCGTATGTTCATGGCTTTTCCCTGATTTTGTTGGACGTGAGCGATCGGAGCGGGCCGCGCGTGGGCGCGGTCCTGCTCCATCGCGGGCGGTTCAGTGAGCTATTGCTTTGGAACCGTGAGTGAGCTGTTCTGGACGCTGATGAAGGTGCACTGGCCCGATGCATTCCATCCGAAGAGCAGATAGGAATCCGCATTGAGCGCGTGAATCGCCGCGAGATGCGTGGGATTCGCCGTGGAGCACGAGCGGTAGAGACCCGCGAGGTTGCGCGCGAAACAGTTGGCGCTGGTGCCGGAGGAAGTACAGCCGATGTACTGCGTGCTGTCCGGAGTATTGTGAACGAAGCCGAGATCGCCGTTGGCGAAGCTGCTCGCGTCGATGATCACGACCGCCTGTCCCTGGTGAAACCCTGCGAGCGCGGTGGTAGCGAAACCGGAGGCCAGCAAGGCACCCGCGAACAATCCGATTGTCCTGCGTTTCATGTTCTCTCCTTTCTGCCGTGCCCCCGGGGACGGACACTAGCGAAGGAGAATTCGCGCGGGCGCGTCGTGCGCCATTCATTTCCGGAAGATGAGACTTTGTACCACTTCGCGCGCGCCTTCCGGCGCAACGTCGTTGCGCTCCAATCCCCTAGATGTTCGTGCTAACTACTCGCGGCCCGCAATTCCTCGCGGCGCGCGCCGTGTCACCGGCGCTGCGGCGCTCCGCATTGGCGGGCGTGCGACGGCATGCGCGAGGCGCCGGTGCCTGCTTTCCGTCCCGCTCGCATCCGGTTGCGGGGCGAGCCAGGCGCGTGTGCGCGGCCAGGCCGGTCGTGAACGTTCCAAACGCGACGGTTACCTGGATCCGGCCGCGGCGATGGCGGCGATTTCATCCGCCATCTGTGCGAGCGCGGTACGGAAACGCTCGCGGTACTGCGGATTCGCGGCCGGCATCTCGAGGAAGCGCCAGGTCAGGTCGGAGTAGTCGAACTGGCGTTGCACGTCGAAGGGTTTGCCATTGGCGCCGCCCTTGAGCCGGATGAGCACGCTATCGCCGAGCGGCAGGTCCCGCGAGGGAATGTAGATAGGCGTCCCGCCGGCGCCTGCGCTCGCGCCATATGCGGCGGCCGCGCTGGCGCGGCGCGCGGTGTTCTCGCAGTATTCGATGGTGTCGAAGCGCTCGAGGCTCAGGTGCAGCGCGGCGGAGGTGCGCATCGCGAGCAGCTGCTGCAGGTAGGCGAGCTTCGGCGGGTCGTAGGTGTCGTCGCCGTACCAGCGCTCGCAGCGGAACAGCCCGCCGCCGGTGTGCACCACGCGCTCGCCTTCCGGGCGCAGGTCGTCGATGCGAATGTCCGGCGTGGGCGCCGCGACCGTCTGCGCCGGCGCATCGAGCGGCACCTTGAGGTTGTAGATGTGCTGTCCGCAGCCGCCGAGAGCGGCGGACGCCAGGACGAGCGCCAACGCGCGGGCGTGGAATGAAAATCCAGACATGCGAGCCTCCCGATTCGTCGTCCCGCGTGGGACGCGCCGTGCACAGGGATTCCTTGGCGCCGTCAGAACTGCATCGCGTCGCGATCGACTGTCACCCGGTCCTGGTTGCCATCATGAGCCGAGCGTACACCGCCGCGCGATCGACCACGGCATTGCTGTCCCACCGCGCCGCGTCGAGCGCCCGCGCAGCCTCCGCGTTCGCGGGCCCGGACCTCGCCGCCGGCTCCGCCGATGCGGCACCGGCAGGTGTCGCGGAACCCAGGCTTCCAACCGCGAAGCGGTTCGTGTCGTCGATGCCACCGCCAGTGTTTCTTTCAGCCCCGCCTGTGCCGCAAGGCCCGCGAACAGGCCCAGACACACCAAACCGCCACGGACCAAATGCCTGTCTATCTTCATGTTTTTTCTCCCATCGATGAAGCGGGCCCGGCCGGGAATGCTGCGGAAGAGGCCGGCGGCACAGCCAAGCCGCGGGATGCCGCGGCGCCCATCTACGAAGGTCTTCGTTGACAATACGAAATTCTTCGTAGTAGCCTCTCGCCCATGAAGCCAGACCCGAAATTCCAGCCCACGCCCTCCGAGCTCGAGATCCTGCAGATCCTCTGGAGCCGCGGCCCGTCCACGGTGCGCGAGATCCACGACGTCCTCGCGCAGGAGAAGGACATCGGCTATACGAGCGCGCTCAAACTACTGCAGATAATGACGGCCAAGGGCATCGTCAAGCGCGCCGAGGAGCAGCGGGCGCACGTGTACTCGGCCAACCAGCCGGCCGAGAAGACCAAGCAGCAGTTTGCCGAGGACGTGCTCCAGCGCGTCTTCCGCGGCTCGACCAGCCAGCTCATGCAGCACGCCTTGTCCGGACGCCGCAGCTCGAAACAGGAGCTCGACGAGATCCGCCAGCTGCTCGACGAACACGAGAGGAAACTTCCATGATCGGTGCACATACCGCCTCGAACGACTTCATGCACACGCTGGCATGGTCGCTGCTCCACTTCGTGTGGCAGGGCGCCGCCATCGCCGCGCTGGCCGGCGCGCTGCTGCTCGCATTGCGCCGGCCCGCGGCGCGCTACCTGGTCGGCATCGGCGCGCTCGCGCTCATGCTCGTGTCGTTCGGCGTGACGTTCGCGCTGCTCGGCGACGGTGCCGCGACCACGCCCGGCCTCGCCGCGGCGGCGGCGCCCGTGCCTGCCATGCAGCCCGAGGCCATCGCGGGCTCCTTCTCCGCGGCCGCACCCCAGGCGCCCACGATTTCCGACGACGCCTTCCTGTGGCTGGCGCGCGCCTGGCTCGCGGGTGTGTTCCTGCTCGCGGCGCGCGTGGCGTTCGGCCTCCTGTGGCTCGAGCGGCTGAGGCGGAGCAGCCTCGTCGCGCTGCCTGATGCATTGGTCGCGCGGTTCCGTGCACTGCAGATGCGGCTCGGCATCCGCCGGGTCATCCGCTACTGCGAGTGCCATCTCGTCGGCGTGCCCGCCGTCATCGGGTTCTTCCGGCCCGTCGTGCTGCTGCCGGTGCGCGCGATCACCGGTCTCAGCGCGGAGCAGCTCGAGGCCGTCATCGCGCACGAGCTCGGGCACATCAAGCGCTTCGACGTGCTGGTGAATTTCTTCCAGGTGCTCGCCGAGACGCTGTTCTTCTTTCATCCCGCCGTGTGGTGGCTCAACAAGCGCATTCGCGCCGATCGCGAGGAGTGCTGTGACGACGTCGCGGTTGCGGCCTGCGGGCGGCAGCTCGAGTTCGCCCGCGCGCTCGCCACCATGGCGGGCTGGCGCGCGGTGCCGTTCGCGATGGCCGCCACCGGTGCACCCGTCGCGGCCCGTGTCGCACGGTTGTTAGGCGTGGATCGCAGCGCGCCCGGCGCGCGCACCGCGGGCGTGTTCACGGCGTCGCTGGTGCTGGCGGCGGCGCTGGTCGCCGGGCTCGCATCCATCGGCGTGGCCACCCCGGCCGTCGCGCAGGCGGCGCGCGCAGCGGTGGAACCCGCGGCGGCGGCGCCAGTGGACGCGCCCGATGCGCATGCGGAACCGGCCGAGAGTGCAGCACCCGCGACGAGCCCCGAGCCCGCGCAGAGCCCGGAACCCGCGCTGAGCGCGCAGCCCGCCGCAAGCGCGGCACCGCGTGTGCGTGCGGAGCCGGCAGCGGCACCCGCCCCGGCCGCGCGCAGCGCCAAACCGGCAAGACCGGCGAAGTCCGCCAGGCCCGCCACACCGGCGCGCGAAGCACCGCCGGCGCCGCCGCCGCCCGCGGCGCCGCCCGCACCGGCGGCTGCCGAGGGCCGTTCTGAAAGGGGCACGTCGTACATCACGGAGATGAAGGACGCGGGCTTCGGCGATCTCGACGCCGATGACCTGATCGCGTTTCGCTCGCAGGGCATCGACACCGAGTACGTGCAGCAGATGCGCACGGCGGGCTTCGCGCCGAACGCCGGCGAGCTGGTCGCAATGAAGGTGCACGGCGTGACGCCGGCGTACGTGCGGGAAGTGCGCGCGCTGGGCTTCGAGCCCGATGCCGGCGACATCATCGCGCTCAAGGCGCAGGGCGTGGACAGCGCGTACGTCAAGGCGCTGCGTGACGCCGGCGTCAAGATGAATGTCGGCGAAATCGTTGCGCTGAAGGTGCAGGACGTGACACCCGCCTATGTCCGGGAAGTGCGCGCGCTCGGCTTCCAGCCCACCACCGGCGAGATCATCGCGCTCAAGGTGCAGGGCGTGGACGCGGCGTATGTAAATGCCATGCGCGAGGTGGGCATCGACCTGCAGGCGCGCGACATCCTCGCGCTCAAGGTGCAAGGCGTGACGCCCGAGTACGTCAAGCGCATGCGCGCCGCCGGGCTCGACGGGAATGGTCACCAGTTCATCGCGATGAAGGTGCACGACGTCACGCCCGAGCTGGCGCGCTCGTTCCAGTCCGCCGGCTACAAGCTCAACGTGGATCAGCTCATCCACGCGAAGGTCATGGACGTGACGCCGCAGTTCATCGAGAAGGCGCGCGCCCACGGCTTCAAGAACCTGGACATCGAGAAGCTCATCCTGCTCAAGAACGCCGACGTTCTCTAACCAGACTCAGGAGAAATCCCCGTGAAAGCATTCAAGGCGGTTGCCGCCACGCTCTTCTTTTGCCTCGCGTTTGCGCAGGTCGCGCGGCCCGCGGAGGAATTCCGCGGCAGTTGGACCATCCGCCCGGCCGAGGATGCCGGGAAGATCTACTTCGGGCTCATGCGACGCCACAAGGGCGGCAACATGCAGAGCGAATCGGACTGGCCCAACAGCTCGTTCCAGGGCCTGGACCTCACCACGCGCGCGCGCCACGACGTGCAGTTCCACGTCGTGCGCGATGCCGGGCGCATAGACTGCGAAGGGTTCCTCAAGGACGGCGAAGGCGCCGGCATCTTCACCTTCACGCCCGATGCGGGCTTCGTGAAGGCGATGGGCGCCCTGGGCTTCGCGGGCATCGCCGACGAGGAGCAGTTCGCGATGGCCGTGCACGATGTGTCGCTGGAGTTCGCGCGGCAGATGAAGTCGCACGACCTGCGCGGCCTCACCACCGACAAGCTCATCGCACTGCGCATCTTCGACGTGACGGCGCAGTTCATCCGCGAGATGCGCGCCGAGGGAGTGCCGGCCAAGGACGCCGACCGGCTGGTGGCCTTCCGCGTACATGGCGTGACGCCGGCGCTGGTGCGCGAGCTGAAGGCGGCCGGGCTCGAGGCCGACGAGGACGAGCTCATCGCGATGCGCGTGCACGGCGCGACGCCGGAGTGGATCGCGCAGCTGGAGAAGGATGGCTACGGCGGAATCGACGCCAACCAGCTCATCGCCTTCCGCGTGCACCAGGTGTCGCCGGAGTTCATCGAGAAGATCGAGCAGTTAGGCTATGCGCACCCGGCGCCGGACCAGCTGGTGGCGATGCGGGTGCACGGCGTGACGCCGGAGTACATCGCGGGCCTGAAGGCGCGCGGAGTGAAGGATCTGAGCATCGACAAGCTGGTGAGTTTGCGCGTGCACGGCATCGATTGAAGCTGTTCGCGCAGAGGCAACCGGGGCGGTCGCTGCAACGGCCACCCCGGTTTTTTGGAAGATGGGGACATTCGGCGGATTCAGGGGTGATGAGACCTCTCAGGCGGTGAAGAGGGTGCGCGCGGGGAATGCTCCCGGCGGATGTCGCGCCCGCAATGAGTGTCGCTCCGGCGGCGCTACTCACGATTGGGAAGACAAGAATTAGAAACGCCGTCAGTTGATTCGGTGATGGGGCGAGCAACTTTGAGGCGTTGCACTGTTGCCGGTGGGTCGCCGTGTGACGGCTTCGTGCCTTGCGAGTGGCAACGCGCCGCCTTCACTCAGCTCATTGCGAGCACGCCCTCCGCCGGGAGCATTCCCCGCGCCTCGCTGTCACCGAACGAAGAGCGGCGACACCAGTCCTGGGTGCGGAATGGCTCCAGTCTTCTGGTGTGTCAGGAGGGAAAAGGGGACAGATCTATTTTCCGCGGTGGCCGCCGTCGCTGCGCGTGCACGGCGGCAGCGCTCACCGCGGAAAATAGATCTGTCCCCTTTTCCCGGACGTCAGTAGAGCCAGACTGCGCCGGATTGGGAGCGGCGGGTGTTGTTCCAGGCGCCGTCGATGCCGCGGGCGTCGCTGCTCTCGAGGGGTTGGCCCACGGCGAGGGTGGTGCCGGTCTCGGACAGGGACAGCGCGGCGCCGAAGGTCTGGGAGGCGGCGTAGTTAGGCTTGACCACGGCCTGCAGGGGCCAGGCGCCGCTGCTGTTGCGCTTGAACACGTAGACGGCGCCGGTGGCGGTGCTGCCGGCGCTCAGGGTGCCGCGCTGCACGCCGGTGCCCTGCGCGATGTCGGCGGGGTCGCCGACCGCGAGGGTGGTGGCATCCGGGCTGAACGAGAGTCCCTGGCCGAAGAGGCTGCGGCGGCTGCCCTGCCAGCTTCCGGGCCGGACGACCTGCGCGAGCTGATGCCAGCCGGAGACGCGTTGGAAGATGTCCACTTCGATGCGGCCGCGGACGTTCTGCGCCGCGATCCATTCGCCGCTGTAGTCGACGGCGATCCCATAGCGCTGCTCGCCGCTCGCGGCGCCCGCGGGAGTCGGCAGGTCGTGATCGCGGCGCGACGACGCGTAGCTGGGGTGGATCCTCAGGAAGGCACGGCTCGGCGCGGTCGATGCGCCGTTGATGCATTGCTCGACCAGCAGCCGGCCGTTGCCGCTGAGCTCGCCGGTGGGGCAATTGTCGGCGGGCGACGTGCGGTTCTCGATGTGGCGGCGCACGGCCCAGGCGCCATTGGTGAAGATGAAGACATCGGCGCCCGAATTGCGGCCGGCGGCCAGCACGGTGCCGGTGTCGTCGAGGCTCACCCAGGCGCCGAAGGATCCGCGCCGCGCGGTCGCAACCGCGGTGCGCTGCCACGACGTGCCGGTATTGCGGAAAACATACACCTCGCCGGAGTTGGCGTCGGTAGGCGAGTGAAAGATGTTAGGCACGCCCGCGGCGACAGTGTTGCCGTCGGCGCTGATCGACACCTGCAGCCCCGAGCCGCCGTCCGCCTGGATGATTCCCGGCAGCAGCCTTGCGCGCTGTGTCCAACTGCTGCCGTTACGCTGGAACACGTACACCGCGCCCGCGGCACTGCTGCCGTTGACGTCGTCGTTCGGCGCGGCGGCGACCATGAAGTTGCCATCCGGAGAAACGTCGACGTCGCTGCCGAAGGTCTCGGCGACCTCCGGTTGCGAAGATTTGAAATAGCCCGGCGCATCCAGGCGCAGGTTCGCAACCGAGATGTCGGCGGAGTTCGTGCAGCCGGCGGAGTTGCACGCGGCGACGCGGAAGCGCGCGCCCGACCAGTCGAAGGTGTGCACGGCGATACGGAAATTGGCGGTGGTCGCGGTGGCCGGATACTCGGCCGCCTTCTGGAACGCGGCGCTGGCGCGCGCGCGATGCCACACCTCGTAGCGCGAGGCGCGTGCGGCGGGGCTCCAATCGAAGCGGAACGCCTTGATGCCGGCACCCACCGTGACCTGGGGCGCGGCGGGCGTGGACTGGGCGTGGAGTTGCGCGGACGCTGCAATGGCAACGACCGCCATGAGAAAGACACGCATGACGGATCTCCTTGGATGAAACGTTCCCGATTGCGGGCTTCATCCCAGCAAGATGCGCGCCAGTTCCCGCGCGGCCGCCGGCGTCGTGTGGCGACGCCGTTACGGGCGTGCACCGCGATGGAGCCACCTTTTTTCCGCGGTGGTTAGAAGAGATTTCGGCGGGTCCTACACCTTAATGAACCGCGAAGCGCGGTGTAGCCCACGGCGGCGTTCCCGCGCTCATTGCGTGTAGAACCCATGCGCCAGCGCGGTGATGCGCCGGCGCAGCTGCTCGTCCTCGCTGGCGCCGGCCTTCGGCGCGAGCCAGGCGCGCTGAGTCTCGCTCAGCGACTGCGCCGCGGTCTTGCCGCTGGTGAAGCGCTGGTAGAAATCCGCCGAGAACTCGCGCGCCAGCACGTCTTCGATGGGCCAGAGCGTGGCGATGACGCCGCGCGCGCCGGCGCGCAGAAAGGCGCTCTGCAGCCCGGGCATGCCGCCGGCGAACCGCGGCGGCCCGAGCGCGCTCTCGCAGGCGCTGAGGAACACCAGGTCCGCATCGCCGCGCCACGCCTGCACCTGCCCCGCCGTCAGGTAGGTAGGCGTGCCGTCGGCGCCCTTCGCCGGCAATACCAGCAGCGAAGCCAGCGGCTGGCGCAGGTCCGCGAGCGCGTGCGTGGCGAAGTGCACCACGTCCGCGCCACTGCTCCAGATGCCGCGCAGCTCGGCGGCGCTGCCCTCGCTGCCCGTCAGTAGTTTGACCTTCGCGGCCTGGTCGCGCGCCGCGAACAGTGCCGCCACGGCGCGGATCTCCGCGGTTGCCGCCTGCAATGCCGGCGCCAGGTCGGCGACCGGAGCCGAGCGCAAGGTGCCCATGCCGCTCGCCAGGCCGACGAGCCGGAACGGCCGCGCCACGCTGGGCCGCGGCGCCGCGTCCACCGTGAGCATCGAGGTGATGAGCGTGACCGCGTGGGTTTCGACCAGGCGGCGCGCGGGGTCCGTGGGCGAGCTCAGCCCGGCGAAGGGCACGTTCGCGATGCGGCCCTCGGCGACGATCTCCAGCGCGGTGGAATCCTCGGGCAGCAGGCCGCGCGGCAGCAGCACGGAGGAGACGTGCGCCAGCGCCTGCTCGATCTTCTCCGGTGCGCGCTGGGCGTCCAGCGACGCGAGCTCCGCGAGCGCCCGCTCTATCTTCTCCGGGCTCTCGCTCAATGTGGCCACGTACGTACCGCCGGCACTGCGCATCCAAACGTAGGCGTGCTCATTGCCCAGCGCGTACGACAATTGCACGGCGTCTGGAGCGACCGGACGCCAGTCGCGCACCGCGCTCGCCGCACCCTTCGGACCGGCCGCGAGTTTCTGGGCCGCCGCCGTGCGCTCACGATCCACCTGCGCGCGCAGGTTCGACATGTCGAACTGCAGCGCGGCGAGCCGCTTGGAATCCTGTGCCGACAGCTCCCCCTTGAGCATCCTGGCGATCTCCAGACTCTTTGTCGCCATCTGCGCGAGCGCCGCGTCCACCCTTGCTCCGGCCTCCGCGTCCATGGGTACGGCGCGCACCGCGCCGAAGTGCGATTCGCGCGCGACCTCGAGCATGCGCAACGCGTCTTCCTCGTTCTTCGAGGCCCGGCGTGGCGCGGCGCCTTTCGCCACCACGTCCCGCATCATGAGATCGAAGTAGCCGCGAAAGGCCGGCTGCTCGAAACCGAGTGTGGTCGTGAGCAGCTGGGGATTCGACGTGGAACGGCGGTAATCGAAGATGAGCGCGAACACGCGTTCGTATTCGCGCCGCGCGGCGTCGGGCTTGTCCTGCTTCGCCAGCAACGAGGCCGTGACGGCGCGCGCGCCGATCTGCCCCAACGCGTCGTGCACTTCGGCCGCCTGCTTCAGGACGCCGGCCAGCAGCGTCGAGGCCTCGCGCAGCTGGGCCGGCGAGCCGCCATGCGCGATCAGCGTCTGCGCGAGATCGCGCTTCACGTCGCAGTAGGCGTAATGCCGCGGATTCGGCAATTTCATTTCCAAGGTGCGGCGAAACTGCGCCACCGCCTCCGGATAGTCGCCGGCGGCGACGTAGTCCAGCGCCAATTGATGCGCGGAGCGCATGCGCGCGATGGGCTCGGGGATGAGCTTCACCGATTCCTCGTGCATCTCGATGGCGGCCGCGTAGTCGCCGTCGTGGCGCGCGACCATGCCGGCGTTCTGCAGCGTGAACCCCACGCCGATGTCGTCCTCGTTGAGGCGCGCGAGCCGCAGCGCCTCGTCGAAATACGAGCGCGCCTGGTAGTAGTCGCCGCGGTTCCAGTACGTGTTGCCCAGCGCCTGCAACGCACCACCCTCCTGCCCGCGCAGCTTGTACTGGCGTGCCTGCGCCAGCGCCTGCAGCAGGTGCTCGGTGGCCTCGTCGGTGCGGCCGGCGAACGACTGCGCGCGCGCCGCGAACAGTAGATAGGCCACGCGCACGTCGTTGTTGGAGATCCGGTGCAGGTCGGGCAGCACCGCGTCATAGGCCTGCGCCGACTCGAAGCGCCGGCCCTGCGCGGTGAGACACTCGGCGAGATTGGCACGCATCTCCACCTCGCCCGCCACGTGGCCGCCTTCCTTGAACAGCAGCCGCGCCGCTTCGAAATTCACCTGCGCCTGCTCGGCCGAGTGGTTGGAGTCCATGTAGCCGAGCTTCGCGACCATGCGTGCGCGCTCGATGGGGCCGAACGGCGAGGTGGGGCCCGAGAGCTCCGTGAGGATGTCGCGCGCCATCTTCTCCGCCACGTCCTGCGGCGGATCCGGCTTCGCCCACGACGGAGCCTGCGAAATCTTGCTCAGCGCCCGGGCGTCGAGGAAGCGGGCGCGCGCCACGCCCAGCGCGTTCGCCTTGGGCAGTGCCGCGAACGCCTTGGCGGTGCGCTGCGACTCGACGCGCGCTTCGAACAGCTCCACTTCGGTGAGCGTCAACAGCATGTTGGTCCTGATCAGCCGCGCGTCGGCGACCAGCGCCGCGTCGCCGCCGGGCGAGTCGAGGAGCTCGATGGCGCGGGTCATGTCCTTGAGGCCGGAGCGGTTGATGGCGCCGCCGTCGTTGGCGGCGTTGTTGGCGATGGACCAGGCCTCGAAGCCGCCGACCTGCGCCGGGAACTTGGATGACTCATCGTAGCGGCGGACGCGCAGGTGCACGCGTCCGGGCGCGGTCTTGTCGGGCGGACCCCAGATCGTCAGCTTGATACGCGAGCCCTTCGGCGCGTCGATGGCGGCCACTTCGACGCCGACACCCTCGAGGTGGTTTTCCACTTCGACCGGCTTGGAGTCCTTGCTGGAGTTGACGGCCTCGAGCTTGATGCGCACGTCCGTGAGGTTTTCATCGACGATGGCGACCAGCACCGAATTCGCATCCACTTCTATTACCCGGTGCGCGACGTCGACCGCCTGGCGTTCGAGCGCCACTTCCTCGTCGATGAGGACGGCGCCGTCGGGCGTGGCAGGACCTGGAGTGCATGCGGCCAGCAGCGATGCGAACGTCGCCGCAAAACATGTTTTTGTATTCATTAGCCCCGATTTCCGAATCAACCCTAACGGACGGAGCTTAGAGCAGTCCGCGAAAATTGGCGCGTCCGCGATGATCGCGGCAGCCCCGGCGCGGCCGCTCGAGCGGGGGCAGTGGCCTCAGCGAATGTTGCCGATGCTGTTTTTCACCGTGTCGTGCCGTGTCTTCAAGACGTTGCTCACCGAGGTGAACAACGTGTTCTCGCGCTGCATGGCCATCTGGAGCTTGATCATCTGCTGGTTGCACGCCTGCTGCTGGGACTCGATGGTCGGCGCGATCGAGGTGTCGCTGGTGATGCCGCCGAGGGCATATTCGGCCAAGATTTCCGCCTCCACCGTGGTCAGCTCGGGAATGATCTGGTTCACGACCAGCGTGGTCTTCTCCAGCAGGTCCGCGCCCAGCCGGGTGGCGAACAGCCGGGGCTTCACCAGCACGACCAAGCCAACGAGGAGATCGCGGTCGGCGGCCGGGAGGCGCGCCGCCACGCGCCGGTGCGCTTCGATCAACTCGGCCAGCGTGGCCTCCTCCGCCAGAGTGAGGCGCGGGAGCGCGGCAGGTGCGGCAGTGGCCGGCGATGGCGACGCGCTGGCAAGCGCGCCGAGGGAGCCGAGAATGGCGGTGAGCAGCAGCAGGGCTCGATGGCGCATGGAGTGCACTCTTTCGGTGGCGGCGTCCGTTCGACGGATCTTAGCGCCGCCGCCGCGGAAGTGTCCTGTCGGAAAGGCGGGGCTGCGCCGCAGCGATTGCCGGGCAAAAAAGGGCCATGCAAAAAAATGGGCGCCGCAGCCGATGAACGGCGAGCGGCGCCCTGGTCAAATCGAAATTACATCGTCAGCAGATTCGAATTCACACTCTTGACGCCGCGCACGTTGCGGGCGAGCTCGATGGCCAGCGCGCGTTCGGCGCCGCTGTCCATCTTGCCGGTGAGAGTGACGATGCCGCTGTTCGTGCTGACCGCGATGTCGGAGCCGTTCACGTTGGACGAATACATGAAGCTCGACTTCACCTTCGTGGTGATCCAGCCGTCGCTCACGTCGTTCGTCGCGTTCTTGGCCATGCCCGGCTTCGCGGCCTGCACCACGAGCTGGTTGTCCACCGAGTGCACGCCACGCGTGTTGGTCGCGAGCGAGCCCGCCGCGGTCCGCGCATCCATGCTGTCCGCGGTGCCCGTGAGCTTGACCTTGCCGCGCATCGTGTCGACGTCCGCGGTGAGACCGTCGGCGTAGCGGCTCCACAGCAGCTTCGACTTCACGGCCGAGGTGATCGACGCATCGTCGATCTTCTCGCCGTAGCTGCGGTCGGTGGACCTGGCCGGTGCAACGTAGTTAGGCAGCACTTCGATCTTGTTGTCCACGGACTTGATGCCGTCGACGCCGAGCGCGATCTGCTTTGCCAGGTCCTTGTTGACGCCTTCGGACACGTTGCCCGTGAGCGTGGCCTTGCCCTCGTGCACCGAGACCTTGAGGTCATTGGCGCGCAGGTACGGGCTCAGGGCGTAGGTGGTCCAGATCTGCGTCTCCTGACGCGCCTCGAGCACTTCCTGAGAAGGCTTGGCATGGGCGACGACGACACTGGCGCCGGCAAGCGCCACTGCAATGGCAGAGGCGAACAGTAGATTGTGGGAATGCTTCGACATGAAAACTCTCCAGAAACGAATCGAGTATTGAACGATCGACGGGTGCCGGGCAGCGACGTTTGAGGTGGCGGCCCGACAGGTTCTGTGCGGGGCAGTTCGCCGGGCCACATGCACGAGGTGCGGGGTTGGGCCCGGGTCAGCCAGCCAACATAGCCTGTGTCGCGGCGCGCGTCGGTGCGGGAACGAACATATGAGGCGCTCACGAAGCACGGCCCGGGGTGGAGATTGCCACCCCGGGCCGCGCGCTCCGTGATTTCAAGGCTTGCGATAGACGCGCACGTAATCGACGTCGAGCTTCGTCGGGAATTTTTCGTCCGCGACGCCGTGACGGCCGGCCCATTGACCGCCGATCGCCAGGTTGAGCAGCACGTGCGCGGGGCCGGGCGTGCCGCCGCCGTTGTTCACCCAGCGATAGTTCTCGCACATCGTCCTGGTGCCGTCGACGAAGTAGCAGACGTTCGACGCCGTCCACTCGATGCCTACTTCCATCCACACGTCGCGCAGCACGCGGCCCGGGCGATAGTTAGACCACTGGCGGTCGAACTCCGGCGCGGAGAACGTGATCTCTGTGCCGCCCGAGGCCGTCTGCTGGCCGCGGATCTGGGACTGCTGGTGCAGCATGGTCGCCGTGTCCTCGACCTCGTTGAGCGCTCCCTCGAAGATGTCGATCTCCGGCGGCCAGTCCACCGAGCCGTCCGGCTTGCGGTCCGAGTTCAGCCAGAACGCGGGCCACGTGCCGCGCACGTTGGGCAGCCGCACCCGCGCCGTGACGTAGTAGCTGGTGCCGGCGGCCGGCACGAACGTGCGCTTGCTGCGGATCATCGCCGCCTCGTACGACGCGTACGAGTCGTTGGTGCGCGTCTTCGTGGAGCGCAGCGTCAGCACGCCGTCCTGCACCACGTGCATGATCTGGCCCGAGCGGTTCGTGTCGACGTAGCGCTGCTGCTCGTCATTGAGGAAGTCCAGCGTGCCCTCCCCGTTTCGCTGGCATTGAGCGTCGGGCACCTGGGGCGCCGCGCCGCCGCCGTAGATGTAGCGCGTGCACCAGACCGTGCGGTCGAGCTGCGTGCCGGTGAACTCGTCGTTGAACCACAGCGTGTAGCCCGTGGGGTGGAAGTCACCGCCCGGCGGAGGAGTAGTTGGCGGCGGAGTAGTTGGAGGCGTCGTGGTGACGGGGCTCCAGCATTCCTTGCCCACGCCCACGAGCGGATCGCGGCCGAAGAAGGCGTTCGTGCACGCGCCGGTGCCCGATACCGTTCGTTCGACCCAGCTCGAGCCCGAGCCGTAGCGCACCGGCTGCGCGGTGGCGAGCGTGAACGAGCCGCCTTCTATTGCGATCCTTCTCCAGGTGGATGGCGGCGGCGGGGCGGTGGGTGGCGCCGCGTTCGGCTCGACCCAGCATTGTTTGCCCACACCGCGCAGCGGATCGACACCGAAGAAGGCATTGGTGCATTGGCCGGCGCCGTTCACGCGCTGCTCGACCCAGGAACTTTTGAGACCGTAGCGCACCCGCCGGTTGTTGGTGACGTTGATCGCGGCACCTTCGTTGGCGATCCTCGTCCAGGTAGATGGGGGCGGTGAGGATGGCGTGGCCGCCGCGTGCGCCGTGCCGGCCGTGGCGAGCAATGCGATGCACGTGGATGCGAGAACGGACTTCGAATGGGGGACGGTCATGCGAGCTCCTTGCATGGTTGCGGCGGCAATTCCTGCGCGGCCGCGTGGCGGAAGCAGCGAACGATCGAATGCGGGCGCGCGAGACCTGCGTGAGTGACTGCCCGCATGAGAGTGCCGGATGCATTCGTTTGCCCGGCTGTTCGACGTTCGCAAACGCCCTTAGGGGGTGTCAATGCGTTGGAGTGTCTGCCTTCGGCGCCAAAGTGCAGATTGCGTGAATGGATTTCGCGAGGCGGAATGCCAGTTGTTCACGGACAAAAAAGAAAGGCGCCGCGCCTGCCGAAACCGGCGTGGCGCGGCGCCCAAATCGAATCTGCTACATCGTGCGGGAGCGGGAATCCACGGTGACGGCGGTGCTCGACACCACCGTCTCGTCCCGCATCATGGCGATGAAGATGACGCCGATGATCGCCGCAACGAGGATGGCCGCGAACAACTTGTTGGGAGACCGCCGGGCCATGAGCCCTTTGCGGAAGCGCACCGGGTGTTGAATGCTCAACGCATGCTCGGCAGCGAGGTGATGGGCGGCAGCGCGGCCGGCTCTTTGCGGGTCAACTTGCGCCAGGCAAGTCTCGCGAGGCTGCCGCGCCGTTTGATCTGGGCTCGGAGCATTTCTGCATTGCGCGCATTGTTGGGCATGAGTTCTCTTTTGGCCGGGCAGCCCGCGGGCGTGCGGAATGTGAGGCTCGGCGAACCGGGCACAATAGACCTGTTCGCGAACGGCGTCGGTGCGCCAACGAACATATAGCCCGGTGGCGCGTCAGCCCTGCCGGCCCAGCTCGCGGCGGATGTTCTCTTCGCGCGCGTCTTCGATGACGACCATCACCGCGTTCGGATCCGTGATGCCCTCTTCCCGCGCGAACACACCCGTGAGCGCGCACTCCGCCGTCAGCCCGCCGGCCTCGAACAGCGCCCAGATCTCGCGCGCGTATTCTGTAGTTAGAAGCTCCGGCGCGAAGCGCCCGAGCGTGGCGCGGATGTTGTTCACGTCGCGCTCGAGCATGGCGAAGGCCTGGTTGTTGCCCGCCGCGTTCACCGCCTGCGGCAGGTCGATGATCACCGGGCCCTGCGCGTCGACCAGCACGTTGAACTCCGACAGGTCGCCGTGGATGAGGCCGATGGCCAGCATGCGCACGACCTGGCGGATCAGGAAGGCGTGGTATTCGCGCGCCACCTCGGCGGTCAGGTCCACCTCGCTCAGGCGCGGCGCCGGATCGCCGTGCGCGTCCGTCACCAGCTCCATGACCAGCGTGTCGTTGAAGTAACCGAACGGTTTCGGCACGCGCACGCCGGCTTCGACGAGCTTGTACAGCGCGTCGACCTCGGTGTTCTTCCACGCCGATTCCGCTTCCTTGCGGCCGAAGCGCGTGCTCTTGGCCATGGCGCGCGCCTGCCGGCTGCCGCGCACCTTGCGCCCTTCCTGGTACTGCGCGCGCTTCTGGAAACTGCGCTGGCCCATGTCGCGGTACACCTTGGCGCAGCGGATCTGCGTGCCGGTGCGCACGGTGTAGACCGTGGCTTCCTTGCCGGATTTGAGGGAGCGGAGGACTTCGTCGATGACGCCGTCTTCGATCAGCGGCAGCAGGCCGGGAGGGGTTTTCATGCAGCCGCGCATGGTACGCGAGCGCAGCGCATGGCGCCGGGCTAACCAGCCCCGCGCCTGGGCAATCAGCCCTCGAAGTAGGCGTGCGCCAGCGCCGTGATCCGCCGCCGCAGCCGTTCCTGCTCGCTCGCGCCCGGCCTCGGCTTGAGCCAGCCGCGTTGCGTTGCGCTGAGCGCACGCGCCGCGGGTAGGCCGGTGGTGTAACGCGCGTAGAAATCCGCGGCGAACTCCTGGGCGAGCACGTCCTCGATTGGTGCCAGCGTGGCGATGACCCCACGCGCGCCCGCGCGCAGGAAGGCACGCTGCAAGCCGGGCGTCCCGGCGGCGTACTGCGGCGGACCGACTGCGCTGTCGCAGGCGCTCAGGAACACCAGCTCGACGTCGCCGCGCCATCCCTGCACCTGCCCGGCGGTCAGGTAGGTAGGGTTGCCGACGGAGTCGGTGGCCGGCAGCACCAGCAGCGACGCGATGGGCTGGCGCAGATCCGCCAATGCATGAGTGGCGAAGTGCACGACGTCCGCGCCGCTGGCCCAGATGTCGCGCAGCGCCGCCGCGCTGCCCTCCGCGCCCAGGAGTAGTTTGATCCGCGCGCCGCGGTCGTGCGCCGCGAACAGGTCGGCCGCGACGCGAATCTCCTTGGTCGCCGCCTGCAGCCGCGGCGCCGGATCGGCCGGCGCGGATCGATAAGTGCCGTTGCCGCTCGCGAGCGCCACGAAGCGGAACGGACGCTCGATCGTGGGTCGCGGCGCTGCGTCGGCGTCGACCAGCGAGGTGAGCATCGCAATGTCGTGGGTCTCGACCAGCCGGCGGCGCGGATCCGTCGGAGAACGCAGCGCCGGAAACGACACGCTCGCGATGCGGCCTTCGGCGACGATCTCGACCGCGGTGGATTTCGCGGGCAACAGGCCGGGCGGCAGCAATGCGGAGGAGATGCCTTCGAGCGCCGCGTCCATCTTCTGCGACGAGGTCCGCGCGTCGAGTTTGGCGAGCTCGATGAGCTGCTGTTCGAGCTCCTGCCGCGAGGGCGCGAGCGCGGTCACCATTGCGCCCGATTCGCCGCGTACCAGGGCGTAGACACGCCTGGTGCCGAGCGCGTAAGAGAGTTGTGTGGTGCCCGGCGCCAGTGCCCGCCAGGCGCGCGTCCCGACGGGCGCCGACGCGGCGGCGGACGTGCGCACGTGATCGAGCTCGGCGTGCAGGCGCGCCATGTCGATCTGCAACGCGCGCAGCTCCGCCGTCTGCGCGGCCCCGGGGCCTATGAGTGCCGCGATCCGCAAACTCTTCTGCGCCATCTGCGCGAGCAGGTCGTCCACGTGGGCGGCGGTCTTCGCGTCGAGCGTTCCGACGCGCAGCGCGCCGAAATTCTCGTGGCGCGCGGTCTCGAGCCGCTGCATTCCCGCGAGCTGCGCGGGGGTTGCGGGTTGGAAGACGCCGCCGCGCTTCGGCACGTCGGCGAACACGATGTCGAGATATCCGCGAAACCCCACCTGCTCGTCGTACGACATGCCCGAGCGCGCCTCGGTGCTCGCGCTGCGCCGGCGATGTTCCTGGGCGAGCGCGAACATGCGCTCGAAGCCCGCACGCGCGACCGCGCTCTTTCCGAGACGCGCATCGAGCTGCGCCCGGACACGCGTCGCATAGATCACGCGGTACTGGTCTTTGACCCGGATGCTGGTGTCCATCGCCTCGGTCAGGAGCCGCGCTGCCTCGGCGAGATCCTTGGGCGTGCTCTGGTCGTAGTCGACCAGGGACACGGCGAGCCCGATCTTTCCGTCGGTGTATGCGTGATGGCGCGGGTCGTGCAGGTCGACGGCGAGCGCCTCGCGCAGCAAGGCGATCGCGGCAGGATAGTTTTCATTGCGGTAGTTGTCGGTGGCGAGATTGATGCGGGTGCGCACCCGGGCGATCGGATTCGGCGCCAGGCGCGCGGCCTCTTCGTGCAGCGCGAACGCGCGCTCGAGGTCGCCGTTCATGCCAGCGACGTGGCCGGCCGCTATCAGCGCGAAGACCAGCTCCGAGACATCCTGCTGCCCGCGCGCGATCTTCACCGCCTCGTCGAAAAACGAGCTCGCCTGCAGCATGTCTCCGCGCGCCTGATAGACCACCCCGAGGCCCTTCACCGCCATCGTCTCCATCTGCGGCAGTTCGTACTCGCGCGCCAGCGGCAGGGCCTTCAGCAGCAAATCCGCCGCTTCGTCCATGCGGCCGGAAAACGTCTGCGCGTGCGCCGCGCCTAGATAGGCCGTCACCCGCAGCTCGGTATTCGTGATCCGGTCGATCTCCGGCAGCAGCGGATCGAGCGCGCGCGCCGCATCGGCGAACCTGGCCTGCTCCAGGAAAACGATGGCGAGCTGAAAGCGCATCTCGCGCTCCCCCGCGACGTAACCCGCCGCCGCGAACATCGCGCGCGCCTGCTCGAAGTGCTTGTTTGCGTCGTCGATCAGCGTCTCGGTGACGTCGAGCGTGCCCAGATCGCCGATCGCACGCGCACGCTCGACGGGACCGAACACCGACGTGGGCATGCTCAGTTGTTCGAGAGTCTCGCGCGCGCGCTTCATCGCCTCCGCGGCAGTGGGATTGTCGAAGCCGTGGTTTTGAGACATCCCGCTCTGCGCCACCGCTTCCAGGTATCGCGCACGTGCCGCGTTGAGCGCGTCGGGCTTCGGCAGCCGCGTGAATGCCGTGGCGGCGCGTTCCGCCTCCGCCCGCGCTTCGAGAAAATCGATGGCGAACGAGGACAGCATCCGGCTCTTGATGAGCCGCGCCTGCGCCGCGAGCGCGGCGTCGCCGTGCGCACCCTCGAGGCCATCGATGGCGCGCTGCATTTCGGCGAGGCCGGTTTTCTTAATGGCGCTGGCGCGCGACGCTGCGTCGGTGGCGGCCGTCCACGCGCGAAACGCGCCGAGCTGCGCCGCGAAATTCGGATCGCGAGCTGCATCGGTGGTGTATTGCCGTACCCGGAGGTGGACTTTGCCGGGAGCGGCCGCATCCTGAGCACTCGTGAGCGTCACCCGGACGCTGGCGCCCTCCGGGACCTCGAGCGCCGCGATCTCGACCCCGGTGCCCGTCATGTGGTTCTCGACTTCGACCGGCTTCGTCGCGGGCTCGCCGCCGAGCGTCGTCAGCGTCAGCTTCACGTCCGTGAGGTTCTCGTCGACGAACGCGACGAGAATGGCGCCGTCTTCCACCGGGAGCTCGCGTATTGCCGTGTCGAGTGGTTTGCCGGCCTGGCGTTCGAGCGCGACGTCTTCATCGAGCACCGCCGTGCCATTGGGCACGGTTGCCCGCGGCGTACAGGCGCTCAAGGCGCACATCCCGATTGTCGACAGCCAGATCCTTGTGTTCATCGTCGCCCTCCTGGCGCGGGCAGCTTAATGGATGGGAGCCAATGCCGCAGCCGTTGCCTCGATGGGCGGCACGCGTGCAGGAGCCCGGCGATACGGTCCGGCGGCGCGGTATCCTCCACCCATGTCCGAACGCACGCCGCCCTCGCGATGGTCTCGCGCCGTCGTCGTATTGCTCATCGTCGTCGTCGCGACGCTGTTAGGGCTCGTGCACGCGCTGCAGGGCAGTGCCTCCGAAGCCCAGCCGGACTGGGTGCGCGCCATTCCCTGGGGCCTGACCTTTTCGTACCTATTGATACCCGTGGGCGCCTGCGCGTGGTATCTCGCGAAGAAGTTTCCGCTCACTCCGGCGCGGGGCATTCGCAACGCCGTGCTCCACCTCGCGGTGGGCTTTGTGCTCGGCACGGTGCATCCCTACGCGCTCGTGTGGGTGAACGCGCTCGCCTTCAGCCCGCGCTGGTTCGTCGCGGTGGCCGAGTCGATGCTGCCCTACCTGCACTTCTGGTATTGGCAGGACGTCATCCTCGTGAGCCTCGTGTACGCCATCAGCCTCTTCGCCGCGCTGTCGGTGCGCTACTACCGCAGCTACCAGGAAGGGCTGCTGCGCGCCGCGCGGCTGGAAACCCAGCTCGCGAACAGCAATCTCGCGGCGCTGAAGATGCAGTTGCATCCGCATTTCCTGTTCAACGCGCTGCACTCCATCTCCGCGCTGCAGGTCACCGATAGCTCGGCCGCGCAGCGCATGACCGCCTTGCTAGGCGACTTCCTGCGCATGACGCTGCGCGAATTCGACCAGCAGCAGGTGCCGCTGCGACGCGAGATCGAGTTCCTGGAATGCTACCTGGCCATCGAGAAGATGCGTTTCGGCGAACGGCTGCGGTTCCGCTTCGACATTGCGCCCGAGCTGATGCAGGCGCGCGTGCCCCAACTACTGCTGCAGCCCATGGTCGAGAACGCCGTGCGCCATGCCATTGCGCCTTTCAGCGTGGGCGCGGAAGTGATCGTGCGCGCCACCCGGCGCGACGGCAAACTCGCGCTCGAGGTGGAGGACAACGGCCCCGGCATGCCCGAGCCCATGCCCTCCGCGCCGGTACGCGAGGGCGTCGGCTTCGCCAACACGCGCGCGCGATTGCAGCAGCTCTTCGGCAGCGAGCACTCGTTCCGCTGCGAGAACGTGCGCCCCAATGGCCTCAGGGTGGAATTCCTCATACCGTTCGAGGCCGCATGAGCGCGACCCGCATCCGCACATTGATCGTCGATGACGAAGCGCCCGCGCGGGCGCTGCTGCGTCAGTTCCTCGGCGCCGATCCGTCGATCGAGATAGTCGGCGAGTGCGCCGACGGAGTGGACGCCGTGCGCGTCATCGAGTCCGCGCAGCCGGACCTGGTGCTGCTCGACATCGAGATGCCGGAGCTCGATGGCTTCGGCGTGCTGCGCGCCCTCGTCTCGGGCACCTTGCCGCAGATCATCTTCGTCACCGCCTACGACCAGTACGCCGTGAAGGCGTTCGAGGCGCAGGCGCTCGACTATCTGCTCAAGCCCTTCGACGAGCCGCGGTTTCAACTCGCGATGACCCGCGCCAGGGCACGGCTGCGTGAGCGCAGCCCGGAGCCCGCGCGGGCCGCCATCGACAGTTTGCTCGCGAAACCCGCCGACCGCTTCCTGGTGCGCACCCAGGACAGGTTCCTGGTGATTCGCAGCGCCGACATCTGCTGGGCGGAAGTCGACGGCAACTACGTCACGCTGCACGTGGGTGCCGCCCGCCACCAGTTGCGCCAGACACTGGATGCGCTCGAGAAGCAGCTCGACCCCGCGCGCTTCCAGCGCATTCAGCGTTCCGTGCTCGTGAACCTCGATTACGTGCGCGAGCTGTCACCGCTGACGCGCGGGGACTATCTGCTCGTGATGCACGACGGCAGCGAGCTCAAGCTCAATCGCAACTACCGCGCCGCCTTCGACCGGTTTCCCGGCGCCAGCTTGTGAGGCCGCGCGACGGGTTCGTCCCCGGCCGCGGCCGGTTCGTCACATCCCGCTCGCGCGGCGGACGTTGAAGCCGCAGCTTTGGCGCCATGCGCGCCAAGGCCAAGCCGTCCCCGTCGCCCGAAGTCCTGCTCGCGGCGGCCGGCTTCCTCCTGAACGCATGCGGCGGCGGGGGCGATGGCGCCCCTTCTCCAGCGCCCTCGCCCGCGCCGCCGACCAGCTCACCGCCGCCGGTGCCGTCGATCAGCGAGGTGGAAGCCGCGCGCTTTCTGCAGCAGGCGCAGTTCGGCGTGTCCGATGCCGACATCGCGGCGGTGCGCGCGCAGGGTTACGGTGCGTGGCTGAACGCGTCGTACGCAGCGGCGCCCGGCCAGACCGGAACCGCGTGGCTCACGTCCCGCAACCACGATGCCGTTACGCCGGCGATGACGTACTTCCTGCCGATGGCCGGCGATTTCATGATCTGGAATCAGCTCCTGACCGGCGCCGACCAGGTGCGCAAGCGCGTCGCGTTGGCGCTGTCCGAGTATTTCGTGGTCTCGCTGAACGCCATCGACGGGTTTCATCCTGCGTACGTCATCGCCGCGTACTGGGACCTGCTCACCGCGAATGCGTTCGGCAATTTCCGCACGCTGCTCGAGAAGGTGACGCTGAGCCTGGCCATGGGCATGTACCTCAACACCAAGGGCAACCTCAAGGAGGATCTAACCACCGGGCGCCAGCCCGATGAGAACTATGCCCGCGAAGTGATGCAGCTCTTCACCATCGGGCTGTACGAGCTGAACCCCGACGGGACCACCAGGACCGACATGGCTGGCAATCCGATCGAGACGTACAAGCAGAGCGACATCTCGAATCTCGCGCGCGTCTTCACCGGCTATGACGCCGACTTCACCCGCGTGCGCTGGACGCCCGTGACGTGGCACGACTATCCGGTGCCAAGCACCGAGTTCGCCTCCGACCCCATGCGCCTGACCGCGGCTAACCACTCGAACCTCGAAGTGCGGTTCCTCGGCAGCACGATTCCCGCCAACACCGGCGGTGCCGAGGCGCTGCGCCTTGCATTGGACACCATCTTCCGGCATCCGAACGTCGGGCCGTTCTTTGCGCGGCAGATGATCCAGCGGCTGGTGACGAGCAATCCTTCGCCCGGGTACGTGGGGCGCGTCGCGCAGGCGTTTGCCGACAACGGTGCCGGCGTGCGCGGAGACCTCAGGGCCGTGTGGAGCGCAATCTTGACGGACGAGGAGGCGCGCGCGGCACCGGACGCCACGCAGACCACGCGCGGCAAATTGCGCGAGCCCGTCGTCCGCCTGGTGCAATGGGCGCGCACCGTCGGCACCACCTCCGCCACCGGCGCGTACGAGCTCTACGACCTCACACCGAACGACTTCGGCATCGGCCAGAGCCCGCTGCGCGCGCCGTCGGTGTTCAATTTCTTTCGGCCCGGATATGTGCCGCCCAACACCGGCATCGCCACCGCCGCGAAGCAGGCGCCGGAGTTTCAGCTCCACAACGAGACCACCACGGCCGGATACATCAACTTCATGGAGTGGATGACCGGCGGCGCGTACCAGGATGTGCTGCCCGGGTACGCAGCGCTGCTGCCGTTAGCACACGACCTGCCCGCGCTGCTCGCGTGGCTGAACCTGAGGCTTGCGGCGAACCAAGTTTCGGCGGCCACTCTGTCGCGCATCCAGACTGCGCTGGCGGCGCTCAACGTCGCCGCGAACAGCCCCGACACCGCGAAGAAGTTGCTGGCGGCCTATGCCTGCCTGCTGATCCTGGCCAGCCCCGAATATCTCATCCAGAAGTAGTAGCTAGGCGCATGAACCACACACTGACCCGCCGCCTGCTGCTCAAACGCGCCGCGCAGCTCGGCTTCATGGGCGCGGCCGGGCCGCTGGCGCTCAACCTGGCCGCGGTGGGCGAAGCCGCGGCCTTCGACGCCACCGACTACAAGGCGCTGGTGTGCCTGTTCCTGTACGGCGGCAACGACTACGCCAACACCGTCGTGCCGTACGACCCCACCAACTACGACCAGTACAGCGCCATCCGCGGCGGCGGGCCGAACCGCACCCGCGGCGGCATCGCCTTCGGCCGCGCGGAGCTCGATGCCACCGCGTTGGTGCCCACCGGCGGGCAGGTGCTGACCGACGGACTGCAGTACGCGCTGGCTCCGCCGCTCACCGGCCTCAAGAGCTTGTTCGATGCGGGGAAGCTGGCCGTGCAGCTCAACGTGGGTCCGTTGGTGACTCCGCTGACGCTGGCCGAATACCAAAGAGTGAACGCGCTGCTGCCGCCGAAGCTGTTTTCGCACAACGATCAGCAGTCCGTGTGGCAGGCACTGGCCAGCGAAGGCGCCAGCGCCGGCTGGGGCGGCAGGCTCGGGGATCTCGCGCTTTCGAGCAACGGCAACGCGATGCTGAGCTGCATCTCCGCTTCGAGCAATGCCGTGTTCGTGGCGGGGCGCCAGGCGCTGCAGTATCAGATCAGCCCGCAGGGCGCCGTCGGCGTGAACATGCTCAAGGAGCCTTACTACACGGCGAGCGCCATACGCGAGGCGCTGCAGGAGATCATCCGCCGGCCGAGCGCGCACGTGTTCGAAGAGGCGTACGCCGCCGTTACCCGCCGGTCCATCGACCAAGCCGTGATCGCGAATGCCGCGCTGGGCAATGTGACGCTGAACACCGCGTTCGCCGCCAACAACCCGCTCGCGGGGCAGATGCGCATCGTCGCGCGGCTCATCGGAGCGCGCGCTGCGCTCGGTATGCGTCGCCAGGTGTTTTTCGTGTCACTCGGCGGGTTCGATCATCACAACACGTTGATGCGCGATCATCCGCCCCTGATGGCGCGGGTGAATGATGCGATGAGCGCGTTCTATGCGGCGACCGTCGAGCTCGGCGTTGCGGACAACGTGGTGACGTTCACGGCGTCGGATTTCGGGCGCACGCTGACGTCGAATGCGGATGGGTCCGATCATGGGTGGGGTGGGCATCACTTCGTGATGGGTGGCGCGGTGCGGGGTGGGCGGTTCTACGGCACCGCGCCGCATGTGTCGGTGAGCAGTGAGGATCAGGTGGGTCAGGGAAGGCTGCTGCCGTCGACATCCATAGATGAGTTTGGTGGGACGCTGGCGCGGTGGTTTGGTGCGAGTGTGTCGGAGGTGGTGGATGTGTTTCCGAACTCTGGAAGGTTTGCGTATGTGAACGTGGACTTCTTGTAGCGCTCCGTCGAAGCCGCGCTCGTGAATGCCGCATGCCGTGCATTAAAGCGCTCGTCTCGCAGATTAGAGATCAAAAAGCGGGACACGCCACCAAGTGCCACTGGATTTGCTCAGCGGAAGATTCATCGTCTTCCTAGTGCTCTCGTATAAGCGTTGGCAAGGTCCGGGCCCGACGGCGCATTTTCCTCGAACCAGTCGTGTTCGAAAACGCTGAGTTGTGCGCGAGGAATATCTTGCGCCGCTATGAAACCATCGCCTGGCGAACCGTCACTCTTGTTTACAACGATGCTTGTCAGCGGCGGAATGCCTCGCTCGGTGCAGAGTTGCTGAATCGGTCGCAAGATGTCCCCCAGGCTCGGAGGCGGCAGCCCGCAGGCCTTGCCCACAATCTCATACGTCAGAATCTGCCGCCAACGCGCTGCAAGTACCAAGATGCTCCAAAGCTGTTGGGCCCGCTCCTCTCTAGTCATTGCTTTCTCCCCGCGCTGCTCACCTGTGACCTTACTGCAGTGTGCCGCCGATCATTAGTTAGCACCTGGTCTGCTGCCGCTCTTGTCGTTCGCGGCGCGGTGCGCCCTTGACCGTTCGAACATGTGATGCTTTGCTAGTCGACTGGCCATCCAGCAGCCGAGTGAGCCGGGCAATAGCGCGCTTGCCGTCAGGCAAATCGTGTTCCCAGATTCGGATGACGCGCCATCCTTTGCTCCGGAGCGATCGGTTGACGTACTTGTCACGCGTGCGATTAGCGGAAAGTTTTTGCAACCAAAATGGTGCGTTTGCCCTGGGTTTCGTGCTGTGCATTGGACACGCGTGCCAAAAACAGCCGTCGATGAACACTGCAACTTTGCCGCTTTGAAATACAAAGTCTGGTCGTACTAGCGTACGCCGGTCACTTGATCGAGCGACGGCCATTCCCGTCGCCTTTGTTTTGCGCGGGAGTGTCAGCTTCACATGCCGACGCCATCCTGATACACAGTGTCGGCGCAGCAGATGCATAAACGCGATTTCGGTGGCTTTGTTCCCGCGCCCACGAATGCGAGACATGACTTGCGAACGCTTCGCCTTGGAAAATACGTCGCTCACTGTGCCAAGGCGTCAATCCGAAGGACGAAGAAGATTCACAGCATCTCCCGGTTTTGCGGCGACCACCAGATTTTCAAAGGTGCTGAGGTTAATGGTGTATTCAATCTCTTCGACCCCAGCCGGTATGCCGGATTCGAATAATTCCGCATGTATTCGGGGAAATCCGTGACGGGTGCTAAGAAGGATGTCCTCGATCACACGCCAGCGTGTCTTGGAATATTCTTCTTCGTGGGTAGCGAGATACCCCGCCGTACTGAGGGTCGTTTCAAAAATGCCTTCCGCATCTGGATCAATGGCAACTCGCTGGCGACATGCCTGGATAAGAAGGGGCAACGTATTCGTCGCGCCGGCCTCTTCGCGCAAACGCAAACTGAAAAAAAGCAATTCGCCGCCTTGCGGTGGGTCAAGTTGCTGAAGGCCATTGATTTTGTGCAACCTACCGCGCGTCGAGGCGGTTCCCTTTGCTTCGATAGACAGACTTGGTCTCTCGAAATCATGTCGCGCGCCAAGCGGGCCGCGCCACATCCGAATGCTCACGGTCGCACCGACCGCCGGGAGCAGCCAGTAGGTCAGGAACCACAGCTCAGTAAAGAGGCCTATCTGGGCCTCTCGTGAGAGCATCTGGCGGGGTAGCTGTCCCCAAAAGCGCCGCCACTTTGCGAGTACACGAGAAACAATCTCGGCAGGGTTCTCTTGGGCCGAGTGAAGTCGCTGCGCCATTTCTCCTGCAATGAGATCAAACATGTTGTGCCCGAGGACATCTTCACAGGCCATATCAATGTAGCGCGCATTCGGATGGCCAGCCAGAACTAGCTCTTGAGTAAGAACTGTGAGGCCTCGGCTGCTGGTGTCTCGGAATTGCGGGTCTGCGGGATCAAGGGCGACAAGAATATGGCGCCGACCGCGTGAATCCACAGCCGCCAACAGCCGGTGCGAAGCATCTGGGGCGGCTTGACGCCCTAACAACTCGTCACCGTTCGGACGGGACCGTTCCAGCTGGCTCCAGACATCGGGCGAAATACTTGTCACTCCGCCGTCCATCCAACCGTTCCGACGGTGTAGACGCCCCTGACGTCTTGGACCCTCGACGACTTAGGAAACGATATGGCGATGCCTACTATGTCTCGCGCCAGTGCGTCACGCGGATCGTCGTACATTTGGCGCCGCGGTCCTCCCGCGGCAAGTTCCTGACCAGAGAACCGGCTGATTGGATAGATAAGCAATAGACCCTCCGCGGGATCTCGCACTTGGCGAGCGGCTGGGTTTAGACCGACATCTTCTTCCTGCTGCCTCTGCCTCGCGCGCTCGCGTTGCTCATCGTCAAAGCCCGCCGTTTCGTCGCCAGGACTGGTAATGACGCCTAATGAGTCAGGATCGCCACGAAGCCGCGAGCGGCTGATCATGTTGATTTCGCCACCCGGAATACCCCAGCGAGCCTGCCCCAAGCTTGGATCGAAACTCGCGCGGCCTTTCACAGCGATTGTCCACTTTGTAAGTTCCGCTCGTTCAACTTGGCGCTCAATATAGGCGAGTAGCAGCGGCAATGAGATGCTTCGAACCTCGTCATCGACCTTGTACTCTGAGAGATACGTAGCGATTGCGTCGGGTTGAATTCCCGTCCAGATCGGTCCCGAATCCTCCCAGGCGGTCGGTGCGCCTAATCGCTCCACGAACCGTCGCGTGGCAAGAAGATTTTCCTCGAGAAGTACCGCGAGATCTGCGGGGCGGCGAAATGGAAACTTCACCGTTTGCACTAGCTTGTCGCTGTACGATTGGTCAACAACGACAGTTGATGCGAACCGCGATTTCAGTCGATTTGTTACCAACATCGCGGGATGCTCAAGGATGCGTGCCCCGAGCTGCATGGGCGTGACGAGCTCTGCTTCATAGCGCCGGATGTCCCGACGCAGTTCGTATTCGACTGAGGCGAGATCAGCAAACCAGCCGGCGAGCTCGGCTGTCATCCAAATACGTGTCAGGTCCTCGTACCCGGCGCGAAATCCGAACCATCGACCCATCTGCATAAGCGTGTCGTACATCGCGCTGCGGCGAACAAAGTAGCTGATCTGCAGCCCCTCCAACGTCAGTCCGCGGGCGAGCTTGTTGCCGCCCACTGCAATGGCCTTGAGACCAGGTTCGCGTTCGTAGTCGAGCATCGCGCCACTGGCACTGTTGATTTCCCGAGGTGGACCCACCGCCTCAAAGAACGGACTGATGTACTCTTCAATTTGTTCGAACGTTCGTTCCCTCTGCAGAAAACTTGC
>JBIOZI010000067.1:0-7367 GCA_044871085.1 Steroidobacteraceae bacterium | reverse complement strand
GCGTGTCGAGCGCGTGCACGCGCTCCTCGAGCGAGGGATGCGTCGCGAACCACGAGCCGCCGATCTTGTTGGCCCAGGACGGATCGCTGGCCGCGAAGAACATGTGCGAGACGCCCGACGATGCCGGATGCAGGAGGCGCGAGCCTTCCGCGCTCGCGGCCATGGCGATGAACGCGCCCTGCAGCGCCTGCGGGTTGCGCGTGAACTGCACCGACGAAGCGTCCGCGAGATGCTCGCGCCGGCGCGAGACTCCGGCCTGCAGCAGCCGTCCCGCGAGCATTCCGACGCTGCCGGCGACGAACACGCCGAAGGCCATGATCTTGATGCGCGCGGCGCCCTTGCCGCGGCTGCGGCCGCGCATGATGCGGCGGGCGATGTCGGTGATGACGAACAGGCCGAAGATCCACGCGGTGAGCCGCATGTTGAGCTTCATGTCGCCGTTCAGCACGTGGCTGAACTCGTGGCCGATGACGGCCTGCAATTGATCGCGGTCGAGCTTGTCGAGCGCGCCCTGCGTCACCGCCACCGCGGCCTCATCGGGCGAGTGCCCGGCCGCGAACGCGTTGATCGCCGCCTCGTCGGGCAGCACGAAGATCTGCGGCTTCTTGATCCTGGCCGCGATCGCCATTTCCTCGACGATGTTCACGAGGCGCTTGCGCGCGAGATCCGGATCGTTGCCGTTGACCTGCACGCCGCCGAGCGAGCGCGCCACGACGGCGCCGCCCTGGCGCAGCTGTGAGCTGCGGTGCCAGGAGGCGATGAGTATGGTGGCCAGCACGATGCCCGAGATCCAGAACACCACCGACGGCTCATGGCGCATGACGCGCACCGGATCCCCGCCCAGGCTCACGAGCACGACCAGGTTGATCACCGCGACCACCAGCAGGATGGCGGCGATGAACCCGACTACCAGCCAGCGCGTGTACTTGCGCTGGACTTCCTGGCGCTCGAAGAACTGTGTGCTCACGACACGTCGACCCGGCGGGCTAACCCATTGAACAGAAGGCGCCAAACTAACGCCAAATCGAGCGCCGAGACGTGCGCTGGCGCACGGCGCCGCCACGAAGCCGGGCCAAATGCGACCGGTTTAACGATTGACGGCCCGGATGGGTGCATGGTCCGGTCCGAGGGGTAATATCCGCCGTCATGAACCTCGAGCCTGAGAAGACCGCCGACATCCGCGCCCACAGCGGCGTAGCCCGCGTCCTCGCGATGCTCACCATCCTCGCGCTGGCCGTCATCACGATTCTCGTGGTGCTCGAGGTGATTCCGCGCAGCGCATTCGCCGAAGTGGCCACCAAAACCGCCCTCATCGCCGGCGTGTGCGTGGTTTCCACCGTCGTGATCGGGCTGCTCGCGCGCCGCTGACCGCCGTGTCCGCCGACTCGGCCACCGAGACGAGCCACATCCACGTCGTGGTGCTGGCCGCCGGTGCGTCTTCGCGGTTCGGCTCCACCAAACAACTCGTGCGCGTCAACGGCCGCCCGCTGATGCACACCATCGTGAGCCGCGCCGTGGAGCTCGCGGGGCACTCGGTCACCGTGGTGCTCGGCGCGCATGCCGCCGAGCTCGCGCCGCTGCTCAAGCACAGCCCGGCCGCCACGGTCATCAATCGCGACTGGCCCGAGGGCATCTCGAGCTCGATCCGCGTGGGGCTCGGACAGATCCCGACCACCACCGACGGAGTGCTCATCGCGCTCGCGGACCAGGCCGCGGTGACCACCGAAGATCTGCGGCGTCTGGCAGGCGCATGGCGGCGCAACGTGACCTCGATTGCTGCCGCGCAGTACGCCGGTGCCGTGGGCGTGCCCGCGATCTTCCCGCGCTGGTGTTTCCGCGAGCTGAGCGAGCTGCGCGGTGATCGCGGTGCGCAGCAGATCCTGAAGCGCCACACCGACCGGCTGGTGCGCCTGCCTATGCCCAGCGCCGAGCTGGACATCGACCGGCCCGAAGATCTGCTGCATCTCGAAGCGAACACCACCATCAAGCGCCGCGAGCTCAGCGACACCTGAGTCGCGCGCCGCGTTCCCGCCGTTTCACATCCGGAATTTCCGCAGGCGATGCGCTGTGCGCTGCGATCGGCGCTAAGCTGCGGCGGCGCCAAGAACGGCCCTATCTGCTCGCGCTGCGATGGATCGAGGAGGATGTATGCGGAACCCCATGAAGCGGATCGCGGCATTTTCGGTGCTGCCCCTGTTGTTGGTCTCTTCATACGTCACGGCCCAGACGGTGAACGACGGACACTTCAAGGAGTGGCAGCAGTTCAAGAGCTACGCCGGCGTGAGCTGGGACTCGCTGGCGACGCGCTGCCCCCAGGACGGCGAAACACCCTGCGCGCTCAGCGCCGGCGGCCCACCCGGCGACTGGATCTGGGCCACGGGCACACAGGTTCGACAGCTCATGAGCTACTACGCGCCGGAGCTCGAGACACAGCCGAACACCAGCAACTTCGCCGCCGCGCAGGGCTTCCTGACCTCCTTTCAGCCGACGTTCTCGTTCTGCATCACGTATGCCTGCGGCGCGAGCGGCGCGGGCCTCACCAGCTCCCGCGATGAGAACGGCGTGCCGATCGTCGGCAGCGTGAGTTGGGGAACGACGCCGGTGTCGTTCAACGGCGCGCTGGGCGTGGGTGCCAGCGGCGATGCGGCGGCCGGAAATTTCCAGGTGGGTGCGTTCTTCTTTCGCCACACCGGCCCCGGTGTATTTGCCTACGACGACGCGGGCAGCGTTGCTTCGCCCGACGGTGGTATCGCGTTAGCCAGTGTGCTGGCCAATGACTGGATCGCGGGAGTGCGGGCCACCGTCTTCAACGTGAGCCTGTTCCAAGAATCGACTGGCCATGAAGGGGTGCGGCTCGACACTTCGAGCGGCGGCATCGAGGTTCTGGCGGGGACGCCGGCCGGCAGCTACACGTTGATCTATTCGATCTGCGACGTCGCGAACCCGGAAAGCTGCGACGACGCGGCAGTCACCGTGACGGTGCCACCCTATGTGATCAAGGCAGTCGATGATGCGGGCGCGATCTCGCCGGCCACGGGCGGAACCGCCATCGCCAACGTACTGGCGAACGACCTCCTCGGCACCCAGCGTGCGAACACCGGCACCGTGCAGCTCTCGATGGTCTCGGTGATGCCGGCAACCGCGGGAGTCACGCTGAACACCGGCACCGGTGCGGTGTTGGTGGCGCAGGGCACGGACCTCGGCACCTACTCTCTCGTCTACCAGATCTGCGAGAGCGCGAACGCCGGCAACTGCGATACGGCCACCGCTGCCGTGACGGTGCGGCCGAATGCCATCGACGCGGTCAACGACTTCGGCCGCGGCTCTTCCAAGACCGCCAACACGCCCATTGCCAGCGTACTCGCGAACGACACTCTGAACGGAGCGCGTGCCGCGACGCCGGCCGTGGTGGTGAGCTTGGTCTCGCTGGCTCCGGCGACGAACGGCATCACCCTCGACCTCGCCACGGGTGCCGTCAACGTCAAGGCGAAGACCAACAGCGGCACATACTCTTTGACGTATCGCATCTGTGAAGCCGTGAGCCCGGCCAACTGCGACACCGCCGTGGCGACCATCGAGCTCAGCGGCAAGTGACTTCTCCTAACCACCGGCCACGCGAACCAGCATCCGCGCCAGTGGATACGCCAGCACGACGCAGGTGCAGGGCGCGAGACACAGCACCAGCGTGGCCCACAGCTTGAGCGGAGCCGCGCGCGCGCGATGCTCCGCGTACGCGAAGCGATTCGCCGCCGATTGAATCGCCTTCTCACGCAACACCTGCGCCATTGGCAGCCCGAGACGCTCCGCCGTGCGCAGCGCCAGGACCAGCGTGCCGAGCGGCCGCAGGCGCAGGCGTTGGTCGAGTCCGCGGAGCGCGTCGAGCGGCTCCACGCCTTGATGAACCTCGAGGACCACGCGTGTCCACGCGCGCCGCAGCGTGCCGTCGGGCGCGTGTTCGGCGCAGAAATTGAGCGCCGAGCTCAGCGTGCCGCCGCTCTCCATGGACAATGCGAGCAGGTCGAGATGCAGCGGCAGGTCGTCGAGCACCTCGCGCTCCACGTGCGCGCGCGCCGAGGCCACGAAGCGCGGCGCCGCGTAGTAGCCCAGTGCGGCGACACCGCCCGCCGCGAGCCACGCGCCGCCGCCCAGCGGCGCCGCGGCGACCAGCACCGGCAACGCGACCGCGAGGCCGCAGAACGCGCGCGTGGCGGGCCACTGCGGTGGAGCGTCGAGCCGATCGAGCTCGCCTTGCCGCAGCGCGGAGCGCAGCTCGAGCGCGCCGCGCAGGCCGAAGATGCCCACCGTGAATGCGGCGACGACGATGGGCACCAGCACGATGAACGGCAGACCCATCGACTACACCTCGACGTGCGCGAGGCGCCACAACAGCCAGCACCCCAGCACCTCGAGCCCCAACAGCATCGCGAGCCCGCCCGCGGGCACGGCCACGCCCGCCGCGGACAGCACCAGCAGCGCGAGCGGCGGCACCGCGGCCGCGCAGGCACCGCGCCGCAGGCCCGAGCGGGTGCGCGCCAGCATCTTGCGCTCGAAGGCCACGCGACGTTTGAGCCGCAGCGCCAGCCGCTGCGCGGCGTCGGCCAGCACGTCGGGCGTGGCGCGCGCGAGGCCGAGCGCCACCTCGAACGACAGCACCTCCGGCACCCCGCGCAGCGCCCGCGCACGCGACAACAGGCCCGCATCGCAGGGCAACGCCGCGTTCGCGCGCCGCACCGCCGCCGCGAATGCGATGAGCTCGATGGCCACGGCGCTGGCGCTGCGGCTGCGCGCCCGACGCCGCCAGGCTCCGAAGGCCGGCAGCGCGACCAGCGCGGCGAGCGGCGCCAGCAACAGCAGGAAGGTATCGGCGTTCACGAGTACAGCAGGACGCCGTACGCCTGCCACAGCCCGACGGCCATGAGCGCGCCGAGCAGAAAGATTGCGACACGCTCGGCGCGTGGCGCGCCCGGTCGGGGTAGTTTGATGCGGTCCATGCGCGCACGCTACGCGCGGCGCCGCCAGCCGCCAATGCAAGAAACGCAGGTAATCGTGCAGCTTTGCGCGTTTACATCGCGGGGCGCGTCACTTCTCGCCGAGGAACTCCACGATCTCCTCGAGCACGTCCGGCCCCTGCTCCGTGGCGAATAGCGCCTGCGCATGCGCGCTGCCGTCGACGACCACGAGGCGGCGTGGCTGCGGCACGCGCTCGAAGTCCGCGCGAATTCGCTCGAGGCGCGGCCGACCGCTCGCCTCCGGATCGTCGCGCGCCACGATGAACAGCTTCGGTCCCGTCACCTTCGCCAGGTCCACGCCCGCGAGCGAGGGCCGCGCACCGAGGAAGACCACGCGGTCGATGTCGCCCGGCCGGCCGAGCGCCAGCGCATCTCCGGCCGCCATGCCGCCGAGACTGCCGCCCACCACCGCGACGCGATGCATGCCGCGTTTGCGCAGGTATCGCGCCGCCGCCAGCACGTCGAGATGCAGCGGAGCGGTGAACCCGTCCCGATCCCCCGGCCCCCGCGACGCGCCGTGACCGCGAAAATCGAATGCGAGCACGGTGATCCCGCGCGCCTGCAGCACCTCGGCCTGCGGGCGCCAGCTTTGTTTGTCATAGCGGCCGCCGTGCGCCAGCACGACTCCGAAGGGCGCAATGGGTAGCACCTTGGGGGGGTAGAGATCCGCCTGCAGCACCGCACCGTCTTCGGCCTGCAGCGTGACGGGCACGGGCGCGAGTTCGGCCGCGAATACCGCCGACGCGAGCATGCCTGACCAGCACACCGCGAGCACGCCCGGCAGCCGCATGCTCACTTCATCGTGGGCATCACGAACTCCGCGCTGCCCGTTCCGGCATCCGGCCAGCGGCTCGTGACGGTCTTGAGCCGGGTATAGAACCGCACGCCTTCCATGCCGTGCATGGCGTGATCCGAGAAGCTCGAACGGCGCCAGCCGCCGAAGCTCATGAATGCCATCGGCACCGGGATCGGCACGTTGACCCCCACCATGCCCACCTCGATTCCCTGCACGAACGCGCGCGCCGCGGCGCCGTCGCGCGTGAACACCGCGGTGCCGTTGGCGAACTCGTGCGCGTTCACGAGCTTCACCGCATCGTTCAAGGTCGGCACGCGCACCACCACCAGCACGGGTCCGAAGATCTCCTCGCGGTAGATCTTCATGTCCGCGCGCACGCCATCGAACAGACTGCCGCCGAGGAAGAAGCCGTTCTCGTGCCCCTTCACCACGTGTCCGCGCCCGTCGACGACCAGTTTTGCGCCCTCGCCGACGCCCGCCTCGATGTAGCCGCGCACGCGCTCGCGATGCGCGGCGGTGATCAGCGGCCCCATGTCGGCCTCGCCGTTCTGCGACTGATCGATGCGCAGGGTGCGCACGCGCTCACCGAGCGTGGCGACCAGCTTGTCGGCCGTCGCATCGCCCACCGCCACCGCCACGGAGATGGCCATGCAGCGCTCGCCCGCCGAGCCGTACGCCGCGCCGAGCAGTGCGTCCGCCACCTGGTTCACGTCCGCGTCGGGCAGCATCACCAGGTGGTTCTTGGCACCGCCCAGCGCCTGCACGCGCTTGCCGTGCGCGACGCCCTCGCGCTGCACGTACTCGGCGATGGGCGTGGAGCCGACGAAGCTCACCGCGTTCACCTCCGGGTGCCGCAGCAGCGCGTCCACAGCCACCTTGTCGCCGTTGATCACGTTGAACACACCCGGAGGAAGGCCGGCCTCGGCCAGCCACTCGCCCAACAACAACCCCGGGCCGGGATCGCGCTCGGAGGGCTTGAGGACGAAGCAGTTGCCGCACACCAGCGCCACGGGAAACATCCACAGCGGCACCATCGCGGGGAAATTGAACGGAGTGATGCCGGCGGCGACGCCGAGCGGCTGGCGCAGGCTGTAGCTGTCCACACCCGTGCCCACGTTGTCGGCGAACTCGCCTTTCAGCAGATGCGGCGCGCCGCAGGCGAACTCCACCACCTCGAGACCGCGCGTCACCTCGCCCGCGGCATCGCTCACCAGCTTGCCGTGCTCGGAGGCGATGAGGCGCGCGAGCTCGGCGCGGCGCTGCTCTATCAACTCCTTGAAGCGGAACAGCACGCGGGCGCGCTTGAGCGCCGGCGTGGCGGCCCAGGCCGGAAATGCGCCGCGTGCCGCGCGCACGGCCGCATCCACTTCGCTGTCGGACGCAAACGCGACCCGAGTTGCGACGACTCCCAATGAGGGATTGAACACGTCGCCGGCGCGGCCCGAAGTGCCCGACTGCGCCCGACCGCCGATCCAATGTCCGTATGTGTTGACGCGTTCGTTCGTCATGGTGGCGCGAGTGTAGCGCCACCTATACTGTCATGCGATGGACCCACCCGCGGC
>JBIOZI010000066.1:0-10804 GCA_044871085.1 Steroidobacteraceae bacterium | reverse complement strand
TCCGCCGACAACATGCGGGAATAGTGACCTAAGGAACTTCCCACCTGATAGGTGCTCCGATAGTGCCATGCGCACTTCACTTTTTTCCGTAACCGCCTGCGTCGCCCTCGCCGGGGTTGCGCTCGCCCAGGTGGAAGCGAGCAGCAGCACGTATTTTCTGGACATCGATACCGCGCGATACGCCGGGCCAGCCCCGCAGCGTCTCGCGGTGCGCGTCGATGACGAGCCACGTCACGTGCGGCTCAGCTCGCAGGACGAGATCTGCGTTCAGCTGCAGCGCTCGTCCAATGACGGAAAGGTGATCAGCGCGCGCGTGCGCGTGTTGAGTCCCGAGCCGCACGAGGCGGCCGTGGTGCGCGTGGTCGGCCCGGACGTCTCGCCCGGCACGTTCCGCAGCACCCCCTGGGGCATGCTGCTGCGCGCCGTCCCCGAGAAGGGGCAGTCCGCCGATCAGGCCAGCACGGTCGGCATCGCCGACGCGCCGGTCTGCACCATCTGACGATCTCCAGCCCGGGTTCGGCAGCGCCGGACTAACTACGCACCGCATCGATGATGCGGCTCTCGTTGCCGTGCGCATGGCCCTGCGCGCACAGGCGCCGATACAGCGTCTCGGCCACCGCTCCGAATTCGCTCGGCACGCCCAGCTTGCGCGCGAGCCGCAGCGCGTACTCGATGTCCTTGAGGCGCAGCGCGGGCGTGAAACTGATCGGCCCGCCGTGGTCGTCCGCGACGAACCGGCGCACATTGCGAACCACCTGCGGGCTGGCCGCCTGGCCGCTGGCGATGGCGTCGGCCACGAGCCGCAGGTCGAGTCCCGCGCGATTCGCGAGCGCAACTCCTTCCGCGGCGGAGGCGATCTGCACGGCGCCCATCAGGTTGATCATGAGCTTGTACACCGTTCCCTGGCCGACCAGCCCGAAGTGCAGCACGCGCGTCGCGAGCGCGGCGAAGATCGGCCGCGCGGCATCGAGGTCGGCGGGCGCGGCGCCGGCCAGCAGCGTCAGCGTGCCGGCCGCGGCCGCGTCGGGCAGGCCGGTCACCGGCGCGTCCACGTAGCGGAAGCCGCGCGCGCGCACGCGTTGCGCGAGCTCGAGCACGAAGTCGTAGGAGAGCGTGGAGCACTCGATGGCGAGCGCGTCGGGCGCGTTCTCCGCCGCCAGCGCCCCGTGATCGCCTAACCACATGGCGCGCGCAGACTCGTCGTCGGCGGTCATGCCGACGATGACGTCGGCGTTCTGCGCGGCATCGCGCGGGCTGTCGGCGATGCGCGCGCCCAGCTTCGCGAACGGCGCGGCACGCGCCGCCGTGCGGTTGTACACGCTGAGCGTGTGGCCGGCGGTCGCGATCCGTGCCGCCATGCCGGCGCCCATGCTGCCGAGACCCAGAAACGTTACGCGCATGTCGACTCCGTGGCGTGAGCCCACATGATACCGAGTCGCGCCCGACTGCTATCTAGGGTGATCCATGAATGCCGCACGCGCAGTGCACGGAGCGCGGTCAGGCGCGCAGGGCGCGTTGTGCGCGGGCTTCCCGGCGGCTGCTTCGGCGCCTAGCGGGCGAGCCAGCCGCCATCGACCGGCAGGGTGATGCCCTGCACGTAGTTCGCCGCGCTCGAAGCGAGGAACACCGCCGCGCCTCCGAGGTCCGCGGGATTGCCCCAGCGTCCGGCGGGAATGCGTCCGAGGATCTCGGCGTTCCGCTTGACGTCGGCCTGCAGCGCCGCCGTGTTGTTAGTGGCGAAATAGCCCGGTGCGATCGCGTTGACATTGATGCCGCTGCCGGCCCATTCGTTCGCCAGGATCTTGGTGAGGCCGGCGACGCCGCTCTTGCTGGCCGTATACGATGGCACGCGAATGCCGCCCTGGAACGACAGCATCGAGGCGATGTTGATGATCTTGCCGCCGCCCGAGGGAATCATGTGGCGCGCCGCGGCCTGCGACAGGAAGAACACCGCCTTGAGGTTCACATCGAGCACCGCGTCCCAGTCGGCTTCGGTGAAGTCGATGGAGTTGTTGCGGCGGATGATGCCGGCGTTGTTCACCAGGATGTGCAGCCCGCCGAGCTGCTTGACGATGCCGCCCACGATGCCGGCGTAATCGGGCTTCGCGCCGAGATCGGCGTTCACCCAGGCACCGCGGCGGCCCATGGCCTTGACCGTTGCGAGGGTGTCGGACGGGTCGCTGCGCCCGACGCAGGCGATGTCCGCGCCGGCGCCGGCCAGCGCTTCGGCGATGCCCCGGCCGATGCCGGTGTTCGCGCCCGTGACCGCCGCCACGCGGCCCGTCAGATCGAAATTCGACGCCATGTCAGCGCAGCACGTTCATGGGGACCCAGGCGACGTCCTTGTATTCCTGGTTCTCGCCGCCCATCGCCCAGATGAAGCTGTAGTTAGTGGTGCCGCAGCCCGTGTGGATGCCCCACGGCGGCGAGATGACCGCTTCCTCGTTGGCGACGAAGATGTGCCGCGTCTCGTGCGGCTCGCCCATGATGTGCACGACGCGCGCATCGGGCTTGAGGTCGAAATAAAAGTACGTTTCCGCGCGGCGCTCGTGCAGGTGGCAGGGCATGGTGTTCCACACGCTGCCTTCCTTGAGCGAAGTCAGGCCCATCAGCAGCTGCGCCGACTTGCAGATGTCCGGGTTGATGTACTGGTAGATGGTGCGCTCGTTGGCGGTGGCCGCCGCGCCCACCGGCATCGGGTTCGCCTTGGCGATGTCGATTTTCACCAGCTCGAAGCGCGCGTGCGCGGGCGTGCTGGCGAGATAGAACTTCGCAGGGGCGTCTTTCGAATCCGACGAGAACGACAGCGCGTTGGTGCCCATGGGCACGTACAGGCCTTCGCGCGCCGCGAGCGCCGTGGTCTGGCCGTCGACCATGACCTTGCCCGGGCCGCCGACGTTGATGATGCCGAGCTCGCGCCGCGCCAGGAACGGGCCCTTGTTGAGCGCCGGCACTTCGTTGAGCTCGATCGTCTTCGTCACCGGCATCACGCCGCCGTTGATCATGCGCTCGATGTGGCTGAACGTGAGGTTCACGTCGTCCGCCGTGAACATCGCGGGAATGTGGTACAGCTCGCGCAGTTTCGCGGTATCCGCGGTCGGGATGATGCTCGGGTGGCTCGCGTGTCTGGTGTCGAACTTCATGGGCTGGCCTTGATGAATTTTTTGGGGGTCGGGTAAAAAAATTGGAGCGCGATTCTAACCGGTCGCCGCAGGCGCGGAAACCGGTGTCATGCCAGGGGCTTGCGGCCGTTTTCCGGGGCTCGCGCCCCACGTCGGAAATCGCCGTCGAAGCGACGGCGCAGGTGAGATGTCAACAGCCTACGCCTGCCGCGCGGGCGGCTGGCAGGAATCCCGTATGACTAGATGAGGCTCGAGCGGGGTGACCATCGCATGCGTCCCGCCGGCCGTCTCCGGATGCAGGATCTTGTTGGCGGCGATGCGTCCGAGCTCGCGGATCGGCAGCTTGATGGTGGTCAGCGACGGCAGCAGGCGCGCCGCCAGCGGACCATCGTCGAAACCCACGATGGACAGGTCGCCCGGAATCGACAGGCCGAGCTTGTTGGCGACGCGATATACGCCGGCGGCCATCTCGTCGTTGCTGGCGAAGATGGCCGTGGGCCGCGGATTGAGCGCGAGCAGCTTCTCGCCGCCGGCGACACCGGAGTCGTAGGTGTATCCGCCCTCGACGATGAGCTCGTTCGGAAACGGAATCTGCCGCTGCGCGAGCGCATCGCGGAAGCCGGCGAGGCGCTCGACGGCGGAGCGGAAGCCCGGCGGGCCCGCGATGTAGCCGATGCGCTTGTGGCCCAGCGACACCAGGTAGTTCGCGACTTCGGCGACGGCGAGGCGGTCGTTGGAGATGACCATGCGCGCCGGATCGTCCATCTGCGCGTACGTGATGCGCACGTAGGCGCATTCGGCCGCGGTGAGCGCGCGAGTCAGCTCGTCGTTCTCGGAGATCGGCGGCGTGAGGATGACCCCGCGCAGTTTCTGCCGCTCGACGAAACGCCGCACGCCGGAGATGAAGTCCGGCTTCTTGCGGTCGCAGGGATGCACCACCACTTCGTATTCGGTGTTGCGTACCGCCTCGAGCGCGCCTTCCATGCAGTTCACGATGTACTGGGCGTTCGGGTTGTCGTACACGAGGCCGATGAGGAACGCCTTGCGGAAGGCGAGGCCGCGCGCCTGCGGATCCGGCACGTAGCCGAATTTGTCGATGACCGCCTGGATGCGCGCGCGCGTCGCTTCCTGCACCAGCGGCGACTGGTTGATGACGCGCGAGACGGTTTTCTTGGAGACGCTGGCGAGCCGCGCGATGTCGTTGATCGTCGCATTTCGGCCCGGCTTGATGCCGGTGACCTTGACGGGAGCGGGTGCCTTGGCCACCGCGCGACTAACCGCCGCTTTTTTCCGAACGCGTGTCATTGGTGGGGATTGTACGGATTAGAGAGTGCGCCGGGCAGTGATGTCCCGCATGTCCTCTAACAATCATCGTGCTCCAGCGGGGGTCATCGGGACGGTGCGGCACCTCAGGCTGCCGAGGCCGGTGAAAATGGCCTCCGCAGCCTGCCCGGCACGGATCGAGTGCACGCCGGTGGCGGCACCCGTGGAGATGTAGTCGCCCGCGCGCAGCGGACGACCGCGGCGCGCGTTGCAGCGCAGGGCGAACGCCAGCGCCGACAGCGGCCCGCCGCTCACGGCGGCCGCGTTGCCGCGTCCGACGACGGCCCCATCGATGCGCGTCTCGCAGTTCATCGATTCGAGCGTGCGCGTCTGCCAGTCCGGTACCTCGGCGCCGAGCAACAGGCCGGCGTTGTTGCCGAAATCGCTGGCGACGACGGCCGGTCCGAAATCGTTGATGTTCTGCAGCGGGCTGCTCGCGATCTCGATGCCGATGAACATTGTCTTCACGAAACGCCGTGCTGTCTCGGTTGTCCACTCGGCGACATTCGCGGGTGCGTCCTTGGCGAGCTGAAAGACGAACTCCGCTTCGATGGCCGCGAAGCCGTTGGCGTACACCGGCGCCGTCACTTCCTCGTTGCCGTTGGTACGCTGCACGCAGCGGCGGAAGATCGGACCGACGAGGCGCTGTGCGCCGAACTTGGCGCTCAATGGCTCGGGGATCCAGCCGACTTTCCAGCCGGCGACATCGTCTTCCCAAAGGGCGATGGCCTCGTCCTGGCAGCGATAGGCCGAGTCGAGATCCGGTGGCAGGACACCGGGGTATTTCGTGAACGAACCGGCAGAACGGCGCGCCTTTACGAATTCGGCGGCCATCCCCTTGGCGTCGAACGCGAGGTCGGAAACAACGGAAACCAAAATGTGAGCCTTCTTTAACGAGCGCTTTGTATGGGCGGTGTTATATAGGGAAACCGGTGTCATTTTCAATGTGTTCTGCGAGACATTGCTTGTCACTTCGCAATTTTGCGCCCGGGTTGTTGCTTCTGGCACAGCGCGCCCTCGCAGCGGAGGCTTGCCGCGCGTTTCCGGCGGCCATGGTGCCGCCGCAACGACCCCGGTCGGAGGGGCGTCCGGGGCTGCCACATCATCCATGTGGCGCGGCTGGCCCCCACGGGGCCCGGGTTCTTTCCTCGGGGGCGGGAGCTGGCGTGGTTCGAGGTCGGCGGCATCCTCGGCCGGCGGGGCGCGCGGGCCGCATGGCGGCGCCGAATCTAACTATTGTGGCCGGACGGCGCCCGCCCGGGCATAACGCCGGCATGCGGCGGCATCGACGTCACGGCGCGCGACGTCTCGATGCGACATATGCGCGCACGGGGCGGGCCGCGGCGCCGCTGCCGCGGCTAGGTGCCTTGCTGGATGAACGGCACCTTCGCGAACAGCCGCCGCTCCGCGCCGCGCGGATCGTCGGCCAGCCGCGGCTCGGCGCCGAACACCATGGTCGCGCGCCGCGGCGGCGCATACGGCTCCCAGCGCGGCAGACCCGGGTAGTTAGGATCGCCGCCGTGCGCGAAGGCCAGCAGTGCCCCCTGCATGGTCCGCGATACCCGCCGCGCATCCTCGGCCTCGCCGGTCATCGACCCCTCGGCCGACAGCGTGCCGAACATGAGCGGAATGTCGTGCGTGTGGAACGCGCCCCACTTGCCGCCATCCACCGGCGAGCCCCAGTCGAGCTGATAGGCGTACGCGGGAGCGCCCTGCGCCGCGCGCAGCTCCGCTTCCACGATGGCCGCCCGCCACGAGCGACCGGCGGTGGTCGCGGCGAAGAACACGTCGCTGGGCGAGTACCGTGGATAGAGCTTGCGGTATTCGGCCACCACGAACGCGCCCGAGATGTCGACGCGCAGCTCGGCCTCGAGCCGCTTGGGCAGCTCGTCCCACGTGAGCGAGAAGGTGCGCGGGTCGCCGCGCCCGATCAACGAGCGCGTCTCGTCGTGCGTGTTGCCGATCATCATCGGGATGCCCGCCGACAGCGGCGGGGCGTCGGGATAAAACGGATGGCGCGTGAGCGTGCGCTCGTCGAGCACCGGCCCCATGTACGAGCTGCCGCGACCGATGTACGGGTCGACCGTGGCCGCGTGCGCGCGTTTGAGCTCCGCGATCGGCAGGCGCGCGAGCTCCGCGGCACGATCGGGCGGGAGGCCGAGCGCGTCGAGCAGCGTCTGCGCGCGTCCGGCCGCGTGCAGCGGACCGGACGCGGTCAGCTGCTGGCCGCTCATCGTCGCCGCGCGATGGAACAGCCCGGCCGCGGCCGGCATGGCCATGAGCGTCGCGATCTTCGCGCCGCCGCCGGACTGGCCCAACAAAGTCACGCGGCGCGGATCGCCGCCGAAGCGCTCGATGTGGTCGCGCACCCATTGCAACGCCAGCACCAGGTCGAGCATGCCGGCATTGCCCGAATCCGGAAACGCCTCGGGTAGATAGAGGTAGCCGCACAGGTTCAGCCGGTGATTGAGCGTGACCACGACCACGCCGCCGTTGCGGCACAGGTGCGCGCCGTCATACAGCGGGCTGGATCCGGAGCCGCTGCTGTACGCGCCGCCGTGGATGTACACGATGACCGGCCGCGGCTGCGCGCCGCGCGCCAGCGGAGCCGTCACGTTGAGGAACAGGCAGTCCTCGGACTGGTTCGGCTCGGAGCCGCCCTGCGGGCTCGACGGGCCGAAGGTTTTCGCGTCGACGATGCCGCGCCACGGCAGCGGCGGCGCGGGCGGCATGAAGCGCCGCGCTGCCGTGTCCGCGCCGTAGCGGATGCCACGAAACACCTGCAGGTCGCCGTCGACCAGGCCGCGCACGCGTCCGGCCGTGGTGCGCACCACGGGCGCGCCCGAGGCGGCGCGCGCCAGCGGCGCCAGGCCGAGCGCTGCGAGCGACCCCACGCCGGCCCCGAGCAGGCGCCGGCGCGACAGGCGGCGTGATTCAGTTTCGTTTGCCATCGTGAAGCGCCCAATTCTCGACGAGCGTGGGCCACGACGCCACGTCCTTGCCCGCGATCGCGCGCATGCCGAAGCCGTGACCACCGGCGGCGAATACGTGCAGCTCCGCCGGCACCTTCGCCGCGCGCAGTGCCTCGAACATCAGCAGGGAGTTTTCCACCAGCACATTGGTGTCGTCCGCGGCGTGGATCAGCAACGTGGGTGGCGTGTCGGCGTGTACGTTGCGATCCGGCGAATGGCGTTTCAGCGCCTCGTCGGACAGGCCGGCAGCACGCAGTTGTCGGGTCGATCCGCCGTGCGCGCCCGGCGCGCCCATGATGATCACCGGATACATGAGCACCGCGAAATCCGCGCGCGCGGGCAGTTTGTCGGCATCGTCGACGGCCGGGTAGGCGAGCGTGGGCTCCGTGATGAACCGCGCGGCGGCGTGGCCGCCGGCCGAGAAGCCGATGACGCCGAACCGGGCGCCGTCATCGTGCGCTTCCGCGCGCTCGCGGCGGAGCAGGCGCATGGCGCGCTGGATGTCGTGGATCGGGGCGTCGGCTCCCGCCGCCCAGCCATCCGCGGGCAGGCGATAGCGCAGTACGGCGGCGCGGAAGCCGCGCTCGGTGAACCACGCGGCGCTCTCGAAACCTTCCTTGTCGATGACGACGCGCGAATAACCGCCGCCGGGCACGAACAGCAGCGTGACGCCGTTGTATGCGCCTTTGGGCGGAAACAGCGTGAGCATTGGCTTCGTCACGTGCTCGACGAAGCGGTCGCGCAGCGGCCCGTCGGCAGAGCGCTCGGTGAGCGTTTCCTGCGCGGTGACGCGCTCCGCTCCCGGCGCACCGCCCGGCCACAGCAACACGGTGTCCCCGCCGGGCTCGGTCGTGGCGGGGGCGGCGAAGGCCGCGGGGGCGAGGAGGGTCATGGCGGCCGCAAGGATGATGGGGCGCCGGCGGGCTGGCAACTGCATGCCGGCAGTATGCCCCGAATGAAAAAGGGGCGGGAATTTCTTCCCGCCCCCGATCCTTCGATCTAACTAGCTACGGCGATCAGTACTTGAACCGCCCGCCCAGGTAGAACTGCCGGCCCTGGTGGTGGTAGTACGACAGGCGGTCGCCGGTCGAGTCCACCCACTGGTCCTGCACCTCGTCGGTGAGGTTCAGGGCTTCCAGCGCGACCGAGAAGTGGTCGTTGATGTTGTACGACGTCGAGAAGTCGATGTTCATCGTCGATGCCGTGCCTTCCACGTCGTTGAAGTCGCGGCCCGGGACCGTCGTCAGGTAGTCCGAACGATACGCGGCCGAAACGCGCGCGCTGAACGTCTTGTTGTCGAAGTACAGCGTGGCGTTGAACGCATCCTTGGAAAGGCCCGTGAGGTCGTTCTTGACCGGTGCCGCCGTCGTGGACAGGTACGTGATCTCCGACTCGACACCCGTGTAGTTCAGGATGGCGCCGAAGTTGGACCACACGCCCGGCAGGAACGAGAACGGCTGCTGGTAGCTCACCTCGAAGCCCTTGAGCGGACCGCCCGGGGTGTTCAACGGGAAGGTGAAGGTGAACGTGTCCGCCGCCGAACACTGGGTGCCGCAAGCCGCGTTGGCGAGGCTGTCCGGCAGGCCGAACGGATTGCCCGTGAACGGCAGGCTCTCGCGCGAGGTCTGCACGAACGTGCTGATGTCCTTGTAGAACAGCGCCAGCGACAGCAGCGACTCGGGGGCGAAGTACCACTCGATGCCGATGTCGTAGGCCTTCGCACGGAACGGCTCGAGGGCCGGATTGCCCACGGTGACCGTGCGAATCGTGTTCGACGCCGAGATCGACGCTCCGGGTGTGATCTGTCCGAGGTTCGGACGCGTCATCACCTTCGAGGCGCCCAAGCGCACCAGCAACGTATCGTTGATGTCGTACACGAGGTTCAGCGAAGGCAGCACGTCGTCATACTTGTTCTCGACCGTGACGAACGCGGGGCCACTGCCGACGAACGTGTAGCCGCTCGAGGTCTGCGTGGTCTCGACATAGCGCACGCCGAGGTTGCCGCGCAGGCCGAAATCGAAGCTGAAGTTGCCCTGCACGTAGCCGCCGAGATCGTCTTCCTCGACCTCGTTGTTGTTGCCGAGCGCGGGCAGGGAGCTCATCGGAAGGTCGTTGAGTCCCAGCAGGGACACGGCGGCCTTCACGTTCGGCGTCAGCCAGCGCGTGTCGGTGCCGGCGGGCACATCGAGGCTGTTGCCGAAGGTCGTGATGAAGCTGTAGTCCGCGATCGGCACGGCCATGGCGTTGGCCGGGATCGTGGTCTCGATGTTGCCCGTCGTACCGTTCGAGCGGCGCTCTTCCGTCGACGTGAAGGTGTAGTTCTTCCACTCCGGGCCGAACTTCAACTGGAAGGTATCGGACTCCTTCCACTCGAAATTGAGACCGGCCGTCTGGTAGCTGTTGAGCGTGCTCTGCGGCCGCAGGCGGATCTGCGTGAGCTGCCACGTGCCCGGCGCCGTGGGGTCGCGGTAGCCGACGTCCGTCGGGTCACCGTAGCTGATGACCGGCAGACGCTTGTTGCCGCGGAAGTCGTACGAGTAGTTGTCGACGTCGAAGGCGTCGAACAGCAGCGTGGTCTGCACCGGGTTGTCGTGATTCGCTTCCGCGAAGCCCACGGTGGCGTCCATCGAGAACGTCTCGCTGAACGTGTGCTTGCCTTCGAGAGTCGCCTGGTAGAAGCGCGTGGTGAGCTCGTCGAGGCGCGCTTCGGAGCGCATGTCGACGTCGTTGAACACGCCATAAACCATGGTGTTCGTGTCGTCGATGACCGCCGCGACCGGATTCACGTCGTTGATGTTGATGGCCGTGGTGGGCGCCATGCCGTTGCCCGCGCTGCTGAACACCGGCGACTCGAGGAAGATTTCCTGGCGCTCGGCGTCGAACTTGGCGTACAGCACGTCGAACGAGAACGAGGTCGCATCGCTCGGCGCGAACTGCAGCGAGCCGGTTACGCCCAGGCGCTCCTGCTCGTGCAGATATTTGTCGTAGCGCGGAATGCGCGGACGGAATGAGTCGTTGATCTGGTCGAGCGTCGGATTGCCGGCCTGAACATACGCGCCGTCGAGCTGCAGGAAGCAGTTGTTGTTGGCGGCGGCCGGAGTGGCCGAGGTGCAGAACGTGCGCGTGGCGCCGGGCAGATTGCCCGAATTCGTCCAGCGCACTGTGCTCGAACCTTCGTCGGTCAGCTTGCGCTTGGTGTAGGCCACCGAGAGCAGCGCACCGAACTTGCCGTCCGCGAACGTGTCGCTGATGAGGAAAGTGGCGCGCGGGTCGGAATCCTCGTTGAGGTCGTTGTAGCCGAGCTGTCCACCGCCGGCGATCGTGAAGCCGTCGAAATCGAACGGCCGGCCGGTGCGCAGGTCGACGGTGGCGCCGAGCGAGCCTTCC
>JBIOZI010000065.1:0-11582 GCA_044871085.1 Steroidobacteraceae bacterium | reverse complement strand
ACCAGCACCGGCCGCTTGTAGCGATCGAGCGGAACTTCGACCAGTGCGCCGAACCCGCCGATGCCGGCGAGCACCTCTTTGCGCATGGTCTTCCTGACGACGGGCTTGATGCGTTCGACGAGTTCGTCACCCGCGTCGATGTCGACGCCGGCATCGCGATAAGTCAGTCCGGTTTGAGTCATGTAGGAGTGTGGTTTGCCGGCGCGGCAGGTGGGGAAAAAACGTGCGATATTGTAGCCAATGCGCTCGCTACCCGTCTGTTTGGCCGTCCTGATCCTGCTCGCGCTCGCCCATCCCGCGCACGCCGCGCGCCAGGTGCGCGTCTACGAAGTGAATGTGTCGTCGCAAACCGACCCCGCCGTCCAGGCGCAGGCGGCGCTGCGCCAGGTGCTGGTCCGGGCCACCGGTGCGCGCGATGCCGCCAACGATCCCGCTTTGTCGGGCATCCTCGCCCAGGCGCAGCAATATGTGCTCGTCACGCGGCCGCCGCCGAGCGGCGGTGGCACGCAGGTGGTCTTCGACGCGGGCGCGCTCGAGCGCGACATCGCCGCGGCGGGCCGCAACATCTGGACCAGCGAGCGGCAGCTCCTGGTCATCGTGCTCACCGGTGGCCCGGCCGCCGGTGCCTTCGAATCCCGGCGCCAGGTCGAGGGTGCCATCGACGCCGTGGCCAACCGCCGCGGCCAGCCCGTGCGCGTGGCGCGTCCCGAGGCGATGGGGCTGCCGACCACCGGCGACCTGCCATTGGACGCCGCGCTCGCGGGTGCGCAGCGCCTCGGCGGGGACGCCGTGCTCATCGGCTATGGCGACGCTGTGCCGGACGGCGGGCCGTGGCGCTGGGTGCTGACGGGTCCCGGCGTCAACGAATCCTGGAGCGGCACGCTCGAAGAGGGCGTCCACACCTCCGCCGACGTGTTCGCGCGCAACGCGCTCACCTATGCGGCTCTGCCGGAGCTGCTGGTGCTGGTCGAAGTGGACGGGGTGCCGTCGCTGCGCGAGTACGCACGCGCCGGCGAAGCGCTCGCCACGGCGGGCGGCGTGCGCAGCGTGCAGCTCGCGGAAGTCAGCGGTTCGCGCGCCATCTTCTCCGTGATCACGCGCGGCAACGCCGACGCGCTGCAGTCCTCCCTTGCCTCGAGCCCGCGCCTCGAGCGTGTGGACCCGTCCGCCGGCGGCACCATCGCGTTCCGCTATCGTCCTTGAGCCGCCCCCGAACCGAGTCATGCGGCATCTGCCCAACATCATTTGCCTGGTGCGCATCCTGCTCATCTGGCCGACCATCGACGCGCTGTATTCGGGCGACTATTGGGCCGCGCTGTCGCTGGTGTTCGTGTGCGCCGTTTCCGACGGCCTGGATGGCTGGCTCGCGAAGCGCTTCAATTGGACGTCGCACCTCGGCAAGATCCTCGACCCGCTGGCCGACAAGCTGCTGCTCGTCTCGCTGTTCCTGACGGCGACGTGGATGAACCTGCTGCCGTGGTGGCTCACGGCGGCGGCGGTGGGGCGCGACGTGCTCATCGGCTTCGGCGCCGTCGTCTACCGTTTCTGGTTCGGGCCGCTGCACGGCCGCCCGACCATACTCAGCAAGATCAACACCGGCATGCAGCTCATCGTCGCGCTCGCGGCCATCCTGGTCGCGGCCGCCGACCTGCCGGCGCGCGAGATCATCACCGCGCTGTCCATCGTCACGCTGCTCACGACCATCGTCTCGGGCGCGGACTACGTCTCCATCTTCACGCGGCGCGCGCTCGCCACCGGACAGTGAAGCAGCTCACGCTCGGCGTGCAGCTCAAGGAGCGCGCCACGTTCGCGAGCTTCCTGACGGCGCGCAACGTCGAGCTCGTCGCGCACCTGCACCATCTGGCCGCCGCGACGCCGGCCGGCTCCACCTGGATCATGGGCCCGCACGCCGCGGGCAAGTCGCACCTGCTCCAGGCCGTGTGCGCGGCCGTGCCTGCGGGCAAGCGCGCCGCCTATCTACCCCTGGAGTCGCTGCTGCCGTTCGGTCCGGGCGCGCTCGACGGTGCGGAGACGCTCGACCTGGCGTGCTTCGACGACGTGCAGGTGACGGCCGGTTCCGACGATTGGGAGCGCCGCCTGTTCCTGCTGTGGCAGAGCGCCGCGGAGCGCGGCACCACGCTGCTGTTCGCGGCCCGCGAGAACCCCACGCAGGCGGACTTCGGGCTGCCGGATCTCGAGTCGCGGCTGGCCTCCTCGACGGTGTTCGCGGTGCGCGAGCTGGACGACGCGGAACAGGCCGAGGCGCTCGGACTGCGCGCGCAGCTGCGCGGGTTCGAGCTGCCGGCCGAGACCACGCGCTACCTGCAGCGGCGCTTTCCGCGCGACATGCGCACGCTGTGCGAGATCCTCGATGCGCTCGACGATGCGGCGTTCGCCGCGCAGCGGCGCATCACCGTGCCGTTCATCAAGGACGTGATCGACGGCCGGGGAGCCTAGGCTCCGCTGTGGGGCTCGCCGGGCCGTCGGGCCGTGGTCGAATAGCTAGCGGCGCGCGCCGCGGCCGGCCACCAGCGCCGCCGCGATGTCCGCCACGCGCTTGCCGAGCGCGCGCGCCAGCTCCGATTCATCCGCCGACAGCGCGCCGGGCCGCGCGGCCGCTCCGGCGACGTGGGTCGCGCCGTAGGGCGTGCCGCCGGTGCGCGTCTCGTTGATGCCGCGTTCGGTGAACGGCAGCCCCACGAGCAGCATGCCGTGATGGATCAGCGGCAGCGCCATCGTGAGCAGCGTCGATTCCTGGCCGCCGTGCAGCGTCTGCGACGACGAGAATACCGCGGCGGGTTTGCCCGCGAGCGTGCCGTCGAGCCACACGCTCGAAGTGCCGTCGAGGAAGTACTTGAGCGGCGCCGCCATGTTGCCGAACCGGGTCGGGCTGCCTAACAACACTCCATCGCAGCGCCGCAAATCGTCGAGCGTCGCGTACGGCGCACCGGCATCGGGCACGGCTTTCACGGGACGTTCATTCTCGGCCGACACGGCCGGCACGGTGCGCAGCGTTGCGGTGCATCCAGCGACGGACTCCACGCCGCGCGCGGCATGCCGCGCGAGCTCCGCGGTGGCCCCCTGTCGCGAGTAGTAGACAATGAGAATCTCGGTCATGGTTGTTTATGATGCCGCATGATCTGCCGAAGGTCGCTGGTTTCGGGTCGCGTGCAGGGTGTCTTCTACCGGGCAACGTGCGTGCAGCGGGCGGAGTCGCTCAATCTGCGCGGATATGCGCGCAACCTGCCCGATGGCCGCGTGGAGGTGCTCACCTGCGGTGAGGCCGGAGCCGTCGAGCAGTTCATCGCCTGGCTGTGGGAGGGCTCGCCTGCCTCGCGCGTCGAGGGCGTGAGCACGGCGGATTGCGATCCGTCGGAGTTTCAGCGGATCGTGGGTTTCACTTCGGCGTGACGCTCGGCCGGGCCCTGGCGGCCGAGGTCGTCGGCGCCATTCCAGCGCGTCCATTGCGCGATCACCTTGTCGGAGTACCAGCGCTTGCCCGTGCTGCCGTTGTAGCGCGCCAGCGCCCGCGCGATGTTGTTGTTCTCGCGCTTGAGGTACGCGCGGAAGATCGCGCAGCCCATGCGGATGTTCTCCGATACCTTCACGAGCTGATGGCGGCGCATGCCGAGGCTCTCGGGCCAGAACGGCATCACCTGCATGAGCCCCACCGCGCCGGCGTATGACACCGCGTAGCGGTTGAAGCTGCTCTCGATGTCCATGATCGCCATCACGAGGCCGGGTGGAATGCGCACCTCGCCCTGGCGATTGGCCTCGCAGAACACGTTCTTGAGGATGGCCATGCGCTCGACGCGGTCGGGCACGCGGTTGCGCAGCCGCGGCTCCATCATCTTGTACCAGACGGCGGAGTCGTAGCGGTCCTCGAAGCACTCGGCCTGGTCGATGGCGTGCTGGACCGCGCCTTTGATCTCCGGCTCGCGCTGCGCTTCGGGCGCCGGCGCGCCGAGCGCGGCGAGCGGCAGCAGCAGGGCGAGTGGCAGGAAGCGCCGCATGCCCCGCGACCGATAGCTAGCCGCCGAGCCTGCCGCGTACGAACGCGAGCGCTTCGGCGACGGGGAATTCTTCGGCGGCTGCGGCGCGGCGATGGCGGTATTCGAGCTTGCCGGCCTCGAGGCCGCGCTCGCCCACCACCACGCGGTGCGGAATGCCGATGAGCTCCGAGTCCGCGAACTTGACGCCCGGGCGCTCGTCGCGATCGTCGAGCAGCACGTCGACGCCCGCGGCCAGGAGGTCTTTGTAGAGGCGTTCTGCGGTTTCACGGACACGTTCGGATCTGGCGGCGTTGAGCGGTACCACGACCACCTGGAAGGGCGCGATGGCGTCCGGCCAGATGATTCCGCGCGCATCATGGTTCTGCTCGATGGCGGCGGCTACGACACGTGTCACACCGATGCCGTAACAGCCCATATACAGGGTGACGGCCTTGCCCGATTCGTCGAGCACCGAGCAGCCCATCGATTCGCTGTATTTGCGGCCGAGCTGGAAAACGTGGCCCACCTCGATGCCGCGCGCGATCGACAGCGTGCCCTTGCCGGTGGGCGAGGGGTCGCCGGCGACGACATTGCGCAGGTCGGCGGCCGTCGGCTCGGGCAGGTCACGGCCGAAATTGACGCCCGTGAGGTGTGTATCGCGCTTGTTGGCCCCGCAGACGAAGTCCGAGAGCGCGAGCACGGAGTGGTCGGCGTACACCGTGCCCTTGAACCCCACCGGCCCGAGAAACCCGGGCTCGGAGCCCGTGGCCTGCAGGATCATGTCCGCGCCGGCCAGCTTGAGCGGACGCGCCACGCCGGGCAGCTTGGCCGCCTTCACTTCGTTGAGCTCGTGATCGCCGCGCACCAGGAACGCGACCAGCCCGCCTTCGCTGCCGTCGTAGACCAGCGTCTTGACCAGCCTGGATGCCGGTAGTTTGAGGAGCGCGGCCACCTCGGCGATGCTGCGCGCATTCGGCGTCGCGGTTTCGGCCAGCGCGGCTGCCGCCGCGGCGCGCGCGCCGGGCGGCGGCATGGCGACGGCCATCTCGAGGTTCGCGGCGTACCCGTCGCCGTCGGAGAACGCGATGGCGTCCTCGCCCGAATCGGCCAGCACGTGGAACTCCTCGGAGCCGCTGCCGCCGATGGCGCCCGGATCCGCCACCACGGAACGGAACTTGAGCTGCAGGCGCGTGAAAATGGCCGTGTATGCGCGATGCATCGCGTCGTAGCCTTCCTGCAGCCCTTTTTGGTCCAGGTGGAAGGAGTAGGCGTCCTTCATGAGGAATTCGCGCGCGCGCATCACGCCGAAGCGCGGCCGGCGCTCGTCGCGGAATTTCATCTGGATCTGGTAGAAGTTTACCGGCAGCTGGCGATAGCTCTTGAGCTCGCTGCGCGCGATGTCGGTGATGACTTCCTCGTGCGTCGGCCCGAGGCAAAAATCGCGCTTGTGGCGATCCTCGAAGCGCAGCAGCTCGGGCCCGAACTGCTCCCAGCGGCCCGATTCCTGCCACAGCTCGGCCGGAATGGCACCCGGCATCAGCAGCTCGAGCGCGCCGGCGCGGTTCATCTCCTCGCGGACGATGTTTTCGACCTTGCGCATGGCGCGCAGGCCCAGCGGCATCCAGGTGTACAGGCCGGCGGCCAGTTTGCGAATGAGGCCCGCGCGCAGCATGAGCTTGTGGCTCACGACTTCTGCATCGGCGGGGCTTTCTTTGGCCGTGTTGACCGGGTATTGGGACCAGCGCATAGGGGCGCGAGAGTGTATCAGGTCGGCCGATTCGCCTATGATTCCGGGCGTGACTCCCGAGCCTTCGAACAGTGAGAATCAGCCGAGCCGGGGAATCTATCTCCTGCCGAACCTGTTCACGACCGGTTGCCTGTTCTCCGGTTTCTATTCCGTGGTCGCGGCGATCGACACCAATTTCTCCGTCGCCGGCGGCGCCATCTTCATCGCGATGCTGTTCGACACGCTCGACGGCCGCGTCGCCCGCTGGACGCGCACCGAGAGCACGTTCGGCAAGGAGTACGACAGCCTCGCGGACATGGTGGCCTTCGGCGTCGCGCCGGCGGTGCTGGTGTACCAGTGGGGCGTCATCCGCATCGCCGAATACGGCCACGCCTGGCGGCAGTTCGGCTGGATCATCGCGTTCTTCTATGCGCTGTGCGCCGCGCTGCGCCTGGCGCGCTTCAACACGCACACGGCGAGCGGCGACAAGCGCTACTTCCAGGGTTTGCCCAGCCCGTCGGCGGCGGCCACGGTGGGCGCGTTCGTGTGGTTCTTCGCCAAGTGGCGCGAGCCCGGGTTGCCGGGCCTGGTGCTGGCGTTCGCGGTCACCGGATACGCCGCGGCGCTCATGGTGTCCTCGTTCAGCTATCTCAGCCTCAAGCAGGTCGATGTCAGCGCGCGCGTGAAATATTCGTACATCGCATTCGTCATCCTCCCGATGCTGATCCTCATCAAGTGGGATCCGCCGACGATGCTGTTCGCCATGTTCATCTCCTACGCCACGTACGGTCCGGTGCAGTGGTTAGGTCGCAGGCTGCTGCGCCGGCCGCGCAGCGCGGGAGCCGGGTGACCATGCAGGCGAGGCCGCTGCGCAACGCCTACCTCGAGGCCCTCGGCATCGACCGCTGGGCGCACCGCGGCGCGCCGCCGGAGCAGGGGTTGCCGCCGCCGCCGGTGGCCGAGCCGCCCGCGCGCGGCGCGGCGGCGCGCGCGCCGGCGGGCGAGGAGCGGGCACCCTCGATAGTCACGCGCGCACCGCCGCCGCCGGCCACCGACTGGGCCACGCTGCGCGCGAACGTCGCGGGCTGTGTGGCCTGCGATCTGTGCAAGACGCGCACGCAGACGGTGTTCGGCGTGGGCAACACCCAGGCGGAGTGGCTGGTGATCGGCGAGGCGCCGGGCGCCGACGAGGACCGCAAGGGCGAGCCGTTCGTGGGCCGCGCCGGGCAGCTGCTCAACGCCATGCTGCTGGCCATCGGCCTGCCGCGCGAGACCGTGTTCATCGCGAACATCCTCAAGTGCCGGCCGCCGGGCAACCGCGACCCCAAGCCCGAAGAAGTCTCGAAGTGCCTGCCGTTCCTCTCGCAGCAGATCGCGCTGCTCAAGCCGAAGATGCTGCTGGCCGTGGGGCGCATTGCCGCGCAGAACCTGCTCGCCACCGACGCGCCGCTCGCGCGCCTGCGCGGCAAGCTGCATCATTTCGGCGAGGCGAGCACGCCGCTGGTCATCACCTACCACCCGGCCTATCTACTGCGCACGCCCGCGGACAAGCGCAAGGCGTGGGAGGACCTCAAATTCGCGCGTGCCACCTATGGCCGGATCACCGGGCGCCCCGCGGGCGCGGCGCCGGGCGCCGACCCGGGAGCTGAGTGATGGCCGCCGCGCCCGAAAACCTGCACGAAGTACCCGAGGTACACATCCGGCCGATGATGGATGCGGACCTCACGGACGTCGCCGCCATCGAGCGCGGCAGCTACGCCTTCCCCTGGAGCGAGAACATCTTCCGCGACTGCCTGCGCGTGGGGTACACCTGCCGTGCGCTGGACATGGCCGGGCAGATCATCGGCTACGGGGTCATGAGCCTGGGTGCGGGCGAGGCGCACATCCTCAACGTCTGCGTGCGCAGCGAGTTCCGCACCGTCGGTTTCGGCCGCCGGCTGCTCGAGCACCTGCTCGAGCGCGCCAGCGCGGCCGGCGTATCGGAGGCCTTCCTCGAAGTGCGGCCGAGCAATCTCGCCGCCATCCGGCTCTATCAACGCCTGGGCTTCGAACAGATCGGCATTCGCCGCGGGTATTATCAGGCCCCGGACGGACGCGAAGACGCCATCGTGCTGAAGCTGCTGCTTCGGCAGTCCGCCAACCAGCACTGAGAGCTGCATGAATTCGACCGTTCGCGAGACGGCGCGGCGGCGCACGTTTGCCGTCATTTCGCACCCGCCCCGGGCCAGCGCGCCAAGCTCGAGCGCCTGCGCCGCTACGTCAGCCTCCCGGTAGCTCCACGTAGATAGGAGCATTGCGGGAGTCGGGCAAACCATCGCAACGAACGATGTTCCCGCGGCGCGAGTCGCGTGTTTCGACGCCGTTACCCTGCAGTCAGAACGGCGGCCCGACGGTCTCGATCTTCATGCCGCCTTCATTTGCGGCGGTCGCGAAGCGCCGCAGCAGGTCCGCGCGCTGATCCTGGCTGAGCGTGCCCAGCTCGGCGCGCAGCGCTCGCGCATCGTCATCGGTCCAGCGGCGCCGCGCGGCGGCGACCTCCACCAGCGATTGCGCGCGCTGCGCATGCGCCAGCGATGCGGGGCTGGGCGGCGCGCTTTCAGGGGAATCGACGCGCGCCGCAGCCCGCGCGACCGCATCGTGCCGCACGAGCTCCTCGCGCAGCAGCGCGCGCAGCTCGTCCGGCGCCAGCGCGATCACGGGCCGCGGCGGCTCACGCGCAGCCGTCGGCACGATCGCCGGCGCCTGCGCGGACGCGCCGGGCGACGCGCCACCCTGCATCCACGCCATCATTGCGAACGCGCCGGTGGCGCCGAGCACGCCGGCGAGTCCGTGCGTGAGCCAATTGAACTGCCGCACCTCAGCGTTTCGGCTCGCGATAAGAATGAAGTATCGACCGTCACGCTGGTGAGCATGCCGTTCGCATCCCATGAGAAATCGACGAATGCGTCCGAAGGTATCTTCGAAAGGTGCTCGATGAGGCCGACGTCGGTGGTATAGGCAAAAATGTATCTGCCACTCGCGTCCGTGGCCTGGCAAAACCCGAAACCGGAATTGCCGGGCAAGCGCGTGGCGCCGCAGCCGATCCACTGTGTCGAGTCCGCGCTGTTGCGCGCGCCACTCATCTCACCCTGCGCGCTGCGGTTCGTCGGGTTGATGCTCACGACCCTGTTCAGCACCTTGTAGCCCGCCATGGCCGGCAGCACGACCCCGATCAATCCCGCGACGATCACCCTTTTCATGACTCTCATCATTTTGCTCCCTGTTTGTACCTGAGCCCGTGCCGCGCGGGCAGTCGAAATCTAACAGAACGGCGCACGATGTCCGTACCTATCTAGAGTGCGGGAGGCTGGAGCGATGCCGAGAACGCCTGGTCGAACAGCGACCCCTCACTTGTCGAGGCCACCGGATGAACTGATCGGCAGTTCCATCACTTATCGGCTTGCGGAGGGTCCGCGCGGCGCATCCGGAAAGACAGGGCGAAGCGGCCGGCGAAGCAGGAGTAGTCGGTGCGTCCCGCGTTTCCGGCATTCGGCGGCTCTGTCTACCAGGAAGGGCCATCGTCCGGGAAGGCCTATCTTCTCACCCGGGCGGCGGCCCGCCGGGCGCCCGGACGCGGGAGTGTCGGATCGCCGACGCCACACCCCGCGGCGACGTGCGTCGCGGACTCGGGTGGCTTGAAATGATCGCGAGGTCGGCCTAACTTTGCAGCACGCGCAGGTCTTGCCAGGGAAGGCTTTCGCGATCTGGAAGATTCCGCAGAAGTTAGTCGAGCGTCGTGCCGGAAGTGCCGGCACGAAGCCCGGGAGCAGTGCAGGATGCACGCCTGTCCAATGCGCCGTCGGCGCCCGTGCTTCGTCGCCGGGCATCCGGCTCGTCCGCCTTCCGCGGAATCTCCCGCACGCCTCACATCATTTCCGGGAGAGAGGTCCATGACTCCAATCAGCAAGGGGGCGTCGCGCCTCCGATTTCTTTCGATCGGCCTGCTGTTGTCCATCACGGCCGTCTCGGCCATCGCGGCCGATGCGCAGCACACCGACGGCATCATCGTGAAGTACCGCACCAAGGCCACCAGTGAAATCGCCCGGCAGGCGCAGCAGCGGCCGGCCGAGCTGTCCGCGCAGCGCCTGGGCCTCGCGCTGCGCCATCTGCACACCACGGCGCTCGGCTCCGAGGTGATCAAGTTGAACCGCCAGGTCTCGCTGAAGGAGGCCAGACGCCTCGCGGCCGACATCGCGGCGGGCGATCCGAACGTCGAATACGCGGAGCCCGACCGCATCGTGCAGCACACGATGACGCCCAACGACGCGCGCTACAACGAACAATGGCACTACTTCCAGGCCGGGACCGGCATCAACCTGCCCGACGCCTGGGACAAGGCCACCGGCAGTGGAGTGGTGGTTGCGGTGCTCGACACGGGTTACCGCCCACACTGGGATCTCTTCAACGTGCTGGGCGGCTACGACTTCATCTCCGCCGTCCCCAACGACGTCGTCTCCGGCAATGACGGCAATGGCCGCGACTTCGATCCACGCGATCCCGGCGACTGGATGAACGCGGGCGAGTGCGGCTTCGGTTTTCCGCCGACATTCCGGCCCAGCTCCTGGCACGGCACGCACGTCGCCGGCACGATTGCCGCGCAGACCAGCAACGGGAGCGGTGTCGCAGGCGTCGCGTTCGAGGCACGCTTCGTTCCAGTACGCGTGCTCGGCAAGTGCGGCGGCCGCACCTCCGACATCGTCGATGCGATCGTGTGGGCAGCGGGTGGCACCGTTGCGGGTGTGCCGGCCAACCCGAATCCGGCACGTGTGTTGAATCTCTCCTTTCGGACCTTCGAAACCTGCGACAACACCTGGCAGAGCGCCATCGACTTCGCGCGTTCGCGTGGCGCGGTGGTGGTCGTCGCGGCCGGCAATGATCAGACCGACGCGGCCAACGTCACGCCGGCCAGCTGCGCCGGCGTGATCACTGTCGCGGCGACCACGCGCGGTGGCCGCCTGGCCTTCGCGTACACCAACACCGGTGCGACGGTGGAGGTGTCGGCACCGGGTGGTTGCTGCGACCGTGGCAGTGTGAATGCCGTTCTGTCGACGCTCAACACCGGCACGACTACGCCGGGCGCGGACAGCTACGAGTTCTACTACGGCACGTCGATGGCCGCGCCGCATGTATCGGGCGTCGTCGCGCTGATGTTGTCGGTGCGCTCGGGGCTGACCCCCGACCAGGTCACGCAGATTCTCCAGAGCACGGCGCAGCCCTTCGCCACGGATTGCATCGGAGGCTGCGGCGCCGGTGGCGGCGCCGGAATCGTTGACGCCAACGCCGCGGTGGACGCGGCCATCGCCACCTGCGTCGACCACTCGGAGGAGCTCGTCATCATCCAGAACGGCATCTGGAATGCCGTCGATTCGAAATCGGGCCGCCACTCGAGCATTCCCTGCGTCGACTGGTCGAACCCCGAAGCCATGGCTTCCACGCGCGGCAATCTCTTCACCATCCAGGGCGACGAGATGTGGAAGACGAACGGCGTGACGGGCGCGACGGTTTCTCTCGGCGCCGGCTGGGGCGGTGCGGAGGCGATGGCCGCGGTAGACGGTGTCGTCTACACCGTCTGGGGCGACCTGCTCTGGCGGACCGTGGCCGAGGATGGGAATACCTGGGCCATCGATCACACCTGGACCGGGACCGAGGCGCTCGCGGCCGGTCTGTTGCCGTCAGGGCGTTTCGTGTTCGGAGTGCAGGGAGGTGTGCTCTGGAAGGTGAACGGCGACAGCGGAGCGTCGATGGCCACGAGCTCGGGATGGGAAGGAACCGAAGCCATGGTCTACGGCGACGGTCATCTGTACATCGTATGGAATGGCGACCTC
>JBIOZI010000064.1:0-9948 GCA_044871085.1 Steroidobacteraceae bacterium | reverse complement strand
GAATGAGCAGATTGGCCGCTCTGCGGCCAGCGACCGCCGTTGTTAGTCTCCTGCAGCCCGGCGTGGTGCCGGGCATTCACGCAAGGAGGCCAAATGTCACTCAATCCCTCGTCTTTCCGGAACTGGGCATTCAGCAAGTGGATGGGCGCGCTCGCAGCCCTGGTGCTGCTGGCGCCGCCCGCCGTGTTCGCGGAGCCCGTCAACGTCAACACCGCGGATGCCGCGGCGCTCGCCAAGGCGCTGAGCGGGGTCGGTCCCGCGAAGGCCAAGGCCATCGTGAGCTACCGCGAGAAGAACGGTCCGTTCAAGTCGGTCGACCAGCTCGCCATGGTCGACGGCATCTCGCAGAAGCTCATCGACAAGAACCGCGCGGACATCAAGTTAGGCGCGGACAAGGGCGGCTCGGCGCCCGCGGCGGCCCCGGCCGCTCCACCGGCGAAAAGCGCCAAACCGGCGTCGTAAGGCGGGTCCTACGGTCGCGCGGCGTGATGTCGCGCAAACAATCGCGCCGCTGCGACCGAACACCGCGAGGAGCGGCCCGGATGACGTGGTATGTTTTCGGCCCCCAGTGGGTCGGAGCCGATATGCCCGTCAAGTCGAAGAAGCAAAGCCGCATCGATGTCGCAGTATTCCCGGTGGCCGGTCGCGGCACGAGATTCCTCCCGGCGACCAAGGCCAGCCCCAAGGAAATGCTGCCCATCGTCGACAAGCCACTCATTCAATATGCGGTGGAAGAGGCGCTGGAGGCCGGTGCAAAGCGGCTGGTGTTCATCACCGGCTCTTCGAAGCGCGCCATCGAAGACCATTTCGATTCCGACGGAGAGCTTGAAAACCTGCTGCTCAAGCAGGGCAAGAGCGAGCTGCTCACCATGCTCAAGAGCGTGCTGCCCTCGTACGCCTCGTGCATCTACATCCGCCAGCCCGCGCCGCTGGGCCTCGGACACGCCGTGCTGTGCGCCAAACCCGCCGTCGGCGACGCGCCGTTCTTCGTGCACCTGGCCGACGATCTCATCGAGGCCGAGCAGGCCTGTCTCAAGCAGATGGCGGATCGTTTCGATGACGGCAGCATGGTCGCGGTCCAGACGGTGCCGCATTCGCAGACCGACAAGTACGGCATCGTGAAGACGGGCGCGAGGCGCGGCGAGCTGCTGCGCGTCGAGCGCATCGTCGAGAAGCCCAAGCCCTCGGTGGCGCCGTCGAATCTCGCGGTGGTCGGGCGTTACCTGCTCACGCCGCGCGTGTTCACGCATCTCGAGCGCATCGGCGAAGGCGCGGGCGGCGAGATCCAGCTCACCGACGGCATCGCGCGTCTCATGAACGACGAGCCGGTCTACGCCTATCGTTTCGCCGGCAAGCGCTTCGACTGCGGCAGCAAGCTCGGCTATCTACAGGCCAACGTGGAGTACGCGCTGGCGCACAAGGAGCTCGCGACGCCGTTCCGCAATTACCTGCGCAAGCTCGCGCAGGAGCTGTGAGCCGACTGGCCCGGGCGATCAGCCGGCGCAGATCTCGGTGGTGCCGCCCGTGCTCTTGACCTTGAACGTGCGTACGGTCGACAGCGAGCGCGTGATCGATCCATCGGTGGCGCTCATCGTGTGTGTCCAGTCGTTGATCTGCACGGTGTCGCAGCCGCCGGCCGGGCCGCGCGTCATCTGACCCATGCGGATCGTCTGCACCAGCGCGCCGCCCGAGCCCGAGCGTGAGCTGCTTTCCACGGCCACGTCCGAGTTGTTGAACATCGTGAACTGCCAGAGGTACTCGGCCAGCGCCTCGAGCTCGTTGGCGTTCAGGGGACGCTGGTTCATGCTGCCGGCCGAACCGACGTCGGCGCGCAGGTCGGTGCTCGAGCGGTCGAGATAGTCGCAGCGGAACACGCGGTGGCGCAGCATCGCGGTGACGTCGGCGCGCGGCACGCGCACGATCTCGAACATGCGCGCGTCGCTGCGCACTTCCACGAGATCCGAATACTGGCCGTTCCAGGTCGCCTGGCGCTCGGACCATTCGATGACCTGCGCCATGTCGTTGCTGCACATCTCGAAGGTGGGCGTGCTCGCGGCCTGCGGTCCGTTGATGAAATCGGTGTTCTTGAGATGGCGCGTGGACAGCGTGCCCATCACGTTCGAGGGGCGCGTCTCGACGTCGAAGCCGGCAGGCGTGCGGGCATCACCCTTGTAGATGCGCGCCGCGAGCGCCAGGTCGGCGGCGGCGGCCGCCGGCGGCGTGCTCGAAGTGGGCGCGCTCGGGGCGCTCGGGGCGCCCGGTGCCGCGGCCGGCTGGGACGAGGACGCCGGCGCGGAAGTACCGGCCGATCCGCCGCCACCGCAGGCGGCCAACGTCAAGAGACTCATTGCTATGAAAATAGTACGCAGATTCATGCTTCACACCGCTGCCAGCTGTCGTTGCCCAGGCACACCCAGGTGCCGCTTTCTTCGATCGTTCCGGATTCGTCGTATCGCGCGACCTCCATGACTGGCATGCCGCGCTCGCGTGAGCGGTCCAGCGAGACCTCGCAGGTCCACAGCCAGATCACCCGATCATCGGTCCAGGCGCGCCACACGTTGCCGTCTTCGAGCGAACGTGAGGCGAGCTTCTCGAGCGACGGCGTGAGCTGACTGCCATGCGTCAGCCGATGCGATTCGCTCGGCAGGCGTCCCTCGCAGAGGATGAAGCTGTCGAGCAGTTCCACGGCCTGGCCAGGGTGCTGCATCGCGCGGAGCTTCATCGTTTGCATCTTCGGGTAACCCTTCAGTCGTTTGGGGCCAGCGGCAGCACACGAGCACTTGCGAGAGAGGAGTACCGTCGGTCGGTGCAAGAACCCGCGAGCTGCCGCCAGCGAGAAGTTGGTGTCGATGCACGTGCATCAGCACCCTGAGAGGGTTTACGGCGGCAAGGCGGACGAATTGAGCCGCCAAATGTGACGGGCTTCGCGGGTGCGCGGCAATTATTTGAACCGCGTCTCTTATGTTGGGTTGTTAGGTGTGACCGGGTAGCGCCGATCGAGACGCGCGTCACGCACGCGTCCGGCATTAGGTTAACGAGGGTAGTTAGTGATCCACGTGGAACACGCGCGGCCAAAAAAAACGCGCCGTGAGGCGCGTTCAGAGGCGGAAAACGAGCAAGCGAGGGTCAGGCTTCGGCGCAGATCACTTTGCCGGCCGCGGTGCCGTACGGGTTCGACTGGCCGCGCGGGCCGTAGCCACGCGGCTCGGCCGTCGAGCCGGTCATGGCGCCCAGCAGTCCTTCGACGCGCTTGATCTGGGCGCCGACGAGAATTCCATTGCGGTCGTTGAGCTCGCGACACCTCTTCGCGCGCGTCGCGCATTCCTCGTAGCGCGAGTGCAGGGAGCGCAGCGGATCGCACCAGGCGATCAGCTTCGACAGGCCCACGAGGTCGGTGCCGAAGCCGAGCATGTTGCACAGCGAGCGGCGCTCCTCCTCGATCTTGAGCAGCTTCACGACGTTCGTCTGGCGCGCCTCGGAGAGATTCTCGAGCGCGTCGATGTCGCGACTGGTGAGCGCGCCGTATTCGCGATCGAGCAGGGATTCGAATTCACCGAGCGCGCCGTTTTCCTCGGCCAGCAGGCGGCCGAGCGTGTCACGGGTCAGGGCGGCATCCACGGGAATCGGCGCTCCGAATGGTCTGGGGGATTACTTGTGCGCCGGGATGGCGGCCAGCAGGTCCACTTCGAAGCGCAGCATCTTGTCGGCGACACGCTGCGGATCGACGTGGTAGCGGCCTTCGTCGATGGCGCGACGCACGGCGTCGACGCGGCTCTCGTTCACCACCGGCAGGGTGGAGATCTTGTCTTCGAGCGCGGCCAGGGCACGCGCGGTATCGGAGACGTCGATGTTCGAAGCGGTCGCGGTGGTTTCGGCCTTGCGGCCCTCCGACGTGGTGTCGCGCACGCGCGAGACGGGGGCACCGCCTCCCACTTGCACCGGGCGTCCGTCGATTCCACTGATTTTGTTCGCCATCTCATCGTCTCCGAGTGATCTACGTACCCAGTAACGGCGCGTGGATACGAAACTTTAGGCCGTTCGACAAAAATTTGGCGCTTATCCGCGCCCCCGGCGTGAAGTGCATCACACGGAACCGGTCAGCAGACGGGTCATGGCGTGATCCGGACCATGCCGTCGGTGTCGGCCACGCCTTCCACTATCTTTAATGAGTTGAGGTTCTGTACCCGTACGCGCTGATACGCGGTGGCGTCCGCCAGCGCCAGGCCCGGCGCCCGTACCTCGACCCCGGCGCTGGAAGCGGTGAGTGTCACGTTCTGGCCGCGCCGGATCAGGAACGCCGGAGTGAGCGCATCGGCGGGCACCGCCGTGCCTTCCGGAATGGCGCGCCGCGCCGGGCGGCCGGCGAGATCCGCCGTCTTGCCGACGAAGGGCGAGGCGAGGCCGGGCAGTACGCGGCTCTGCACGCTGACATCGGCCGGCCCGAGGGTTTCACCACGCGCCACGGCGCGCCGCGTGACCAGCACCTCGGCGCGGCGCCGGATCTCCACCGACACGTTGATGCTCCAGCTCGCGCCCTGCGTGCAGGCCACGCGTACCAGCGCGCGCGACTGCGCGCCGCGCGGCGGAAGGGTGCTGCCGACGGGTTTGCGCGCGCAGGCCGGCAGCCGCAGCCGCGCGTCGAGCGCCACGGCTTCGAGCTCGACGCCCGCGAGATCCGGACCGAGCGTGGCGCGCAGTGCGATTTCGGCCGCGTGCCGCACCGCCTCGAGCGATTGCAGCGGGGCATTCGCCTGCGCGGACGCGCGCGGGCCCGGCAGCAGCGCGGCGCAGACGAGGCCGGGCAGGCACAGGACAGTCAAACGATTGACCAACATGGCATGTAGTTAGCAATCGACGTGCCAGCCGCGGCGGGGCGGGCCGCGCGCTCAAGAATGATTGCGCGCGACCGTTACACGGAAAGCGGGGGCCGACGCGCGGCGGCCCTGCAGTCATCCGCCGCGCGCGGCAATCCGCCGCCGCCGCCGCGCGCGCGCCGTCACAACTTCCAACCTTGCATTCACGCGAACAGCCGCCGGACGGGCCAAAGGCCGTCATGGCACGTCGCTTGCTTCGCTCCCCGGCATGTCGGCTTACCGACGCGAGGAGCGACCATGCCATTGAATCTCGACCAGTACGTCAGCGTGCACGCAGCGGCGCTCGACGTGCGCGCCAGGCGCGGTGAGCTGATCGCGAACAATCTCGCGAACGCCGACACGCCTGGATTCCGGGCCCGCGACATCGATTTCCGCCAGGCGATGGCGCGCGCGGCCGGTACGCAGACCTCGGGCGTGGCGCTCGCGACCACGCAGGCGGGGCACATCGGCGCCGCCACCGGCGCCGACGCCGCCACGAATCCCGACCTCAAGTACCGCACGCCGCTCGCGCCGGCGCTCGACGGCAACACCGTCGACGCGCAGATCGAGCAGGCCTCGTTCGCGGAAAACGCGGTGCGCTACCAGGCCACGCTGACGTTCCTCAATTCGAAGTTCCGCGGCCTGCTGACCGCGATCCTCGGTAGCTAGGAGACCCCCCATATGGCCACCGCTCGTCACTGCAGGCAGTAACCCCCATGTCTTCCTTCAAGGCATTCGACATCGCCGGCTCCGGCATGGCCGCGCAGACCGTGCGGCTGAACACCACCGCGAGCAACCTCGCCAACGCCGAGAGCGTCAGCGGCGACCCGGCGCAGGTCTACAAGGCCCGCCATCCGATCTTCGAGGCCGTGAAGACCGCGCTCGCGGCGCGGCCGGGCGAGCAGGTCGGCGCGGCCGTCAAGGTCACCGGCATCTACGAGTCGGCGGCGCCGCCGAGCGCGCGCTATGAGCCCGGCAACCCGCTGGCGGATGCCAAGGGCTACGTCTACGCGCCCGCGGTCAACGTGGTCGAGGAGATGGTCAACATGATCTCGGCCTCGCGCTCGTACCAGAACAACGTCGAGGTCATGAACACCTCGAAAGAGCTGCTGCTGGCGACGCTGCGGCTCGGCCAGAGTTGATAGGAGAGAGGCACGCACATGATAGACATGGACATAGTGAACGCCGCCATGGTGCGGCAGCGCAGCGCCGAGGACCTCGCGAATGCGCAGGCCGCCAACGCCGCCAACGCCAGCAAGACCGAGCTCGGCCAGGACGACTTCCTGCAGCTCATGATCACGCAGCTCAAGAACCAGGATCCATTCAAGCCGCTGGACCCGTCGCAATACGTGGGGCAGCTGGCGCAGTTCAGCTCGGTGTCGGGTCTCAAGGAGATCAACACCGCCATCACCGCGCTGACCAGCTCGCTGCGCGGCAACCAGGTGCTCGACGGGGCCGCGATGATCGGCCGCACGATCGTCGCGCAGGGCAGCCGCGTCTATCTACCGGCGCCGGCCGCGGACCGCGTCGGCGTCGCCGGCGCGATCGACGTGCCGAAGGGCACCACGGCGCTGCAGATGGTCATCAAGGACTCGAGCGGCGCGACGATCCGTACCCAGGCGCTCGACCCGAAGGCCGGGCTGCGCGGTTTCGCCTGGGACGGCATGAACGACGCGGGCACGGCCGTCGCCGGCGGCGCCTACCAGGTGGAGATCATCGCCAATGTCGCCGGCAAGAATGAATCGCTGGCCACGAGCATCGCCGCCGGAGTGTCGAGCGTCGCGCTCGATCCGGCCACGGGCGGCCTGATCCTCGACACCGACGTGCTCGGAGAAATTTCGATGAGCGACGTGGAACGCGTCCTCTAACCCAGATTCTGAAGGAGATCGTCAAATGCCATTTCGCATAGCCCTCTCGGGCCTCAACGCCGCCCAGTCGGACCTCAACGTCACGGCCAACAACGTGGCCAACACCGCCACCACCGGCTTCAAGGGCTCGCGCACCGAGTTCGCCGACCTGTTCGCGGTATCGCTGCAGGGCGTGTCCTCCAATTCGAGCGGCAACGGCGTGCGCGTCTCGAACGTCGCGCAGCAGTTCGCGCAGGGCAACATCGAGTTCACGGACTCGAACCTCGACCTCGCGATCTCGGGGCAGGGCCTGTTCATCCTCTCCGATTCGGGCGCGCTGTCGTATTCGCGCGCCGGTGCCTTCCAGGTGGACCGCGACGGTTTCGTCGTGAACGCCGCCCAGCAGCGCCTGCAGGTGTATCCGCCGCTCGGCGCCGGCGGCTTCAACACCGGCGGCCTGGCCGATCTGCGGCTGCAGACCACCGACGCGGCGCCACAGGCGACCAGCGAAGTGGAATACGTGCTCAATCTTCCGGCCAGCGCCGCGGTGCCGCCGGTCGCGCCCTTCGATCCCAATGACCCGAACACCTTCAACCAGGCGACGTCGCTCACGCTGTTCGACTCGCTGGGCGCGGCGCACACCGGCACGTTGTACTTCACGAAGACCGCGACCGCGAATCAATGGAACACGCGGCTGTACATCGACGGCACGGCGGTCGACGGCGGCGTGCCGGGCTCGTCCATCACCCTGCAGTATTCGAACGTCGGCCTGCTCACCGCACCGGCCGGCGGCCTCGCCGCCTTCCCGACGTACACGCCGGCCACCGGCGCGGCCAACATGACCATCACGGTCGACCTGTCCCGCTCCACGCAGTTCGGCGCCAACTTCGCCGTGAATTCCGTGACGCAGGACGGCTTCACGACCGGCCGCCTGATCGGCATCGACATCAACGAGACCGGCATCGTGCAGGCGCGCTTCACCAACGGCCGCTCGCAGCCGCTCGGCCAGGTGGCGATCGCGAATTTCTCCAACGTGCAGGGCCTGCAGCAGCTCGGCAACACGCAGTGGGCCGAGACGTTCGCGTCGGGCCAGGCGCTGCGCGGGCAGGCCGGCAACTCGGGCTTCGGGCTGGTGCAGTCCGGCGCGCTCGAGGCCTCCAACGTGGACATCACCGAAGAGCTGGTCAGGATGATCACCGCGCAGCGCAACTTCCAGGCGAATGCGCAGATGATCAGCACGGCCGACGCGGTGACGCAGACCATCATCAACATACGCTGAGACGCGTAGTTAGGTACGACATATGGACCGCATGATCTACGTGGCGATGACCGGCGCGAAGGAGACTCTCCGCGCGCAGACCGTCAACAACCACAACCTCGCGAACGCGAGCACCTCGGGTTTCAAGGCCGATCTCGCGGCGTTCCAGGGCCGCGCCGTCGACGGCTCGGGCTACGCGTCGCGGGTCTACGCCACCAACGGCAGCACGGGTTTCGACCACAAGTCGGGCCCGCTGCAGGCGACGGGGCGCGAGCTCGACATCGCGGTGAACGGCACCGGCTGGATCGCGGTGCAGGACGCCAACGGCCGCGAGGCCTACACGCGCGGCGGCGACCTGCAGATCGACCCCACCGGGCAGCTCGTGACCGGCACTGGCCGGCCCGTGCTGGGCGACGGCGGTCCCATCGTGGTGCCGCCGTACTCGTCCATATTCTTCGCGCGCGACGGATCGATCTCCATCGTGGCGCAGGGGCAATCGCCCCAGACCACTTCGACAATAGGCCGCGTCAAGCTGGTGAATCCGGCCAACGAGGCGGTCGATCGCGGCGACGACGGCCTGTTCCGCATGAAGGACGGCAGCGACGCGCCCGCCGACGCGGCGGTGCAGATCAGCTCGGGCGTGCTCGAGGCCAGCAACGTCAACGTCGCGGAAGCCATGGTGAACATGATCGAGCTGGCGCGCCATTTCGAAATGCAGGTCAAGGCGATTCGCAACGCCGAAGAGAACGGCCAGGCCGCGGCGCAGTTGCTGCGTCTCGGTTAAACAGTCAGGAGCAGAAGATGAATCCAGCACTCTGGGCAGCCAAGACGGGTCTCGACGCGCAGCAGACGAAGCTCGCCGTGACCTCCAACAACCTCGCGAACGTCAGCACCGCCGGCTTCAAGAAGGGCCGCGCCGTATTCGAAGACCTGCTCTACCAGAACCTGCGGCAGGTGGGCGGCTCGACCTCGCAGGACACCCAGGCCCCGACCGGCCTGCACCTGGGCACCGGCGTGCGCGTCGTGGCCACCGAGAAGATCTACACGCAGGGCGGATTCACACAGACCGACAACTCGTTCGACGTGGCCGTCGAGGGCCGCGGTTTCTTCCAGATCCAGCTTCCCGACGGCAACACCGCCTATACGCGCGATGGCAACTTCCAGTTGAACGCGCAGGGCCAGATGGTGACCTCGAGCGGCTACGTGCTGCAGCCGGGCATCAGCATTCCCGACGGCGCCCAGTCGGTCGCCATCTCGCGCGACGGCGTCGTCACCGTGCGTGTCGGCGGGCAGACCACGCCCGTGCAGGTGGGCCAGCTGCAGCTCACCGATTTCATCAACCCTTCCGGCCTCGAGCCGCTGGGCGAGAACTTGCTGGTGGAGTCCGCGTCCAGCGGTCCCGCGCAGACCGGTACGCCGGGCGCGAACGGCCTCGGCACGACGCTGCAGGGCTTCTTCGAGTCCTCCAACGTCAACGTCGTCGAGGAGCTGGTCAACATGATCGAGACGCAGCGCGCTTACGAGATGAACTCGAAGGCCATCTCCACCGCCGACCAGATGCTCGAATACGTGAACAATCAACTGTGAGATTCGGGGCCGCGCTCATGAAACAACGGCATTCGCAATTGCTCCTGGCACTGGTGGTGGCCGCCGCCTGGCTGCTCACGGGCTGCTCGCTGACCAACCACCTGCGCGAAGATGGTGGACGCGACTTCGATGCCGCGTGGCCGGAAGTCTCGGATCTCGCCAAGCCGCTGCCGGGCGCCATCTATGCGCAGGGCACGGACGTCTCGCTGTGGAACAACGTCACGGCGCGCAACGTCGGCGACACGCTGACCGTCGTGCTGGCGGAGAGCACCGAGGCCGAGAAGACCGCGACCAGCTCGTCGAGCAAGTCGACGACCGCGGAGCTCACGGGCCCGACCGTGCTCGGCCGGCCCGTGACGATGAACGGCACGCCGATCCTCGAAGGCTCCATGGGCACCGATTC
>JBIOZI010000063.1:0-11142 GCA_044871085.1 Steroidobacteraceae bacterium | reverse complement strand
AGACCCGCGCCGATCGCGACCCGAACTACCGCTGGCTGGTCGCGGATCTCGCGGCTGCCGACGTCATGCGCAAGCAGACCTCCCTGTCGCTCAATCTGCAGCAGCGCAAGCTCGAGCGCGAGCGGCTCGAGAAAGAGCGCCTGGGACGCGAGAACGCGCGCCGCGCGGCGCAGAACCTCCCGGCGCTCAAGACCGCCGAAGAGCTGGCCGACGCCAAGTTTCCGGATACCGTGCTCGACCAGGCCACGGAGGTCATGACGGACATGGTCACCGGGATGCGCCCCATCCACTCCGCGCCCACGCGCACGGTACGCAGCGAACCCAAGGTCGAAAAGAGCACCGACTGACAGAAGTCTTCCCCTGAAGGCCGGGCACCCCATTGCCCAGCCTTCAGATTTGGTGTTGTAGTTGACTATAACACCTGATTTGCCTACACTCCGCCCCATATCGCAACCATCGCGGGTCGCGCAGCGTCTCAACTGCAGCGATCAAGGGGACGGGCCATGAACACTTTCTTTTTGCGCGTGAGCCTCATCGGGCTCGCGTTGGCACTTGCTTCCTGCGCGAAGGACGGAGTCGCCGCCGACAACACCACGAAGGAAAAAGAAGCGAAGGCCAAGGCCGATGCGGCCATTCCCGTGGAGGTCGCGCGACCCGAGCGCACGGAAATGCTCGCGATGTACAGCGGCACCGCGACGCTCGAAGCGGAAGCCGACGCCGAGGTCATCGCGAAAGTCGGCGGCGAGGTGCGCCGCATCCTGGTCGAAGAAGGCGATCGTGTGCGCGAGGGCCAGGTGCTCGCGGTGCTCGACGACCGCCAGCTGCGACTGCAGGCCGCGCAGGCGCGCGCGGCGCTCGCCAAGACCGAACGCGATTTCAATCGTCAGGTCGAGCTGCATCAGAAGGGGCTCGTGGCCGCGGGTGCGTTCGAGAGCCTCAAGTACGATCTCGAGAATCAGCGCGCGACGGACGACATCGCGCGTCTGAGCCTCTCGTACAGCGAGATCCGCGCGCCCTTCGCAGGAATCGTCTCCGCGCGTCACGTGCGCCTGGGCCAGGAAATCGCGGTGGGCGCGAAAGTATTCCGCGTCACCGACCCCATTCCGCTCAAGGCCAGCGTCTTCGTGCCCGAACGCGAGCTCGCGCGGCTCAAGCCCGGCCAGACCGCCTCGGTGGGCGCCGATGCGCTCGCGGGCCGCACATTCCCCGCCCTGGTCAAACTGGTCTCGCCCACCGTCGATGCGGCCACCGCGACGTTCAAGGTGACGCTCGAGGTGACCGACCCCAAGGGCGACCTCAAGCCCGGCATGTTCGCGCGCGTCGGCATCGTCTTCGAGCGCCGCGCGGAAGCGCTGACGATCCCGCGCGCGGCACTGCTCGACAGCGATGGCGCATCGAACGTGTTCGTCGTCGCCGGTGGCAAGGCCGAGCAGCGCACCATCAAGGTCGGGCTCGCCAACGCGGGCAAGATCGAAGTCCTCGAGGGCCTGGCCGGCGCCGAGCAGGTGGTCGTCGTGGGGCAGAACGGCCTCAAGGACGGCAACCCGGTGCGCGTCGTCACGCTCGAACAGACTGTCCGTCGTTAGTCGGGGGCGCGCATGACGCTGGTCGACTTCGCGATTCGCCGGCGCGTCACCATCGCCATGGCGACGGTGGCGATCACGCTGCTCGGGTTCATCTCGCTGTCGCGGCTCAAAGTGAACCTGCTGCCCGACCTCTCATACCCCACTCTCACGATCCGCACCGAGCTGCCCGGTGCCGCGCCGGCCGAGCTCGAGAACCTGATTTCGCGTCCCGTCGAAGAAGCCGCGGGCGTGGTGCGCAACGTGCGCTCGGTGCGCTCGGTGTCGCGCTCCGGCCAGTCGGACGTGATCGTGGAATTCTCGTGGGGCACGGAGATGGAGTTCGCGAGCATCGAGATCCGCGAGCGCCTCGACCTCCTGTGGCTGCCGGTCGAGGCCTCGCGCCCGCTGCTGCTGCGATTCGATCCATCGAGCGAGCCCGTCATGCGCGTGGCGTTCGTCGACGAGAGCGCGAAAGGCGTCTCGAACGAGGATCGGCTGAAGTTCCTGCGCCGGTTCGCCGACGACCGCATCAAGCTCGCCATCGAGTCGGTCGACGGATCGGCCGCGGTGAAAGTCAGCGGCGGCTTCGAAGACGAGGTGCAGGTCTACGTCGATCAACAGCGCCTCGCGCAGCTCAAGCTGTCGATCGAACAGGTGACCGCGCGCATCGGCGCCGAGAACGTGAACCTCTCCGGCGGCCGGCTCGAGCAGGGCACGCAGCGCTTCCTCGTGCGCACCATGAACGAGTTCGACACGCTCGAGGACATGGCGAACTCCGTGATCGCCACCGTGGACGGGCAGCCCGTCTATCTGAAGGACGTCGCCCGCGTCGAGGAAGGCTACAAGGATCGCACCGCCATCACGCGCCTGAACGGGGATGAGTGCATCGAGCTCGCCGTCTACAAGGAAGGCGATGCGAACACCGTGCAGCTCGCGCAGGGCATCCGCGCGAAGCTCGAAACGCTCGAGAAGACCCTGCCCGCGGGCACGAAACTGGTGCCGGTCTACGACCAATCGAAGTTCATCGCGAGCGCGGTCAGCGACGTGAGCCAGGCGGCGCTGTGGGGCGGCCTGCTCTCGATCCTGGTGCTGTATTTCTTCCTGCGCGACGCCTGGGCGACGATCGTCACGGGCATCGTCATTCCGGTGACGGTGGTCGGCATCTTCGTGATGATGTACGCGTTCGACCTCACGCTGAACGTCATGTCCCTCGGTGGAATCGCGCTGTCGGTCGGCATGCTCATCGACAACTCGGTCGTCATCCTCGAGGCCATCGCCCGGCGCAAGGAAGCCGGCCAGAGCACCATCGATGCTGCGCGCGAGGGAACCGCGGAAGTGGCGACGGCCGTCACCGCTTCCACACTGACCTCGGTCGCCGTCTTCTTCCCCATGGTGTTCGTGAGCGGCATCGCCGGCCAGTTGTTCCGCGACCAGGCGCTCACCGTGACGTTCGCGCAGATCATCTCGCTGATGATCGGCATCACGCTGGTGCCCATGCTCACCGCCTGGCGCGCGCGGCTCGGCGATGCCGAGAAGCCGCTTGCGCCAGACGCCGGCGAGCCGCGCGAGACCGTGGTGGCGCTCCAGGCGTACGCGCGCGCGGCGCCCGCCAACCTGCGCGTAGTCGACATCGTGCGGCCGTGGCGGCCGCTGGCGGCACCGCAACGGGTGCGCTTCCGCCCGTTCTGGTGGTGCATCGCCGCGCTGCGCTGGATCTCCGGCGCGCTCGGCTGGTTGCGCCAGCTCGCGATCACGTTCCTGGTCCGCACCACGCGCCTGATGTTCGGCCTCGCCGGCAAGTTGTTTGGCGTCGTGCTGTCGCCCTTCCTCTGGATCACACAGGCCGCATACCGCGCGCTCGATCGCAACTATCCGCGCCTGCTGGCCTGGGCCCTCGCGCGTCGCGGGGTGGTGCTCGGAGGCGCGTTCGCGATGCTGGCGGTGACGGCGCTCATTCTTCCCGGCCTCGGCACCGAGCTGATTCCGCAGCTCTCCCAGGGCGAGTTCACGGTGAAGATGCGTCTGCCGGCCGGAGCGCCGCTCGAGACCACCGACCGGCAGATCGCGCGCATCCACGATGCCGCGCGCACCCTGCCGAACCTCGACAGCGCGTATGCGGTTGCGGGCTCGGGCAACCGGCTCGACGCGAATCCAGTCGACGCCGGAGAGAACACGGGCAACCTCGACGTGCGGCTGCGGGCACCGATCGACCGGCAGGGTGAAGAGCGCGCGATGCAGAGCATGCGCGAGCGGCTGTCCGATATTCCCGGCGCGCAGTACGAGTTCACCCGTCCCTCGCTGCTGACGCTCGCGACGCCGGTGGAGGTGGTGCTGGCGGGCTACGATCTCGAGCGGTTGTCGTCGGCTGCGAATGCCGTTCGCACCCGCATGGAGGGCTCCGGGGCATTCCGCGACGTCCGTTCGAGCATCGAGGGTGGCCACCCGGAGATCCAGATCGTGTTCGACCAGGAGCGCGCCTCGCAGCTCGGCCTCGCCGTGCGCGACATCGCGGATCGCGTGGTCTCCAACGTGCGCGGTGACCTGGCGACGCGGTACCGCCTGCAGGAAAAGAAAATCGACGTGCTGGTGCGCAGCGTCGACACGCGCGCCGCGTCCATCGAGGAAGTGCGCAATCTCGTCGTGAACCCCGGCTCCGACCGTCCCGTGCCGCTCTCGGCCGTCGCCGACGTGCGCCTCGCGAGCGGCCCGGCGGAGATCCGCCGCGCCAACCAGGAGCGCGTGGCCGTGATCTCCGCCGCGCCCGCCAGCGGCGATCTCGGCGACGCGACGCGCGTGGCGCAGCAGATCCTCGCCGAGACCACGCTGCCCGTCGGGGTGACAGGCTCCGTCTCGGGCCAGAGCGAGGAGATGACACAGAGCTTCCGCTCGCTCGGGCTGGCGTTCGCGCTGGCCGTGTTCCTGGTGTACCTCGTGATGGCCTCGCAGTTCGAATCGCTGCTGCACCCGTTCGTGATTCTCTTCACGATCCCCATGGGCCTCATCGGCTCGGTCTGGGGCCTCTACCTCACCGGCACCACGATCAACTCCGTCGCGCTCATCGGGCTCATCATGCTCGCGGGCATCGTGGTGAACAACGCGATCGTGCTCATCGATGCGATCAACCAGGCGCGCGAGCGCGGGTTGGAGAAGATCGAGGCGATCAAACTCGCCGGGCGCACCCGCCTGCGGCCCATCTTGATCACCAGTGTCAGCACCATCATCGGCCTCATACCGATGGCCATCGGCATCGGGGAAGGCGCCGAGATCCGCCGTCCCATGGCCATCACCGTCATCGCCGGCAACCTCGTCGCCACCTTCCTCACGCTGGTCGTCATCCCCGTGCTGTACGCCGTGCTCGACCGCAAGGAGTTCGTGAAGAGCAACTCCAAGACGGCGCCTCTCCCGGGCGACGCGCGCCCGGTTGCGCTCGGCGGCGCGGAGGGCTGATGGTCCATACCGATTTCGCGCTGCGCCGGCCGGTCACCACGCTCATGACCTTCGCGGCGGTGGCGGTCATCGGCCTGGTCGCGTCGCGGCTGCTGCCACTCGAGCAGTATCCCGACGTGAGCTTCCCGTTCATGGGCGCCGGCGTGCCGTACGCGGGCTCCACGCCGGAGGAAACCGAGGAGCTCATCACCCGCCCAGTCGAAGACGCGCTTGCAACCCTGCCAGGCATCGAGGAGATGCGCTCGACGTCCACCGACTCGGACGCGCGCTTCGAGATCCGCTTCGCCTGGGGCACGGACATCAACACCGCCGCGTTCGAGGTACGCGCCAAGCTCGACGCGGTGCGCGCCCAACTACCGAAGACGGCCAATCGCATGTGGATGTGGATGGCATCGGCCTCCGATGCACCCATGCTCACGGTGCGCTTCTCCGCGGACCAGGACCTCTCGACGCAGTACGACCTGCTGGACCGGTACTTCAAGAAGCCGATCGAACGCCTCGACGGCGTGGCGCGCGTCGAGCTCGCGGGCGTCGAGGCGCGCGAAGTGCGCATCCTCGTCGATCCCGGCCGCCTCGCCGCGCACGGCGTCGACGTGCGCGACCTCGTGGGCCTGCTCGAGAAGAGCAACTTCTCCGTGGGCGCGGGACAGATCACGGGCAACGGCGAACGGCTCTCGGTGCGCCCGCTCGGCGAGTTCCGCACGCTCGACGAGATCCGCAATCTCGTGATCCGCGGCAACGTACGCGTCGGCGACGTCGCCAGCATCGAGCTGGTCAGCCCCGAGATCACCTTTCGCCGCCATCTCGACGGCCGGCCCGCCGTCGGTCTCGACGTGTTCAAGTCCACGCAGGCCAATGTGGTCGACGTGGTCGACCACGTGCTCGCGGTCATCGAGCGCAACAAGGCGCTGCCGCAGATGCAGGGCATCAACGTGTTCGTCATCGACAACCAGGCGGAGTCGATCCGCAATTCGCTCTCGGACCTGACCGAAGCCGGGCTCATCGGCGCGGCGCTGGCGTTCGTGGTGCTGTTCCTGTTCCTGCGCCACTGGCCCACCACCCTCATCGTCAGCGCCTCGGTGCCGCTGTCGCTGCTGGTGACGCTCGCCGTGATGTACTTCGCCGGGCTCACCGTCAACGTGATGTCGATGATGGGGATGATGCTCGCCATCGGCATGCTCGTGGACAACGCGGTGGTCGTGACGGAGAGCGTCTTCCGCCATCGGCAGCTCGACCCCGGGAATCCACAGCGCGCCACGCTCGCGGGCGTCAGGGAAGTCGGCGTCGCGACGCTCGCCGGCACCTCGACCTGCGTGGTGGTGTTCCTGCCCATCCTGTTCGGCAACAACAACCAGATCTCCATCTGGCTCACCCACGCCGCCATTCCGATCTGCGTCGCGATGATCGCCTCGCTCATCATCGCGCAGACGCTGATCCCGATGACCATCTCACGCTTCGCCGCGCCGCCGCCCATCGACCGGCGCAGCTGGATCGCGCGCCTGCAGGACCGCTACACGCGCGCGCTCGACTGGAGCATCCACCATCGCGGCTGGACCGCGTTCGGCCTCGTGCTGGTCGTCGGGCTCACCTGTGGCCTGCTGAAACTCTCCGCGATGTACCCGGGCAAGTTCCTCAAGTTCGATCCGGGCGCGCAGGACGCCGGCACGCAGGTGTTCCTCAACTACAACCTCAAGGGCTCGCACCCCATCGACCGCGTCGAGGCGGCGGTGGTCACCATCGAGAAGCACTTCGAGGCGAAGGCCAAGGAGCTCGGCATCAAGAGCGTCTACTCCGTCTACGATCCGACGCATGCGCACTCGGTGATCGTGCTCAAGGACCGCGACGACGGCGGGCCGCGGCCGCCCGAATTCATCGAAAAGGCGCAGGCCGGACTGCCGGAGATCATCATCGGCAAGCCGGGCTTCAAGTGGGACGACGAGAACGCGATGGGCGGCCAGCGCTTCAGCGTGCAGCTCACCGGCGAGTCGAGCGAACGGCTCGCGAACCTGAGCGACGAGATCGCGCGCCTGTTGTCGAGCGTCAAGGGCCTCGAGAGCGTGCGCTCGGAGGCGCGCGAAGGTGACGAAGAGGTGCAGATCGTCGTGAACCGGCAGCGTGCCGCGGCGCTCGGCCTGACCTCGCGCGAGGTCGCCCAGGCGGTGGCCGCCGGCATGCGGGGCGACCGGCTGCGCGAATTCCGCGGCACCGAACGCGAGCTCACGCTGCGGCTGGCATTTCGCGAGTCGGACCGCCAGTCGATCGACAACCTGGCCGAGTTCCCGATCTATCTGCCGAACGGCACCCACGTCCCGCTGTCCGCGGTGTCGGATTTCCGCGTCGCGCGCGGGCCGCGCGCCATCGAACGCATCGACCGGCTGACGTCCGTGGCCGTGAGCGGCAACGTGAAGAGCGACGCGACGCTCGACGCCGTCGGCAAGGAAGCCGAGGCGCTGCTGAAGAACTACCAGCTGCCGCCAGGCTACAGCTGGAAGCTCGGCAAGGGCTTCGAGCAGCAGGACGAGAACTCGCAGACCATGGTGTTCAACCTGCTGCTGGCGATCGCGATGATCTACCTGGTCATGGCGGCGGTGTTCGAGAGCACGGTCTACCCGGTCTCCATCATCACGTCCATCTTGATGGCCATCGTCGGCGTCGTCTGGCTGCTGTTCGCCACCCGCACGACGGTCACGCTCATGGCGTTCATCGGCGTGCAGATCCTCATCGGCGTGGTCGTCAACATCGGCATCGTGCTGGTGGCGCACATCAACGAGCTGCGCGCGAGCGGCATGGAACGCATGGCGGCCATCGTGCAGGCCGGACGCGACCGGCTGCGACCCATTCTCATGACGACGCTGACCGCCTCGCTCGGATTGCTGCCGCTGGCCGCGGGCGACGCGCAGCTCGCCGTCGGCGGCGGCGGCCCGTCGTACGCGCCCATGGCGCGTTCCATCATGGGTGGCCTGCTCGCGGGCGCTGTGATGTCGCTGTTCGTGGTACCGGCGTTCTACGTGTGGATCGACAATGGCACGCAGCGCGTGAAGCGCTTCGTGCAGCGCACGCGCGTCGTGGACGCGCCGCAGGTCAGCGCAACAGAACCGTGAATAGGTCCCAGGTGTCTTCCGCCACCACGTTCGGTAGTTTGGCGGAGCTGACGCCCTGCGAGCCGTGCGCGAGGATGTCCCCCTCGGATACGCCACAGGATTCGGGAATCGGCACGGTCTCGTGCTCGGCCAGGTAGGTGGCCGTGCTCTTGAGCCGCTCGCTGCGCTGGGCGATCTCCTGCATGAGCCCGCCGCGCTGCTTGACCAGCGCGCGCGCCTTGACGATGTCGCTCATGATCGAGATGCAGGCCGCGAGGTCGCCGTAGTGTTCGTTGCACTCCCGCTTCGACATGGCGGCGCGCGCGGAGGAGACCAGCGAGGTGCGCGCCAGGCGCAGGCACAGCACTTCGGCACAGGCGATGGCCGCGAGATTGATGGCACGGCGGGCATCGAGCGTGAGCCCGGGGAATTCGCCCGCGCCGGCCTTCTCGATGCTCTCGACGCGCGCGCGTGCCGCATTCAGCTGGGTTTCCGCGGCCGCCATCGCCGCCTCGAGCGCGGGGCGCTGCGCCGCCACCTTCGGGCGCTGCCAGCGGTGCCACCATTTGTCGAGCTTGGCGAGGCGCGCGTCGAACGCCGCGAGTTGCTGGCGCGCGCCGACCATCGATGTTTCGGCCTGGCGCAGCTGCTGCTCGCTCGCCTGGCGCTGCTGGAACTGGCGCCGGTTGCCTTCGAGCGCGAACGACTTGCGCTCACGTTCCTCCTGCTTGGCGGCGAGGTCGCGCACCATCTGGGCGATGAGCTCGCGGCCGTCCTGCCACAGGGCGCGCAGGTGATAGAACACGATGGTGGACAGGCCGCTGTCGGCCGATTCGAGCCGCTTCTCGAGCGACTCGAACATTTCCTGCACGCGCGAGGTGGCCGCCTCTTGCTGCTTGAGGCGGTCGCGCAGGCGGTTCATCTCCACGCTCAGCTCTTCGTGCTGCTTGCGCAGCTCGGCACGGCTGCGGAACAGCTCGATGACGCGCCCATCTTCTTCGGGCGGCGTCTGCGCAGTGTTGTTACCGAGGAAACCGAACGCCTTCAGCGCTTTCATAGACCCCTGCGCGGAAAGCGGGGTCGTGTACTACACGCGAAACCCGTGGCCGCGATCGATGCAATATTCCAGCCACTTATTTAGCATCGTATTCCGGGCCCAACGCTGATCCAGTTCACGCTCCGCCAGCCCCCGAATGCGACGCAGCGCCTCATGGCCGTGCTGTGAGGCCCATTCCTGCGCCTCGACCAGGCGCGCATCGTGGTAGATGCGCACGCGCATGTCCGGATAGGTCGAAACGCCATCCACCTCGGGGAAAAGATAGGTCAGGTCGAAGCTGGTCGTGTACGGGGAACGCTCCGTCACGCTGAGACGCAGGTCACAATCGTCCGCCACGCGCGAGATGCGCACGTCCGGCAGACGTTCGAGATGCCCCGCCAATTGCGCGAGACGCAGGTAGTTGCTCTCGTACAGCGACATCAGCGCGACGAAACTGCGCGGGCGCGAGCGCCAGGAAACGATGGATAACGCGTCAATCAACATTGAGTCCGAATATAGCGGACCAACACGATGATTCAAGACGCAAAACTCAAGCCAATCGCTCGTGATGCAGTTCGCGCCCGGCTATTTTTCTTTTACGTATTGAAAAACGTCGTCGAGCGTGCGCCCGAGTGCGGCCGCGAGCTTGAAGGCGAGCTCGAGTGACGGTGAGTACTTGCCGCCTTCGAGTGCAATGATCGTCTGACGAGTGACACCGCAGAGCCTGGCCAGCTGCTCCTGCGTGAGATCTCCACGCGCATCTCGCCAATGCCGGATGCGGTTCTCTACCGGGCTCAAGCGCGTGATCGCCGATAGCGCAACAGCAGCGAAACGTGCTCCGCGAGCTGACTCGCGATCAGCAACCCCAAGAGCGCGTTGCCCACGATCACGGGCTTCAGCCAGGGTCGCAGAACGTCCGGAAACATCGCGAGCAGGACGACGACGCCCACGATCAACACCACCATGAAGCCGCTTCCCAGGCGCTGCGCGCCGTGGTGGATACGCAGGTCGCGCTCGTCGAGCTCGACTCCGTCGGGGTTCTGAGCCCGCAGGGCGCGGCTGGTGACCGTCCACACGATGATGAGCAGGACGAGATTGCCGCCGAATTTTCTCGAGGCAGTGTTCGAGAGGAGATCGGCCTGATCGCCGAGCGCCGGCAGCGCCGCCATGAAGTTGAGGAAATGAAGTGCGATCAGCGTGACGAAGACGAACCCCACCCAGCCCTGCCGTTCCGCGAGAGAGGCCTCAGCCGGAAATACGCCTTTGGAATGCCGCGACAGGTAAACGATGAACAGCCCCAGGGCGACGTAGAGGGGTGCACCGCCGATCAGGCCGAAGTCGATGCGCCAGCCATTGGGTCCGAGAAACAGGCCGGCGGCGGCGAGAGCGAGCACGAGGACGACAAACCAGGATGAGATTTGCGGGCGAGTCATGGAACATCCAGCAGTGATGAATGTCCGGTATACCTTACATTCTGCCGCTGCAATGTCAACTATTCTTTACATTGACCGAGCCGTACCGCGCAGGAAGCTGCAGAGGCCAAGGTCCACGTTGCCGCCGGAAAGCACGATGCCGATGCGCGCACCGGAGCCGAGACTTCCAGCAAGGGCCGCTGCCACGGGCACCGCGGACGACGGCTCGATGAGCAGCTTCAAGTCTTCGAGCACCACACGCATGGCGGCCACGATCTGTGCCTCGGTCACGGTGACCACGTCGTCGACGTGACTGCGCAGCAGCTCGAAGTTGAGCACGCCGATCGAGCCGCGCAATCCATCCGCGATGGTGTTCGGCGCGAGGACGCTGCGACGCTCGCCGCTGCGAAACGACTGGTACGCGTCGTCGGCCTGCGCGGGCTCGGCGCCGACCACGCGGATGCCCGGCACCATCGCCTTCGCGGCGAGCGCGGTCCCGCCGATCAATCCCCCACCACCCACGGGAGTGGTGATCACCTGCAGGTCGGGGACCTCGGCGAGCAGCTCGAGGGCGGCGGTGCCCTGCCCCGCGATGATGCGCG
>JBIOZI010000062.1:0-6711 GCA_044871085.1 Steroidobacteraceae bacterium | reverse complement strand
CGAAGGGTTCACCGACCCCTCGTACGCGGAAATCACCAGCTCCGTCGGCAATGGATTCTGCGTGCCGCTCGTCCAGCAGAGCACGTCGGTAGGCAACACCGGCATCTGGAAGGCGGGCACCGCGATGACCTCGAAGCCGAAGATTCCGGCGGGCACGGTCATCGCCACGTTCAACGAAGAGGGCAGGTACGAGAGCAAGGCGCGCGGCAACCACGCGGCGTTCTTCGTGGAGTACAAGACACAGGGCGGCGTCGACGGCATCGTCATCTACGACCAGTACCGCGAATGGCCGGACAAGGAACAGAAGGCGGTGTCCGATCTAGAGGCGAAGCAGAAGAAGCTCATCACCACGCCGGGCGCGAAACCCGAAGAGCTGGCCGAGCTGGGAAAGAAGATCACCGACGCGCGCAAGACCCTCGAGGCTGCCTATCCGGACGTCGACGACAAGGGACGCCGCTTCCGCCGCAAACAGCCCGGCACCCGGTTCATTGGTTTTGGCAAGGGCAGCGTGTCGAACAATGCGAGCTCGTACAGCGTCGTCGTTCACTAGTTTGGCGCTCGGGGCCGCGGCGTTCGGCGCGTGGCTGAGCGTGGCGTGCAGCGCGCCCGCGCCCGCGCCCTCGCCCGGGAAGGCCGCGGCGCCGGTGGCGCTGTGCCCCGCGACGATGAAGGGCGAGGGGACGAAGGAATTTCCGCTGAGCGGGCTGTCGATCATCCGCATCGAAACCGGCAAGGGCTCGGGCAACGTCGCGCCGACGGGCGACGCGAGCCGCAGGGAGTGGGCTCTGCCGCCGGCGCAGAACGTGCGTTACCGCGCGGTGTGCGAGTACGACGAAGAGGTCATCGGGGTGCCCATCGATTCCGCCATTCGCCATTGCTGGCTGGCGCGCAAGCCGGGCGGAGAGGTGGTTACGACCTGGTGCGAGTCCTAATCGCCCGGTTCCAGCGCCGCGATCAGCGCGCGCGCCGCCAGCGGGTTGCGCTCCTTCGCGCCGCTGATGAAGTACAGGAACACGTCTCCGTCGGCCGCCAGCGCCTGCGCCCGTTGCCGCCAGCGTGCGAGGGCCGCGGGTGGATAGCCCTTCGGCGCGTTGGCCTTCGTGCCCATCACGCGTAGATAGCTGAAGGGCGCGGTGCGCGCCTGGATGCGCGGGTAGTCGGAGTCGCCGGCTTCGACCACCGCCACCTGGTGCTCGCGTACCAGCGCGACGAACTCCTCGCAGTCGAAGCTCGCGTGCCGCACTTCCAGCGCGTGGCGCAGCGCGTGGCCCTCGCGCTCGCGCGGCAGCAGCGCGAGAAAGCCGGCCAGGTCCCGCGCGTCGAACTGCATGGTGGGAGCGAGCTGCCAGTTGATCGGGCCGAGCTTGGCGCCGAGGCTCAGAACACCGCTGTCGAGGAAGCGCTCGATGCTCGACGCGCCCGAGGCGAGCGTCTTGCGATTGGTCACGAATCTCGGGGCCTTGACGCTGAACATGAACCCATCGGGTGTCTCGTCGTGCCACTTCTGGAACGTCGCGGGCTTCTGCAGACCATAGAACGTCGAGTTGATCTCGATCGCGGTGAGCTCGCGGCTGGCGTAATGCAGCTCGCGCGCCTGGGTCAGGCCCTTGGGGTAGAAGGTGCCGCGCCAGGGCGCGAAGTTCCAGCCACCGACGCCCACGAAAATGTTGCCGGCTTTGGTTTTGGCCATGCCCGCGAGATTAGCCTGATTGGGGATTGGCCCCAAAACGAGGTTTGGGGCCACTCCCCAAAGCGGCGTTTGGGGCCAATCCCCAATCAGAGCTGGAGGAGGTCGCGCACGTGTTTCGCCTGCCGCTCGCTCACCTGGATCTCGCTGGCCTGGGAATCCTTCATGGTGAGCAGCAGCGCGCCTTTGAACAGGGGGCTGATGGTCGCCACCTTGTCGAGGTTCGCGATGGTGGAGCGGTGCGCGCGGAAGAACGGCGGCGTCGGCAGCCTGGCCTCGAGATCGCCGACGGCATAGTTGGTGCGATAGGACGCGCTCGCGGTCTTCACGTACGTGACGCCGTCTTCCACCTGGAAGAAGCAGACCTCGCTCAGCGGGATCAGCAAGTAGCTGTCGCGCTGCAGTGCCAGCACGTGGTGCAACGGCTTCGGAGTGGCGCCGGCCACGGCGCTGGCGCGCGCGGCCTGCTTCGAGACCTCGCCGGGCGAGCCGACCAGCTGCTCGATCCGTGCCACCACGGTCCGCAGCCGCTCTTCGCCCACCGGCTTCAATAGATAGGCGACGGCGTTCGCGTCGAACGCGGCGAGCGCGTGCTCGTCGAACGCGGTCACGAACACGATGAGCGGCATGACGCCCGGCGTCAGCGCCTCGACGACCTCGAAGCCATCGAGCCCCGGCATCTCGACGTCGAGGAACACCACCTGGGGCCGGTGCCTGCGAATGGCCTCGAGCGCCGCCAGGCCGTCGTGCGCGTCGCCGTCGATCAGCTCGAACGCGAACGGCGCCAGCAGCTTGCGCAGCCGCGATCGCGCCGAGGCTTCGTCGTCGGCTATCAATGCGCTAATTGGCATGGATGGGTATCACTATCTTGATCAGGGTGCCGCCGCCGGGTCGCTCGCCGATGAGGAACTCCGCGGCCTGCGCGTACATCGTGCGCAGCCGCTCCTGCACATTGCGCAGCCCGACGCCGGCGCGCAAGTCCGCGCGTAGGCCCACGCCGTCGTCCTCGATGCTCAGGTGCAGTCGTTCGCCCTCCCGGTGCGCCTGCACGCTCACGCAGCCGCCCTCGCGAACCGGCGCGAGACCGTGGCGGATGGCGTTCTCCAGCAGCGGCTGCAGCAGCAGCGAGGGGACGGCCTCCGAGCCCGAGGCGTCGCCGCGCGACAATTGCACGCGCAGCCGGTCGCCGAACCGGACCTGCTCGATGTCCAGGTAGTGGCGCGCGAAATCCAGCTCCTCGTCGAGAGTGGATAGATCCCGCGAGTGCTTCGAGAGCGCGTAGCGGAAGCACTCGGCCAGCCGCTCCGTCATGCGCTCCGCCTGTTGCGGGTTCGTGCTGATGAGGTCGGCGATGGTGTTGAGCGTATTGAAGAGAAAATGCGGATCCACCTGCGTGCGCAATGCCTTCAGTTCGGCCTCGGTGAGCAGCCGCTTGAGGCGCTCCTCGCGCAGCAGCAGCGCGCGCTGTTCGGCTTCGAAGTGCAGGGCGTCGAGCCGGTGTTCGAGCTGAGTGCCGACGGAGTCGAGGAACGCGTGCTCCGCCTGCATCAACGTGCGCGCCTGGTGGCTGGCGGTGATCTCGATCCGGTGGCTGGTGCCGTCCGGGCCGCGGACCGCGACGGCGGCCAGCGCCGGCGGTGTGGCGGTGCTGCCTGCGTCGACCCAGCGCGCATCGACGCGCAGCGTCGCGCGCACACAGGTCAGTGCCGCATCGACGAGCTCGTCGGGGTTCACGATGCGGCGAAACGAGTTCTGCAGGGCGGCGACCGAAAATTCGGGCCGTTTCAGGATGACCTTGTCCACGAACTTTCCGAGCAGGCGAAACAGCGTCGGCGCCGCCAGCATCGCCGCGGCGATGAGGAGTGCGACCGCGAGCTGACCCAACCCCGCCTCGACCCGCAGACCGACGAATGCGGCGAACCCGGCGCTCGCGAGCAGCCACAAGCTGCGCTTCAGCACCACGTCCGCGTAGTGGGCCTGGGCCACGGACACGGCGATGAGCACCGACCACGGAATCGTCCAATGCCGCGCGATGAGCGTGGTGGTGGTGAGCAGCGCCGTCGGCATCTTCGGGAACAGGATGCCGAGCGCGATGGCCCAGATGTGGATGCCGGCAAAGGCGGAGGCGGTCATCGTGAACCAGTTGAGCCGGAAAATGCGGGTCCGCGAGTACCTTTCGGTCTGGTCTCGCACATAAATCGCCTCCGCCATCGACGCGACGAAGAACCCGATGAAGAACGTGAGGGGCGGAAAGCTGCCGGTGTCGAGCCGGCCACCCCGGCGCCACACCTCCTGGGTGAACAGCACGACGTTCAGGGCCGACATCGCCACCGCGAACTTCCAGAACATCCTCGAGGCGCGGCTTTCGGTGCCGATGCCTCCCTGCAGCAGTCGCGCCATCGTGATGGGGCCGAGCAGCGTGCAGCTCCAGGCGAAGCTCTCCGCGAATCTTGCGCCCACCGATTCGGCGCCGAAGCCGGCGAGCTCCAGCGCGCAGCGGAGAAAATTGCCGAAAGTCCAGACGAAGGCGAGGATCCAGAGCAGTAGATAGCCGCTCATGCGGCGCGTGCTGCGGTCCACGCGCCACTGCATGAGCGCCAGCATCGTGCTGAGCGCCGCCCCCGTGACGAAGGCGACGGCGTCCAGCATGACGTAGCCGAGCTCGCGCTCCATCACTGGTCCGTGCCGGGTGCGTGGCACATGGCGCAGCGCGTGCCGGTGCCCATGCGCACCAGGGTGATGGACGCGGGCGGGATCGGGCCCTTCCGGAGGTCGGCCAGGCGGGCCTTCACCTGCTCGGCGGCGAACGCCGACGCGCCGGTGACCTGCTGGTACTCGGCGCGGGCGCCGTCGGGATTGCCCATCTCGGCGTGGACGTCCCCTAACAACACGTGCAGCACGTCCTCCGGGCGGCCGCCGGGCGCGGTGTCCAGGATGAACTCGAGGTCCTCGATGACGGCCTTGGTGTCGCGCATGGCAGGTGGAAGGTGAACGATCGTGAAGGCGCGCGTCAACCGAACGGCCGTGGATTTCGGTGACTGGCGCACGGCCGCGTTCATTTCGTCGATGCCGGCCGCCATGCCGGGGCCGTCGCCCTTGAGCTGCGAAACCACCATCTGCGACATGCCGTGGCTGGCCCGTACCAGCGCGTTGTTCCCGCCCAGCGCCAGCGCGCGTGCATAGGCGTCACGCGCGTGCTCGCCGATGGTGGTCAGGCTGGGAATGTCCGGCGGGCCCGCATACAGCGAACCCTGCAGGGACATGTACGCGTGGCCCAGCGCCTCCCAGAGCTCGGCGCTGTCGCGGGATTGCGCGACGGCGTCCTCGAGCATCTTCACGAGTGGTTTGGCCACCGCGAGATTGCCGGCGCGAAACTCGAGCTGCGAGTCGTGGGCGCGGGCGAGGATGTCGTTGGTCTCGGTGGAGGCGGCGACTGCGGTCGCGGTGAAGATGCACAGAGTGGAGAGGAGGAGTATCGAGTTGCGCATGGCGGGCTCCCGGTGGGTTGTTGGAGGCCACACCGTAGGAGCGGGCAGGCGCCCGGACGACGAATTCCGGGCGAACGCGGAAAAATCGGGGTCGAGCGCGGGAATCTCTACGCTTTAATTTCTTCAGCTTTCAAGACGGGTGATTTCTCAGATGTGACGGCGCAAGGTCAGGATGCTCACCACCGCGAGGGTCAGCACGAGTGCGACCGCGCCAAAGAAGCCGGCCGCGCCGCCGTCCTCGAGCAGATAGCCGCCGGCCAGGGAGCTGGCGATGCCGCCGAGACGTCCCGCCCCGGATGCGAAGCCGATTCCCGAGGTGCGGCACTCGATCGGAAACACGTGCGCCGACACGAGGTAGAGACCGGTCTGCAACGCATGGATGCCGAATCCCGCGACCGCGATGATCGCGAACGTTGCGAATGTCCCCGCAGACGGATGCGCACCGACCGTGAGCGACGCGAGGCCGCAGCAGCCGGATGACTGCGCAGTGGTCGACGTGTAGGACGTGGCGATCGACCACCTCGAGCATCGTGGTGGCGAAGCGCGGCTCGCAGATGGCGGCGATGGCATCGGTGAGCCAGTCGGAGGATTGGGCTTTCATTCGTCGCTCCCGGTTGCGCTGCGCGGCAAGCTACTTCGGCACCTTCCAGTTCACCGCGCGAAGGAATTCGATGAACACGCGCAGCTTGGCGGGGGTCTGATCGCGGTTCGGATAGTACAGGTGGAACGATTCGGCGGCAGTTGCATGTTGCTCGAGCAGCACGCGCACCTTTCCGGATGCGAGCTCCGGGGCCGAGAAATGCCGGAACACATACGCGACGCCGCATTCGTGCCTGCTTGAATGGGCTCAGAACTGCCAAATCGTGCCTTCATTGCGAGAAATGCTGCTGTTGGGTATATACGCAATCTACGTACATTTGGTGAATGCAAGGATGCTTCATCGAGATGACGACATTCGAGAGGAATCCGGAGCGCTATCTCGATGATGACGCGTATTCTCGTCTGCAGGAGTGTCTGCTTCTGAACCCGGAAGCGGTTGTCTTGATCGAGGGGGCGGGAGGCCTGCGAAAGCTTCGCTTTCGCGACGCGAGGAGAAGCAAGGGCAAGCGCGGCGGCCTGCGAGTGATCTGCTACTACTGGACAGGCAACGCCGAATTCTGGCTCTTCACCGTGTGCGACAAAGACGAGCTGGACGATCTCGCGCCGCAGCGGCGCGACGCGCTGCGCCAGCAGCTGAAGGCCGAATTGCGACGGAGGACATTCAATTGAAAAAGAAGCGGGATCTCTTCGCCGAGCTCATGGCTGGATTCGATGACCTTGCGGCTCATCGCACGGGTAAACGAACGTTGCGAACCCATATGGTCACGATCAAATCGCCGCCGAAGATTAGTGCTCGAGAGCTCGCGAAACTTCGCAAAGACATGAAGCTCTCGCGCGGACTGTTCGCCGGATATCTGCGAACGAATGTGCGGACCCTGGAGAATTGGGAGCAGGGTCGTGCGAAGCCAAACGCGCAGGCGGCATTGCTGATTCGGC
>JBIOZI010000061.1:0-14685 GCA_044871085.1 Steroidobacteraceae bacterium | reverse complement strand
GCTTGTGGCGCGGGTCCGAGCAAATGACGTAGACGACGCCGCGGCGCCGCACGACCTTGCAGTTCTTGCAGATTTTCTTAACCGAGGGACGAACTTTCATGTAAATGAGCCCTTATTGACCTTGCGGAGCGCCACTGCGGCCGTAACCCATGAGGTTCGCCTTCTTGAGCAACCCCGGATACTGGTGCGACATCATGTGGGCCTGCAGCTGCGAGAAGAAATCCATCGCGACGACGACCACGATGAGCAGCGACGTGCCGCCGAACACGAACTGCACGTTGCCCTGCGTGCGCAGGATTTCCGGCAGCAGGCAGACGCCCGTGATGTAGATGGCGCCCCACAGGGTGAGCCGCGTCAACACCTTGTCGATGTACTCGCCGGTCTGCTGGCCGGGGCGGATGCCGCGGATGAACGCGCCGGACTTCTTGAGGTTGTCGGCGGTCTCACGCGCGTTGAACACCAGCGCCGTGTAGAAGAAGCAGAAGAAGATGATGAGGAACGAATACACCGTGATGTGCAGCGGCTGGCCGTAGCCGAGCGACGCCGAGAACGTCGACAGCGCATTGCCCCACCAGGTCTCGTTGTTCGTGCCGATGAGGCCCGCGATGGTCGGCGGGAACAGCAGCAGGCTGGAGGCGAAGATCGGCGGGATCACGCCCGACATGTTGAGCTTGAACGGCAGGTGCGTGGTCTGGCCGGCGTACATGCGCCGCCCCACCTGGCGTTTCGCGTAATCGACCGGGATGCGCCGTTGCGCGCGCTCCACGTACACGCAGAACGTGGTGACCGCGAGCACTACGACGATGAGCGCCACCGCGAACACCGGGTTCATGTCGCCCGAGGCGATCTGCTTCGCGGTGCTGCCGACCGCATTCGGGAACCCGGCGACGATGCCGCCGAGGATGATCATCGAGATGCCGTTGCCGATGCCGCGCTCGGTGATCTGCTCGCCGAGCCACATGAGGAACATGGCGCCGGTGGTCATGCTGATGGTGGCGACGAACAGGAGTTGCCAGCCAGACCCGAGCATGCCCTGCGTCTGCAGGCCCTTGGCCGTGATCAATGACTGGAACAGCGCGAGGCCGAGCGTTCCGTAGCGCGTGATGGCCGTCAGCTTGCGGCGGCCGGACTCGCCTTCCTTGCGGTATTCCATCCAGGTCGGCACCACCATCGCCATCATCTGCACGATGATCGACGCGGAGATGTAGGGCATCACGCCCATCGTGAAAATGGACATGCGCTCGAGCGCGCCGCCCGAAAACATGTTCACGATGCCGAAGATGGTTTCCTGCTTGTCCTTGAAGAAATCGGCGACGCGCGAAGGATCGATGCCCGGCACGGGGATGTACGTGCCGATGCGATACACGATGAGGCCGCCGATCAGGAACATGAGGCGATTGCGCACGTCGCTGGTGCGCGTCGCCTCGCCGATCATCGATGCCGGATTTTGGGCTGAGTCTGCCACGTCGTTCCTTGTCCCTGAATCTGCTCTGTTTCTCAGGCTTCGAACTTGCCGCCGGCCTTTTCAATGGCCTCGCGCGCGCCCTTGGTGGCGCTGATTCCCTTGAGGGTCACGGCCTTCTTGAGCTCGCCGGAGAGGATCACCTTGGCCTGCTCCGCGAAAGTCGGGACGATGTTGGCCTTCTTCAAGGCGTCCAGGTCGATCACCGCGGCATCCACCTTGGCCAGCTCGTCCAGGCGCACCTCGGCGCGGGTCGCCTTCATGGCCGAACGGAAGCCCACCTTGGGCAGGCGGCGCTGCAGCGGCATCTGGCCGCCCTCGAAGCCCACCTTGTGGTAGCCGCCCTTGCGCGCGCGCTGGCCCTTCACGCCACGGCCGCAGGTCTTGCCCTGGCCGGCGGAGGCGCCGCGACCGACGCGCAAACGCAGCTTGCGGGCGCCGGTGGCGGGTTTCATGTCGTTCAGTCGCATGGTCATAGAGATCTCTCTTTCACTTCCCGCCTTCAGCGGGTGGCTCAACCTTCAGCATGTGCTTCGCCGCGTAGATCATTCCGCGGTTCTGCGGCGTGTCGGCGACGTCCACCGTCTGGTGCCGGCGCCGCAGACCCAGCCCGCGCACTGACGCCTGGATGTTCTTCAACTGGCCGGCCAGGCTCTTCTCGAGCGTGACCTTGATGTTCTTGGCTGCCATGTCCTTAGTCTCCGGTCCGGGGCGATCAGCCCAGGATCTCCTCGAGCGACTTGCCGCGTTTCGCCGCGATGTCCTCGGGCGAGCGTGCATCGGCCAGGGCGTTCACCGTGGCACGCACCACGTTGATGGGGTTGCGCGAGCCGTAGCTCTTCGCCAGCACGTTGCGCACGCCGGCGCACTCGAGCACCGCGCGCATGCCGCCACCGGCGATGACGCCGGTACCGTCGGACGCCGGCTGCATGTAGACGTGGGTCGCGCCGTGCGAGCCCTTCATCGCGAAGTGCAGCGTGTCGTTGCGCAGCGCGACGTTGACCATGTTCTTGCGCGCCTGGGCCATCGCCTTGCTGATCGCGACCGGCACTTCACGCGCCTTGCCGAAACCGAAGCCGACGCGGCCGGCGCCGTCGCCCACCACCGTCAACGCGGTGAAGCCGAACTGACGTCCGCCCTTGACCACCTTGGCCGTGCGGTTGACTGCCACGAGCTTCTCGAGGAACTCGTCCTGCGCCTGCGATTTGTTGTCGGGTCGTGCCATTAGTTAGTCCTCAGAATTCCAGGCCCGCTTCGCGCGCCGCATCGGCCAGCGCCTTGACGCGGCCGTGATACATGAAACCCGCGCGATCGAACGCGACCTTGGTGACGCCGGCGGCTTTCGCGGCTTCGGCAATAGCCGTGCCGACAGCCTTCGCCGCCTCGATGTTGCCGGTGCCCTTGAGCCCCTTGGCGACCTTCTCCTGCACCGTCGACGCGGTCGCGAGCACGTTGGCGCCCTGCGAGTCGAACACCTGCGCATAGATGTGCTGCGGGGTGCGGTGAACCGTGAGCCGGGCAATGCCCAGCTCGCGGATCTTCATGCGGGTCTTGATGGCGCGGCGCTGGCGCCGTTCTTTCTTGGTGATCTGCATATGAGTGCCGAAGAATTACTTCTTCTTGCCCTCCTTGAGTACGATCTGTTCGCCCGTGTAGCGTACGCCCTTGCCCTTGTAGGGCTCCGGCGGGCGGATGCCACGGATCTTCGCGGCCACCTGGCCGATCTTCTGGCGGTCGATGCCCTTGATGATGATTTCCGTCTGGCTCGGGCACTCCATGGAAATGCCGTCGGGGATCGGGAAATTCACCGCGTGCGAGAAGCCGAGCGTGAGGTTGAGCACCTTGCCCTGCACCGCCGCGCGGAAACCGACGCCGACCAGCTCGAGCTTGCGCTCGTAGCCCTTCGACACGCCCGTCACCATGTTCGCGAGGTGCGCGCGCGCGGCGCCGGCCGACATGCGGCTGCCCTCGCTGGCGTACTTCACCTGCAGCTTCTTCTCCTGCTGCTCGACGGAAACGCCGTTCGCCACGGCCAGCGACAGCTCGCCCTTGGCGCCCTTGACCTTGACCACGTTCGAGGCCACGGAGGCGGTGACGCCCTGAGGGAGCTCGACTGGTCGCTTTGCAACTCGACTCATGGTTGTTGTCTCTCTGACTTCCTGGTTAGGCCACGATGCAGAGCACTTCGCCGCCCTGCCCGATGGCCCGCGCCTGTTTGTCCGTCATGACGCCCTTCGGGGTCGAGACGATGGCCGTGCCGAGACCGCCCTGGATCTTCGGCAGCTCGGTCTTGCTGCGGTAGATGCGCAGGCCCGGCCGCGAGACGCGCTCGAGGCGGTCGATGACGGGGCGGCCCTCGTAGTACTTCAGCTCGATGCTCAGCGTCTGCTTCGCGCCTTCGCTGACGACGTTGAAGCCGGCGACGTAGCCTTCTTCCTTCAACACCTTGACGAGTGCGGTCTTCAGCTTCGACGACGACACCGACACTTCCGTCTTGCGCGCGAGCTGCGCGTTGCGGATGCGGGTCAGGAGGTCGGCAATGGGATCGGTCATGCTCATGCCATGCGCTCCTTACCAGCTCGCCTTGGAAACGCCCGGGAGCTCCCCGCGCGCAACCGCTTCACGGACCTTCACGCGCGCCAGGCCGAAGCGGCGATACACGCCGCGCGAGCGGCCGGTGATCGCGCAACGGTTGCGACCGCGGGAGGGACTTGCGTCGCGCGGCAGCTTCTGCAGCTTCACCTGCGCGTCCGCACGCACTTCCGGATTGGTCTTCGGGCTGCGAATGAGCTCTTTCAACTGAGCGCGCTTCGCCGCGTATTTCTTCACGATCTTGGCACGACGTTTCTCGCGCTCGACCATGTTTGTCTTGGCCATACCCTATGGTTCCTTACTTGCGGAACGGGAAATTGAAGGCGTCGAGCAGGGCTTTGCCGTGCTTGTTGTCCTTCGCCGTCGTCGTAATCGTGATGTCCATTCCCCGGAGCTGATCGATCTGGTCGTACTGGATTTCCGGGAAAATGATCTGTTCCTTGATGCCTAAGCTGAAGTTGCCGCGGCCGTCGAAGGAGCGCGGGTTGATGCCGCGGAAGTCACGGATGCGCGGTATCGCGATCGTGATCAGGCGATCGAAGAACTCCCACATGCGTTCACCACGCAAGGTGACCTTGGTGCCGATCGCCAGGTTCTCACGCACCTTGAACGATGCGATCGACTTCTTCGACATGCACAGCACCGGCTTCTGGCCGGTGATCTTGGTGAGATCGGCGACCGCGGCGTCCATGACCTTGCGGTCCGCCACGGCTTCGCCCACGCCCATGTTCACCGTGATCTTGGTGATCTTGGGGACCTGCATGACGTTCTTCACGCCGAGGTCCTTGGTGAGCTTGGGGATCACCGTCTTCTGATAGAACTCTTTTAACCTGGCCATTGCTGCCTATTCCTTACGAACGAGACCACGCCGCTCAGGCGTCGATCACTTCGCCGTTGGACTTGAAGAAGCGCACGCGCTTTCCGTCCTTCAGCTGCTTGATACCGACGCGGTCGGCTTTCTTCGCGCCCGCGTTCCAAATCGCCACTTTCGAGATGTGCAGCGGCATCGGCTTGTCGACGATGCCACCCGGAATCGGAGCGCCCTTGCCCTGGCGCGGCTTCTGGTGCTTCTTCGCCTTGTTGACGTTGTCCACCGTGATCTTCTCGCCGTCGATCGCGATGACCGGGCCCTGGCGGCCCTTGTCCTTGCCCGACAGCACGACCACCTGGTCGCCTTTTCGAATCTTGTTCATCTCTAGCTACCTCAGAGAACTTCCGGCGCCAGCGAGACGATCTTCATGAACCGCTCGGTGCGCAGCTCGCGCGTGACGGGTCCGAAGATGCGCGTGCCCACGGGCTCGAGCTTGTTGGTCAGGAGCACCGCGGCGTTCGTGTCGAAGCGCAGCAGTGAACCGTCGGCGCGGCGCACGCCACGCTTGGTGCGCACGACCACGGCGTCGTACACCTCGCCCTTCTTGACCTTGCCGCGCGGAATCGCGTCCTTGATGGACACCTTGATGACGTCGCCGACCTGCGCGTAGCGCCGGCGGGTACCGCCGAGCACCTTGATGCACATCAGCGTGCGGGCGCCGCTGTTGTCGGCGGCATTGAGCATGGTTTGTAACTGGATCATTAGGCGCGCGCCTTCTGAACGACCGAGACCAGCTTGTACGACTTGCGACGCGACAGCGGACGGCACGGCGCGATCGACACGGTGTCGCCCTCGCCGGCTTCCTTGTTCTCGTCGTGCGCCAGCAGCTTGGTGGTGCGGCGGATGAACTTGCCGTAGCGCGGGTGCTTGATGAGGCGCTCGATCTCGACAGCGATGGTCTTGTCCATCTTGCTGCTGACGACGATTCCGGTCAGGGCGCGCGACGGCTTCTTCACTTCGGCTTTGCTTTCTTCCTGGGCGCTCATTTCTTCGCTCCGGCAGCCTTCAGTTGCTGCTCACGCATCACGGTCTTCACCCGTGCGATGCTCTTCTTGACCTTGCTGAAATCAGACGGCTTCACCGTCTGCCCGCTCGCGGCCTGCATGCGCAGCGAGAATTGCTCGCGGCGCAGCTTGATGACCTCGGACTGCAGGTCCTTCGGATCCTTGCCACGTAATTCTTTGGCGCTCATCAACGCACCTGCCGTTTCACGAACATGGTGGACACCGAGAGCTTGGCGCTCGCGAGCCGGAACGCTTCACGAGCGGTCGCTTCGTCGACGCCTTCGATCTCGAACAACACTTTGCCGGGCTGCACCTTGGCAACCCAGTATTCGATGTTGCCCTTGCCCGAGCCCATGCGGACTTCGAGGGGCTTCTTGCTGACGGGCACATCGGGAAACACGCGGTTCCACACCTGGCCGCCACGCTTCACGTGTCGGGTCATGGCGCGGCGCGCGGCTTCGATCTCGCGCGCGGTCATGCGCGCACGGCTGGTGGCCTTGAGACCGAACTCACCGAACGAAACCGAGCTGCCGCGATGGGCGAAACCCGTGTTCGTTCCCTTGAACTGCTTGCGGTATTTGGTGCGCTTGGGCTGTTGCATAGTCTTGGAACCTTGTTAGGCAGCCGGCGTCGGGTTGGCCGCGGCGGCGGCGGCAGCCGCGTTCGCGGCGGCACCCTGCGCGGCCTGCGCGGCATCCACTTCCGCGGCCTGGGCGGCGAGCTCGGCCTTGTCGAACACCTCGCCCTTGAAGATCCACACCTTCACACCGATGACGCCGTAGGTGGTGCGGGCTTCGCCGAGACCGTAGTCGATGTCGGCGCGGAACGTGTGCAGCGGCACACGGCCTTCGCGCGCCCACTCGGTGCGGGCGATTTCCGAACCGTTGAGTCGGCCCGACAGGCGCACCTTCACTCCGAGCGCACCCGAGCGCATGGTGCTCTTGACCGCGCGCTTCATGGCGCGGCGGAACATCACGCGCTTCTCGATCTGCTGGGCGATGCCGTCGGCGACGAGCTGCGCATCGAGCTCGGGCTTGCGGATCTCCGCGATGTTGAGGCGCACGTCGGTGGGCGGCAGCTTGAGCATCTTCGCCGTCTCGGCGCGCAGCTTCTCGATGTCCTCGCCCTTCTTGCCGATGACGATGCCGGGGCGCGCGGTCTGGATCGTGATGTTGACGCGCTTGGCGGCCCGGTCGATGAGGATGCGGCTGACGGACGCGTCGGCGAGCTTCTTCTTGAGGAAATCGCGCACGCGGAAATCGGTGTGCACGTGCTGCGGGAAGAGCTTCTTGCCGGCATACCACTTGGACACCCATTCGCGGGTGATGCCGAGGCGGATCGCTACCGGATTGACCTTTTGACCCATGGCTTACTCGTCCTTCTTGCCATCGCCGACGACGACGGTGATGTGACTGTTGCGTTTGATGATGCGCGTGCCGCGGCCCTTGGCCTTCGCGCCGAAGCGCTTAAATTGCGGGGCGGCATCGACCATGATGCGCGTGACCTTGAGATCGTCGACGTCGAGGCCCTGGTTGTTCTGCGCGTTCTCGACCGCCGACCAGAGCACCTTGTGCACGAGCTCGGCGCCTTTCTTCGGCATGAACTTGAGCGTGTTGAGCGCCGTGTTCACGGCGACGCCGCGCACGGTGTCCGCCACGAGGCGGCACTTCTGCGGCGAGATGCGCGCGTAGCGCAGGATTGCACGAGCTTCCATGTTAGGCCGCAGCCTCCACTTTCTTGTCGCCCGAGTGCGCCTTGAAGGTGCGCGTCGGCGAGAACTCGCCCAGCTTGTGGCCGACCATGTTCTCGGTGATGAGCACCGGAATGTGCTGGCGGCCGTTGTGGACGGCGATGGTGAGTCCGACCATGTCGGGAATGACCATCGAGCGGCGCGACCAGGTCTTGATCGGCTTGCGATCGCTCTTGGCGGCGGCGGTTTCGACTTTCTTCAACAGGTGAAGATCGACGAACGGGCCCTTTTTCAGTGAACGAGGCATGGCGGATCCTTGTTAACGAATGCGGTTCTGACGGCGCTGCACGATCATGCTGGTCGTGCGCTTGTTGCGCCTGGTCTTGAGGCCCTTCGCGTTCTGGCCCCACGGGCTCACCGGATGCGGGTTGCCCTGTCCGGACTTGCCTTCGCCGCCACCGTGCGGGTGGTCGACCGGGTTCATGGCCTGGCCGCGCACCGTCGGGCGGATGCCCAGCCAGCGTTTCGCGCCGGCTTTGCCGTACACGCGCAGGTTGTGCTCGTCGTTCGACACTTCGCCGAGCGTGGCGCGGCAGTCGACGTGCACCTTGCGGCTCTCGCCCGACTTCAGGCGCAGCGTGGCGTAGATGCCTTCGCGCGCCGTGAAGCTGGCCGAGCTGCCGGCGCTGCGCGCCATCTGGCCGCCCTTGCCGGGCTTGAGCTCGACGTTGTGCACGATCGAGCCCACCGGGATGTGGCGCAGCTGCATGGCATTGCCCGACTTGATCGGGGAATCCGCGCCCGAGCGGATCTCGTCGCCGGGGGCCATGCCCTTGGCGGCGAGGATGTAGCGGCGCTCGCCGTCGGAGTACTTGATGAGCGCGATGTGGCAGGTGCGGTTCGGATCGTGCTCGAGACGTTCGACCACGCCCTTGATGCCGTCCTTGTCGCGCTTGAAGTCGATGATGCGGTACTTGTGGTACTGCCCGCTGCCCTGGTGGCGCGTGGTGATGCGGCCGACGTTGTTGCGGCCCGAATGGCGCGTCTTCTTGACCGTCAGCGGCTCGTGCGGACCGCCCTTCCACAAATGCGACTTGTCGAGCTTCACGACGAAGCGCGTGCCCGGCGAAGTCGGTTTCATCTTGATGACTGGCATGTCTAACTACCTTCAGGCCTTGAGCTTGGCTTCGTAGTCGATCGTCTGGCCGGGGGCCAGGCGAACGTAGGCTTTCTTGATGTCCTGCGTGCGGCCCTGGACCTTGCCGAGGCGGCGCGTCTTGCCCGTCTCGTTCACGACGTTCACCTTGGCCACCTTCACGCCGAACATGAGCTCGACCGCGGCCTTGATCTGCGGCTTGGTCGAGTCACGCAGCACGCGGAACGAATACGTGTTCGCGTTCTGCATGGCCAGCGAGGTCTTCTCGGTGATGTGCGGCGTGGTCAGCAGGTTGATGAGCCTTTCCGGGCTGGCAACCTTCTTCGGCGCATCCTTGATGTCGACGACCTTCCTGGCCTTCGGGGCGGCCTTGGCGGCCTTCGCCTTCGGAGCGGCCTTGACGGCCGCGTCGTCGCTCTTCGGTTCGGTCTTGGCGGACTTGGCGGCGCTCATTGCAGTCGGTCCTCGATGAGTTTCACGGCCGCGACGGTCATGAGCACCTTGTCGTAGCTCGCGAGCGAGAGCGGGTTCAGGTGCGCCACCGGCAGCACTTCGACGTGCACGAGGTTGCGCGCGGCGAGGAACAGCTTCTCGTCGATGGCCTCGACGACGATGAGCACGTGGTCGAGCTTGAGCTGCTTGAGCTTCTCGGCCACCTGCTTCGTCTTCGGCGTGTCGACCGTGAAGTCCTGCGTGACGATCAGGCGGTCCTGGCGGACCAGCTCCGACAGCATCGACTGCAGCGCGCCGCGGTACATCTTCTTGTTCACCTTCTGCGCGAAATCGCGCGGCTTCGCGGCGAACGCCCGGCCACCGCCGACCCAGATGGGCGAACGCGTCGAGCCGGCGCGCGAGGTGCCGCCGCCTTTCTGCGGACGCGGCTTGCGGCCACCGCCGCGCACTTCGGCCTTCGTGAGCTGCGCCTTGGTGCCGGCGCGGCCCGCGTTGCGATACGCCGTCACCACCTGGTGCACCAGCGCCTCGTTGAATTCCTTGCCGAAGGTCGCGTCGGAAACCGCGAGCTCGGCGCCACTAACTACTTTGAGTTTCATCTAGTGGATCACTTCTTGTTGGACGTGCCGGTGTTGACCTTGGCCGGCGCGATCTTCTTGCGGTTCTTCTGGCGCGCGGCCTTCACCGACGGACGCACCACGACCTGGCTGCCCTCGGCGCCGGGCACCGCGCCGCGGATCAGCAGCAGGTTGCGCTCGGCGTCGATCTCCACGACCTTGAGGTTCTCGGTGGTACGACGCACGACACCCATGTGGCCCGACATGCGCTTGCCCTGGAACACGCGGCCGGGCGTCTGGCGCTGGCCGATCGAGCCCGGGGTACGGTGCGACACGGACACGCCGTGCGAGGCATGGTGGCCGCCGAAGTTGTGACGCTTCATCGTGCCCGCGAAGCCTTTGCCGATCGTCGTGCCCGTGACGTCGACGAGCGCGCCCGTCTCGAACAGGCTGGCCTTGATCTCACCGCCGACGGCGAGGTCCGTGCCTTCCTTCTCGGTGAGGCGGAATTCGACCATCGACTTGCCGGGCTCGACGTTCGCTTTCGCGTAGTGGCCCGCGGTCGCCTTCGACAGCAGCTGCGGACGCTTCTTGCCGAACGACACCTGAATGGCGCGGTAGCCGTCTTTGTCGACGGTTTTCACCTGGGTGATGCGATTCGGCAGCACCTCGATGACGGTTACCGGAACCGTCTCGCCCGCATCGGTGAAGATGCGAGTCATGCCGGCCTTGCGGCCGATAAGAGCAACGCTCATGACTATCCTCTCATTCGTCGCGCGCCACTGACGCGCGCTGTTCGCGCGCCACTGCAATTGGCGGAGCGCGGAGTAGCTAGACCGGGAAAGGGGGACCAATGAGGCCGCGGCACGACGAACGTGTGCCGCGATGCTCGAGTGGTCTTGGTGGCTGAAGCCACCAACCTCGCCCGATTTCGCTGTAAATCAATCGCTTGAGTCCTACGGACTGCGTGGGACCCCGGCGAAAGGGCGCGCAGTATATGCAGCGACCTATTGCATCGCAAGCACCCGAGGGGGCCCGGGATGGCGGCCGCGGGGCACCTGGCCGGGCAGCCGGGGTTTATGTCAAATAAATCCCTGTCCGATCATATATATGAGTGGGCGGCAGGCGCCTGCCTTACCCTCGCCCGCCATGAAAAGGACTTTTGCCCCCGCCCTCGTGGCGCTGACCTTCTCCCTGCCGGTACTCGCACAACTCGACCCCGACAAGGTCTCGCTGCGACTGGTATCCGCCCTGCGCATCGCGGACGCCGTTCTACAGACCTCCAACGCGGGTATCGCCGATGCGCAGAAGCGCGGCGCCGCGTCCGCCCAGACGACCGAGTGCGTCGCGCGGGTACTGGTCGCTAACCTCGGCACAGAGCTGGCGCTGCAGGTACCGAAGATCCTGACCCGCGAGCAGATCACCGCGGCCGTGAAGTTCTTCGAGTCACCGACCGGGCGCAAGCTCATGGCACACAACCTCGCAATGCTTCAACAGCAGCACAGCGGCAAGCCGAGCCCGAAGTATCCCGATCCGGCGCCCAGCGCCGAGGACACGAAGCTCGCCAAGGAGTTTCTCGCAACGCCGGCCGGCAAGAAGATCAACGAGACCGGCTACCTGCTGCAGGCGCCGCAGACACTCGAGTTGTTGAATGCCAAGCGCGCACGGGCGGCCGAGCGCTGCAAGCCCGCCAAGTGAGCGGCGTTCACCACACGAACTCGAGCTGCGCCCACAGCTTGCTGGTGGTGCGCGCCGAGACCAGCTCACCCTGCTGATAGTCCGCGTACTTGAGCAGCAGGTTGAAGCGCTTGTGCTTGGCGGCGATGGACGCGTCCCACTCGCTGCCGTAGTCGGCCGGGCCGCGCTCGGCGTCGTAGTCGTGGTACGCCACGACGAGGCCGAGCGTATCGAGCGGCCCCACGCCCTTGAGCGTCACGGTAGCGTTGGCGTAGAGATCCGCGATGCCATTGGCAGGCGTCGCGAGGAACTTGTCGGCCCAGCCCTGGAACTTGTGCAGCGACGCCAGCGGCGTCGCGAAACCCTTGGTGCCGTTGCCTTCCATGATCTCGGTGCCGGCACCCAGGCCGAACTGGCGGAAGGTCGCGGTGACTTCCGCGAATTCGTACGCCAGGTCGAAATCGAACGGGTTGTCGCCGGCGTCGGTCTGCGTGGCGTACGAGGCGACGTAGGCGAGCTTGACTTTGCCCAGGGGTTTATCCCCGGCGAACCGCACGCCGTAGGTCGAAGTGGAGTCGCGCACCGGGTTGAGCGGCGCCGGCACGTTCGTAATCGGATCGAAATCGAGTAGATAGCCGAAGGCGCTGAGCTTGCCGATCCTGGTCTGGTAGCCGGCGTTCAGCAGCAAGCCGTCGCCCTCGAAGGCGCCCTGCGGCGAATCCGGCCCGTTGACGCGGTCGACGCGGTTCAGGTACGTCGCGTCGAGCACCAGGTTCGCGACGCTGCGATTCACCATGCGAAAGGCGTCGAAGGTCTGCTCGTTCTGCCGCCAGCCCGAATTGCCGATGAAGCGCTGATCGTCGAGCAGGATGCGCTGGCGGCCGAGCGTCAGCGTGGTGCCGGGCAGGCTGGTGTTGGTGAGCTGGAAGCGATTGACCTCGTAGCTCTCGTCGTCGGCCACCACCGGAAACGTCACCATGGTCGGCACGGCCGGGTCGGGGCGAAAATCGTCCTGCAGCGGCACGATCGCATCGCCCTCGACGAGCAGCGACGTGTTCCACGCCTTGCCGGTTTCGAACCCGAGCCGGGCGCGCAGCGTTAGGGCGTGCGCGTCCTCGGCGAGGCCGTCCTGGTCCACGTCCTCCATGCGCAGGCGGGTGTCGACGATGGGCTTGGTCTCCCCGATGGCTCCCTTGAGGGGCGCGAGGCCGTCGGCGTGCGCCGCGGCGCCTGCGAGACAAATTCCGAGCGCGGCGAAGCGCAGTGAATTCCGGGTGATCATCGAATTCTCCCCTTGCACGTCTTATTAGGCGGCACGGCTCCCCGCGCCGTGCTCGTACTCTTCCAGAAAGCTCAATAGCTCTTCTCTATAGGCGTAATAGCGCGGGTGCTCGAGCAGCATCTTGCGCGTGCGCGGACGCGGCAGGTCCACCTGCATGATCCTGCCGATGCGGGCCCGCGGCCCGTTGGTCATCATCACCACGCGGTCCGCCAGCAGGATGGCCTCGTCCACGTCGTGGGTAACGCAGATGGCGGTGATCTTCGTGCGCTTCAATATGTCCATGAGGACCTCCTGCAGGTCCCAGCGCGTCAGCGCGTCCAGCATGCCGAAGGGCTCGTCGAGCAGCAGCAGCTTGGGCGACAGCGCGAAGGCGCGCGCCAGGCCCACGCGCTGGCGCATGCCGTTCGACATGTCGCGCGCGTGCTTGTCGAGCGAACCGGCGAGGCCGACGCGCGTGAGGTAGTAGTCGACGATGTCGGAGCGCTCGGCATCGCTCGCGTGTGGATAGACGCGGTCGACACCGAGCGCGACGTTCTGCCGCGCCGTGAGCCACGCCAGCAGGTTCGGCGCCTGGAACACCACGCCGCGGTCGGGGCCGGCGCTGGTCACCTCGCGTCCGTCGAGCGTGATGCCGCCGTCGGACACGTCGGTGAGGCCCGCGCACATCGACAGTGCCGTCGACTTGCCGCAGCCCGAATGGCCGATGAGCGAGACGCACTCGCCGCGCCTGATGTCGAGGTCGAACCCCTCGACCACCGTGAGCGGGCCCTTCGGCGTCGGATACACCTTGTGCACGTTGTAGAACTCGACGTACTTGTCCGGGTTCGACAGCGGCTTCGGCCTGTTGGCTGCGCGCACCGCCTTCGGCAGGAAATCCGCCGAGGTGATGGGCACCACGTCCGGTAGTTTGATGGAGCTGTCGGTCGAGGCCGGCTTCTCCGCGTCGACGTCGAGCAGGTATTGGGTGATCCGCGCGCGCAGCTCGCGGTATTGCGGATCGTGGTTCATGTCCTTGCGGTTGCGCGGGCGCGCGAGGCTGACGCGGAACTCCGGGCCGAGGGTGGCGCGCGGCCCGGGGTTCAAGGGGATGATGCGGTCGGCGAGCAGCAGCGCCTCGTCGACGTCGTTCGTCACGAGGACCACCGTTTTCCGTTCCTCGCGCCAGATCGATTCGATCTCGTCCTGTAGTTTGGCGCGCGTCAGCGCGTCCAGCGCCGAAAGCGGCTCGTCGAGCAGCAGGAAGTCCGGGTTCATCGACAGCGCACGCGCCACCGCCACCCGCTGGCGCATGCCGCCCGACAGCTCCGCGGGCCGGCGGTCCATGGCGTGGGACAGGCCGACCATCGAGATGTATTTCTCGGTGCGCGCGCGCCGCTGCCGCCGCGGTTCGCCGGCGAACACCGTGTCGACCGCCAGCGCGATGTTTTCGAACACGGTGAGCCAGGGCATCAGCGAGTAGCTCTGAAACACCACGCCGCGATCGGGACCCGCCGGACCGGCCGGCGCGCCGCGCAGGCGCACGGCGCCCGCGTCGGGGTCTATCAGGCCGGCGAGGATGGACATCAGCGTGGTCTTGCCCGAGCCCGAGAAGCCGATCAACGCGACGAACTCGCCCTCCTCGATGGAGAGGTTGATGTCCGCCAGCACCTCGGTGTCACCGTAGCGCTTCGAGACATTGCGCAGCTCCAGCGAAAAGGGGACAGATCTATTTTCGGGGACTGGGGAAAATGGGGACATTCCTCATTTTCCCGCTGCGCGGGCAAAAGGGGACGGGCCTGCCACCAGCGTTTCGAATCCAGGCCCGTCCCCTTTTGCTAGGAAATGAGGAATGTCCCCATTAAAGCGCCTCTTCACCCAACGGCTTCCTCCGCTTCACCCGAATGCTCTCCGCCCATTCCGCTGCGAAGTCGCGTTGCATCTTCCGATTGATGAAGTAGATCA
>JBIOZI010000060.1:0-15467 GCA_044871085.1 Steroidobacteraceae bacterium | reverse complement strand
CGAAGCCGGTGGACGAGATGAAACTGCGCGCCATCATCGAGCGGCACACCGACCCGAAGAAGTGACGCCCTACACGGAAGTAGTCAGCCATGCCTTCTGAAAGAGTCCTCATCATGCGTCACGCGTCGGGCGTCGTGAACCGCGCCCGGCGCATGGCGATCGAGAAATGGCCGGAATGCAAGCTCGAAGTGCACGACCTCGCGGCCTACGGCAAGCCGCCCGCGGACTTCCGCTGGGACCGCTACGCGCACCTGCTGATCGACGACGAATACCTGCGCAAGGAAGGGCTGCTGTGGCTGTCCGAGCTGCGCACCCGGCCCAACTTCCCGAAGATCGTGCGCGTGCCGAGCGAAGTCGGCCGCCACCAGCCGCCGGCCGAGATCGAGGTGAAAGCACCGCCGGTGCCGGCGCCGAAACGCAGCGAGCCGCGCGCGGAACCGGCCTCCGAGATCAAGCCGATCCGCCAGGACAGCAAGGCCGCGACCCGGCCCGATCCGGCCGTGGAGAGCCCGAGCATGATCCAGCGCGCCGAAGCGCGGCGCCTGGCCGACGCCGAGGCCGTGCTGAAATCCGCCGGCATCACGGGCTTCACGCCGGTGAAGCCGCTCGGCAGCGGCGCCACCGCCAACGTGTGCCTGTGCGAGCGCGGACCCGAGAAGCAGCAGGTCGTGCTCAAGGTGCTCAAGTCCGAAGGCAGCGGCGATTCCGACCTGCTGTCCCGCTTCGTGCAGGAATATTTCGCGGCCTCGAGCATCGACAGCCCGTACGTGGCCAAGGTGTTCGAGCACGGCTTCACCGACAGCCACGCGTACATCGTCATGGAGTACTTCCCCGCCGGAGACCTGCGGGCGCGCGTGGCGCGTGACCGCCCCTCGGTGGACGAGGCCCTGCTCATCATCGGGTCGATCCTCGCGGCGCTCACCTCGGTGCACGCGGCGGGGATCATCCATCGCGATCTCAAGCCCGCGAACGTCATGTTCCGCGACGACGGCACCATCGCGCTGGTGGATTTCGGCAGCGCGCGCCGCGATGCGGATCCGGTCGCGAAAACGCTGGCCGGCGTCGTCATCGGCACGCCTTACTACCTCTCGCCCGAGCAGGCGCTGGGCGGTACGGCGGACGAGCGCTCGGATTTGTACAGCGTCGGTGTGATGCTCTACGAGCTGCTCACCGGCCAGCGCATGTACGCCGCGGGCACGCTCGTCGGACTTTTCGAGATGCACAAGACCGCGCCGATTCCGAAGCTGCCGGAGAACGTGGCGCGCCACCAGCGGTTCCTCGAACGGCTGGTCGCGAAGCAGCCGGACGAGCGCTACGAGAGCGCGGCGCAAGCGCTGGAAGCACTGATGGATTACTCGACGTCCGAGGCGGCGAAACCCGCGATCGCCTGAAGCGCGCGCTGCGCGCTCACGGTGTGATCAGCACGATCGAGTTGTCGAGGCTGTCGGCGACCGCGAGCCGCAGCGGCGCACCCGCCAGCACGGCGATGGCCTGCGGGCTGCCGAGCGAACCCGGCAGCAACCCTTCCGCGATGCCCACGCGGGCGGGATGTCCCGCAACCGTCGACACCACGCCCGCGGGCGTGATGCGCCGGACCGCGTGGTTGCCCCCGTCCGCGACGAAGACATCGCCGCTCGGGTCGACCGCCAGGCCGCGCGGGATGTTGAAGCGCGCATCCGTGCCGTCCACGAAACCCGCGCTGCCCGCGAGCCCCGCCAGCGTGCTCACGATGCCGGCGCTCGATATGCGGCGAATGGTGTGATTGCCTTCGTCGGCCACGTAGAGATTGCCGCCGGCGTCCATCGCGAGATCGGCCGGACGCCTGAAAGTCGCGGCGCCCGCCAGGCCATCGGCGGCGCCCGGCGTGTCCGCGATGCCCGCGTAGATAGTCACCGCGCCCGCGGGCGTCACGCGCCGGATCGTGTGACCCAGCCAATCTGCCACGTAGACATTGCCCGCGGCATCGCGCGCGACGCCTTCGGGGAAAGCGAAGCGCGCGGCGCTGCCCGTACCGTCGACCACTCCGGAAATGCCGGCGGCGCCGGCGAGTGTGGTCACGCTGGCACCGGCATCCGCCACGCGCAGCGTGTGGTTGGCGCTGTCCGCGATCCACAGCCGCGTGCCGTCGGTCGCGAGCGCCTGCGGCGAGTCGAAGCGCGCCGCGCCGCCCTGCCCGTCCACGCTGCCGGCGACATCGCCCGCGCCCGCGAACGTGGTCACCGCTTCGCTGGCGAGGATGATCCGCCGGATCACGTGATTGCCGGCGTCGGCGACGAATAGATTGCCGGCGGAATCCGCGGCCACGGCCGCTGGAAAATCGAAGCGCGCCGCGGATCCCGTGCCGTCCGCGAATCCTGGCCCGGGGTGCGCGCCCGCGAGCGTCGTCACCACGGCGGCCGGCGTGACGCGGCGCATGAGATGGTTGTCGGCATCGGCCACCAGCGCGTTGCCCGCCGGGTCGAAGGCGATGCCGCGCGGCCCCAAGAATCGGGCCGCCGCACCGGCGCCGTCCGCGAAACCGCCGCCGCTGGATGGCGTGCCCGCCAGCACAGTCACCGTCTGATCGGTCGCGATGACGCGCACGCTGTTGCTGCCGCTCTCCGACACCCACACACGCCCGTTGGCATCGACGGCCACGTCGGCCGGGTCGCAGAACGGCGGACTGGCGGGACGAAAACACGTCAGTTGCGGCGGTGAGGTGCCGTAGCTCGACACCGTACCGTCGGGCGCGACGCGGCGTATGCCGCCGTTGAGCGTGTCGGCGACGAACACATTGCCCGCGCTGTCGACCCCGAGACCGTTGGGTGAGGCGAACAGCGCCTGCGCGCCGGGACCGTTGCGAAAGCCCGCGGTGCCCTTGATGCCGGCGAGCGTGCTCACTTCGCGAGCCGGAGTGATCTTGCGGATCGCATTCTGGGCCTCGGCCACGTATAGATTTCCCGCCGCGTCGAGCGCGACGTCGTTGGGGCCGCTGAAGCGCGCCGTCGCGCCGGTGCCGTCCGCGGTGCCGGCGGTTTCGCTGAGCCCGGCGAACGTGCTCACCGTGCCGTCGGGCGCCACGCGCCGGATGCTGTGATTGCCGCGATCCGCCACGTAGACATTGCCGGCGGTGTCCACCGTGACGCCGGTCGGAGCGTTGAAGCGGGCGGTGGCCGCGGGGCCGTCGGTGGCGCCGGCCGTGCCATCGCCGGCGAGCGTGCTCACCTGGCCGTCGGTCGCGATACGGCGGATGCGATGATTGCCGGAGTCGGCGACGTAGACGACGCCGGAGGCGGCGATCGCGACGCCACGCGGGGAGAAGAACCGCGCCTGGACGGCAGGCCCGTCCGCATTTCCGGCACCTCCGGGCTTGCCCGCGAGCAGGCGCAGCGGCGTGACGCAGCGCACCGTGACGTTGGTGACGTCCGCACCGCCCACGGTGCCGGCGCCGTTCTCGATTTCGCAGCGCTGATCGGGGCGGGCCGGGGCCGTGCGCACCGACACTAGATAGCTAGTGCCGCCCGCGAGCCCCACGGGAAACGCGAAGCTGCCGTTTTGTGCGACGCCGAGGTCAGCGGCGCCGTTGAGCTGCAGCACGAGCCCGCTGCCGGCGCCGGTGACGGTGCCACCGACGGCGTACGTCGGCGCCGGATCGTCGTGGTTCTGCGAACCGCAGGAGACGGCGGCCAGCGCCGTGACGAGCGCGGCCAGCGCGCGCAGTGCAGCGAAATCCCCGGCCGCTGCACGGTGGTTCCACGAGGCGCGGACTTGCATGGGCACGTAGCATGCCGCGTCCCGCGCCGCATTGGAAATGCGGGAACTCCGCAAGGTGGAGCGCCGCCGGCGAGGAGCGCGCGGCCCGACGCGAACGGCCCGGGATCAGCGCGCCCGGCGGAACACGAACTCGTTGCAGCCGTTGCGGCCGCCGCAGGTGCGCAGGACCTCGAGCGTGAAGCCACGCGCGCGGAAGAACTCGAACACCACCTCGGGCTTCGCCACTTCGAATGGATAGCCGCCCAGCCAGTCGAGCATGTCGTACCAGAGCGTCATGCCGCGCTCGACCGCGAGCCGGCCGGACAGCGCGCGCACCAGCCAGCGCAGCCCCAGCAGATAAGGCGCATGCAGCAGGATCAAGGCGTACTTCGCGATGACACTCTTGTTGTAGGCCCGCTTGACCAGCGTCCAGTAGCGGCTGGTCGCGCCCTGGTCGTTGTAGATCGCGATGAACAGCCGGCCGTCCGGCCCGACCGCGGGAATGACGTTGTCGAAGGCACCGCGCATGTTGCCCGTGTGGTGGAGCACGCCCCACGAGTAGACGACGTCGAAGCTGCCGAGCCGCAGTAGATAGGCCAGATCGAGCGCGGATCCGGGCTCGACGGTCCAATGCGGATCGCCGGCGAAAAAACGCGACCTGAGCTCGTTCGTGCATGCCACCGACTGCGGATCGAAATCGAACGAATGCACGCGCGCGCCGAGCCGGCGGGCCGCGAGGCTGAACAGCCCGCTGCCCGAACCGACGTCGAGGAAGGCCTTCCCCTCGAGGCTCGTGACTCCGAGCATGGCGCACAAGGAATCCTGCGCGGCCTGGATGCGCGCGTCGTTGAGCGTGGTCAGGAAACGTGACCAGTTCTCTCCGAACGTGAAGCGCTCGCCGGAGCCGATTTCGTCGGCGTGGGCACTCATCGGCTTGCGAGCGCCTTTTTCCGCGCCGCCTCGAATTCGTCGCCGGGATTCCACGTCGGCATCGCATCGGCCTGCGCGATGAGCCAGCCGGCCTGGAAACCGATCATCGCGTCGTCGATTACGCCGTCGAAGTTCCAGGTGTCGTCGATCTCGTCGCTCGGCTGGTGATAGACGTGCTCCGTCCACTCCTCCTCCTGCTGGCGTCCCCAGCCGGCGGGCTTGCCGATGACGTCGAGGCCCTCGTCGAAGTACAGCGCGGGCACGCCGATCTTCGCCAGCGAGAACTGGTCGGAACGGTAGAAATAGCCCTTGTCGGGGAACTGGTCGGGGTTCAGCACGCGGCCCTGCTTCTCGACCAGGGCCTTCGCGATCGCATCGAGCGAGGATTTGCCGTAACCGATGGCGGTGAGATCGCGCGTGCGACCGCGAATATTCCCGCCGTCGTAGTTGATGTTCGCGGCGATCTTGCCGGGCGCGAACGTCGGGTGCAGCGAGTAGTACTTGCTGCCGAGCAACCCCTGCTCCTCGCCGGCCACGAACAGCATGAGGATCGAGCGCCGCGGTCGCTGCGGCAGCGCCGCCATGGCGCGCGCGATGCCGAGCACCTGCGCGCAGCCGAGCGCGTTGTCTTCGGCGCCGTTGTAGATCTTGTCGCCGGTCTTGTCCGGGTCGCCGATGCCGAAGTGGTCGTGGTGTGCGGTGTAGACGACCACTTCTTCCTTGAGCCTGGGGTCGCTGCCCGGCAGGACGCCGGCGACGTTCGCGGTGCGCACGCGCGAGACCTTGTTGGTGAAGTCGATGGACGTGCTGATGCCGAGCTTCACCGGCTTGAACGCGCGGGTCTTCGCGGCGGCGACCAGCTTGTCGAGGTCATGGCCGCCGGCCTTGACGAGGCGGCGCATGGAGTCCTCCGTGGCCCAGGCCTTGAGCTGCACGCGCGGCTCGCCTTCGGCCGGCAGCTCGAACTGCTCGCCGCCCCAGGACGACTGCACCACCTGCCAGGGATATCCGGCAGAGGGCGTGGTGTGGACGATGATGACGCCCGCGGCGCCGTGGCGCGCGCCCTGCTCGTACTTGTACGTCCAGCGGCCGTAGTACAGGCGCGTCTTGCCGGCAAACAACTTCGGATCCCAGTCGGGATCGTTGTTGAGCACGACGAGCACCTTGCCCTTCACGTCCACGCCCTTGAAGTCGTCCCACTGGTATTCGGAGGCTTCGATGCCGTAACCCACGAACACCAGCTCGGCGTCCTTGAAGCCGGCGGTGTCCGTCTGCACGCCGCTGCCGGCGATGTAGTCGGCGGACCAGGCCAGGTCGAGCTTGCCGCCGCGCGTGGTGAAAGCCCAGGACTTCGGCAGCGCCGCCGTGGTGCCCACGACCTCGACGGGCTGTTCCCAGCCGCCGTCGACGCCGCCAGGTAGATAGCCCAGCGTCTCGAGCTCGGTGGCGAGGTACAGGCGCGCGAGCGCGTCACCGCGCGTCGCGGGACCGCGGCCCTCGAGCGCGTCGGAGGCGAGATAGCGCACCGGCGCCGCCAGCGCCGCGGCCGTGATCTCGCGCCTGGCGACTGCCTCGACGGACGCGGGGATGTCGGTGGACGCGGCCTGCGCGCCCGGGAAGCAGAGGACTGCCGCGAGCGCGGCGAGCGGGAGGCGGAGCGTGTGAGTCATCGATTGCCCTTTGATGTGGGGGGAGGTCCGGCACCATTTGCCCGAATGGGGCCACTCCCCATTTCTTCAGTGGTTGGCTTTGACGGCGCCCATCGAGTCCAGGAATTTCAGCAGCTCGTCGGTCTTCTCGCGCATCAGCGATTCGCTGCCGCGCGATTCGACATTGAGCCGCACCAGCGGTTCCGTGTTCGACGCGCGTACGTTGAAGCGCCAATCCTTGAATTCCACCGACAGCCCGTCGGTGTGATCGACCGCCACTGCGCCGGGAGCGAACTTCGCCTCGGCGGCCGCGAGCACTTTCTTCGCGTCGGGCAGCTTGCGGTTGATCTCGCCGCTCGAGGGAAAGGCCGCGATGCGCGCCGCGACCAGCTCATCGAGCGACTTGCCGGACTCGCACACGCGCTCGAGCACGAGCAGCCACGGGATCATGCCGCTGTCGCAGTAGGAGAAGTCGCGAAAATAGTGGTGCGCGCTCATCTCGCCGCCGTACGCACCGTCCACCTCGCGCATCTTCTGCTTGATGAACGCGTGGCCGGACTTGCTCATGACGGGCACGCCGCCCAACCGCTTCACCGTGTCGACGGTGTTCCAGGTGAGGCGCGGGTCGTACACGATGCGTGCGCCGGGTTGCTTGGCGAGAAACGCCTCGGCCAGCAGTCCGACGATGTAATAGCCCTCGATGAACGAGCCCTTCGAGTCGTAAAAGAAACAGCGGTCGTAGTCGCCGTCCCAGGCGATGCCCACGTCCGCGCCCGATTTCTTCAGCGCCTCGAGCGTGGGGCCGCGGTTTTCCTCGAGCATCGGGTTGGGAACGCCCTGCGGAAACCTGCCGTTCGGCTCGTGGCGCACCTTGATGAACTCGAACGGCAGGTGCGGCTCGAGCTTGTCGACCGTCAGGCCCGCGCCGCCGTTGCCGGCGTCGACGACCACCTTGAGCTTGCGCAACACCTTGCGGTTCACGTAGCTCAGCAGGTGGTCGATGTATTCCTTCGAAGTGTCCAGCTTCTCGACCCTGCCCTTCACCGCGGCGACCGGCGGTAGTTTGCCGGAGGAGATCATCTCGGCGATTTCCTTCAGGCCCGAGTCCGAGCCGATGGGCTTCGATTTCTCGCGCACCAGCTTCAGCCCGTTGTAGTCGGGCGGATTGTGGCTGGCCGTGATCATGACGCCGCCGTCGAGGTTCCAATGGAACGTCGCGAAATAGACGCCCTCGGTCCCGCACAACCCGATGTCGACCACGTCGACCCCCGAATCGGTGAGGCCGCGTATCAGCTCGCGCGCGAACTGCTCGCTGGTGAGGCGGATGTCGCGCCCCACGGCCACCTTTCTGGGCTTCACGTGGGCGGCGAACGCGCGGCCGATCTGGTAGACGAGCTCGTCGTTGATCTCGTCGGGGATGCGCCCACGAATGTCGTAGGCCTTGAATGCGGACAGGTTGATCACTCGGGCTTTCCTTTGTTGAACGGCAGCGGCGCGGCATGCGACAGGTGCTCGCTGCGGCCCGCGGCCTTGATGCGCGCCACGAGCTTCTTGACGTCCTGCACCTTGGCCTTGGGCGCCACCAGCACGGCATCGGCGGTTTCCACGATCACCATGTCATGCAATCCCAATGCCGCCACCAGGCGGCTGTCGGCGTGGACGTAGCAGCCGACGGTGTCCTCGAGCAGCACGTCACCGCGCACGACGTTTCCCGATGCATCGGCGGGCAGCACGTCGTGCAGCGCCGCCCAGGAGCCGACGTCGTTCCAGCCGGCATCGAGCGGCGCCATGACCGCGTCGCGCGTTTTCTCCATGACGGCGTAGTCGACCGAATCACTGCGGCACGCGGCGAACACCGCCTCATCGACGCGCGTGAAGTCCCGCTCGCGCACCGCCGTGGCGCTGGCGCGCGCGCAGGCCGCGGCGATGTCCGGCGCGTGACGCTCGAGCTCCTCGAGATAGCGGCGCGCGCCGAACAGGAACATGCCCGAGTTCCAGAAGTATTCGCCGGAGGCGATGAACTCGCGCGCGCGGGCGAGATCCGGTTTCTCGACGAAGCGTGCAATCGGCCGCACCGCGCCTTCACCGGCGGCGCGGCGGATGTATCCATACCCCGTCTCCGGGGTGCGCGCGACGATGCCGAACGCCACCAGCTTGCCGGCATCGGCGGCGGGGATGGCGACGTGGATTGCGGCCTGGAACGCCTGCAGGTCGGCGAGCACGTGGTCGGCGGGCAGTACGAGCATGAGCGCATCGGCGCCGGCGCTCGCCAGCACCGCGTGCGCCGCGAGCGCAATGGCCGGCGCGGTGTTGCGTCCGACGGGCTCCAGAAGGATGGCGGTGGGCGGCAGCGCCATCTCGCGCATCTGCTCGGCCACGAGGAAGCGGTGGGACTCGTTGCAGACCACCACGGGGCCGGTCGCGTCGGGAAAGCCGACGAGCCGCGCGGCCGTCTCCTGGATCATGGTGCGCTCGCCGGTGAGCGCCAGCAGCTGCTTGGGCAACAGCTCGCGTGACAGCGGCCACAGCCGCGTGCCGGAGCCGCCGGAGAGGATGACGGGGACGAGGGTCATTGGTTGCGGATGGTACGCGGTTTATTCGGCAGGGTCACAATTACACGGCCGCCGTGTAATATCGCCGCAAATGAAAAACATCACCATCTCGCTCGACACCGAGACTGCTGCGTGGGTGCGCGTGCATGCGGCGGAAAAGAACATGAGTGTTTCGCGACTCGTCGGGGAAATCCTGCAGGAACGCATGCAGGATCGCCGCGACTACCAGCGCGCCATGCGGCGTTATTTCGCGAAACCCTCTTTCGCGCTCAGCGGCAAAGCCGATCGCTATCCAACCAGGAACGAAATCCATGACCGGTCTCGTATTCGTTGATACCAACGTCCTGGTGTACGCCCGCGATCCGCGTGAGCCCGCCAAGCAGGCACAGGCGCGCGAGTGGTTGCACACTCTGTGGAACGAACAACGAGGCCGAACCAGCATCCACGTGCTGAGCGAATACTTCGACGTCGTCACGCGGAAATTGAAGACGCCGGTGTCGCGCGAAGACGCCTGGGACGACGTTCAGTTCTACCTGACCTGGAATCCGCAGCCCATCGACGCCGACGTGCTCACGCGCGCGCACGAGCTCGCGCGACGTCAACGATTGAGCTGGTGGGACTGCCTGGTCATCGCCGCCGCGCAGGCCCAGGAGTGCGTCTTGCTGCTCAGCGAGGACATTCGCGACGAGGCGGACTTTGCCGGTCTCATCGTCCGCAATCCTTTCGTGCTCGGAGTCTGCGACGAGGCGGGCGCCTACACTCCTCTGCCCAAGCTCGCATCGCGCTACCGGGGCCGCGGCCGCCCGCGCCGGGTTGCGGCGCGCACCGCCGTCTCCGGCTAGCCGGGCCGGTCCCGGGCGATAGTGGTCAATCACCCGCCTGGGCAGACTGGCCGCGTCCGATGGCGTAGTAGCTGAAGCCGAGCTTCTTCATCATGCCGGGGTCGTAGAGGTTGCGGCCGTCGAAGATCACCGGCGACTTCAGCTGCTTCTTGAGGTTGTCGAAATCCGGGCTGCGGAATTCCTTCCACTCCGTGACGATCGCCAGTGCATCCGCGCCTTCGAGCGTCTCTCTCGCGCGCGCACACAGCGTGAGATCGGGCCGCTCGCCGAAGATGCGCCTGGTTTCCTTCATGGCCGCCGGGTCGAACGCGCGCACGTTCACTCCCGCCGCCCACAGCTGCTCGAGCAGCACGCGCGAGGGCGCCTCGCGCATGTCGTCGGTGCCCGGCTTGAACGCCAGGCCCCACATCGCAATGGTCTTGCCCTTCAGGTTGCCGCCGAAGTGCTTGGAGATCTTCTCGAACAACAGCTGCTTCTGCTTCTTGTTCACCGCCTCGACGGCGTCGAGCAAGGCCGGCGTGTAGCCTGCGACACGCGCCGAACGCGCCAGGGCCTGCACGTCCTTCGGGAAGCAGGAGCCGCCGTATCCCAGGCCCGGATAGATGAAGTGGTAGCCGATGCGCGGATCGGAGCCGATGCCGACGCGCACCTTTTCGATGTCGGCGCCGAAACGCTCCGCCAGGTTTGCGAGCTCGTTCATGAAGCTGATCTTGGTCGCGAGCATGGCGTTGGCGGCGTACTTCGTGAGCTCCGCGGACCGCAGGTCCATGACGATGAGCTTCTCGCGGCTGCGCGTGAACGGGTCGTACAACGCGCGCAGCAGCTCCGTGACGCGCGGGTTGTCGGTGCCGACGACCACGCGATCGGGGCGCATGAAGTCGTCGATGGCCGCGCCTTCCTTGAGGAATTCGGGATTCGACACCACGTCGAACTCCACCGACGCGCTGCGCTTCTTCAGCGTCTCTATGACCGCCGCGCTCACCTTGTCGCTGGTGCCCACGGGTACCGTCGACTTCGTGATGACGACCTTGTACTCGGTCATGTGCTCGCCGATCGAGCGCGCGACGGCCAGCACGTATTTGAGGTCGGCCGAGCCGTCCTCGTCGGGCGGCGTACCGACGGCGATGAGCTGGAAGAGGCCGTGATCCACGCCCTCCTTCGCCGAAACCGTGAACTTCAGGCGCTCCGCTTCGATGTTGCTCTTGATGAGTGCATCGAGACCGGGCTCATGAATCGGGATGATTCCTTGTTTGAGGTTTTCTATCTTCTTGGCGTCGACGTCGACACACAGCACGTCGTTACCGGCATCGGCCAGGCACGCGCCGGTGACCAGGCCGACGTAGCCCGATCCGAATATGGTGACTCGCATGTATCCCCGAAAACTCCGCAGAGGCGCAAGGAGCGCGATTCTAACGAATCGTCCCCGGGCCGTCGTTACGTCCCGGCGTCGGAGGGCGCGGACAGGGCTATTTGACTCATGGTCGCCACCGTCCATGCCAGCTCGTCCGGACAGGAGAAAGGTGGCTGCCAACCGAATACCTGCCGGACACGCGCCGGGCGCAGCTCGAAAGGCGCGGTGAGGCGCACGGCGTCGGCGCCGCGGCCCACCATCCGCAGCACGGCGCCCAGCAGGGATGCCGGGACGTTCAGCGAGAATGGCGAACGACCAAACAACGTTCGCAGGGTGTCGGACAGCTCGTGGACGCTCAGCACCCGCTCGTCGCTCACGAGAAAGCTGTCGCTGGTGGCGCGCGGATCGAGTGCCGCGACCGCGATGAAATCACACAGATTGCGCAGCCCGATCATGCTGCGCGGAGCGCGCAGCCCGCCGGTCGGAAGCGGTACGCCGCGGCGGGCGGCGGTCAGTATCCGCCCGAAGTTGCCGCGCGCGCCGGGCCCGTACACCACCGGCGGACGGACGACGACCCTGGTGACCTGCGCATCGCCCCGTCCGGCCAGCCACTGCTCCGCCTGGTATTTGCTGCGCGAATAGTCGTTGTAAGGACGCGCGGGCGACTGGTCGTCAAATCCTCCCGGCGGCGAAGCGTCGCCGAGCACGCCCGCGGAGCTCATGAACACGAAGCGCCGCACCCCGGCGGCCACCGAATCGAGATACACACGCTGCGTCAGCTCGACGTTCACGCGGTGAAACGCCGCGGCCGGGTCGGCCTCGGTTTCCTCGAGCACGTGCGCGCGCCCCGCCAGGTGCACCACCGCCGCCGCGCCGGCGTACGGCTCGACGCCACCGCGCTGCAGATCCGCGCGCGTGATGGGCCGCACTTCATGACGTCGCGCCAGACATTGCGCCACGAACTGACGACCGATGAAGCCGGTCGCGCCGGTCACCGCAATCAGCGCCATGGCGGAGATTTCCGGGTTCGAATTGCGTGGCACTGGGCCGGTGCGGCCGGCCTCGGGATGCTGCTGCGGGTCACGCGCGCGATTGTACGGCGGATGGCGCGCGTCCGGCGCCGCCTGGCTAGTTCGGCGCCCGTGGGCGCAGCTCGCGCACCTTCTCTTCGCCGTCGATGACCGCGCCGCTGACGCGCGACCCGCCATGCAGCCAGACGTGATCCTGGACCTTGTCGGTGGGCTGGTACTCGGGCACGGCGCGCAGCAGGATTTCACGCGCGCGCTCGCAGTCGAAACGCAGCGAGCAATACGCCAGGTCATCGAGCACGTTGCGAATCTGCTCCCACGACAGGCTCTGCTCCATGGCGCGCAGAATGCGCGGATGCTCGGTGCCCGTGACGTTCTTGCCGATGAGCAGCTCTTCGAACAACTTCTCGGCGGGACGCAGGCCGGTGAAGCGGATTTCGATGTCGCCGTCGGGGTGCTTGTCGTCGCGCACGGTGTAACCGGCGAGTTGGATCATGCGCTTGGCGAGATCCGCGATGCGCACCGGGCTGCCCATGTCGAGCACGAACACGTCGCCGCCGGAGCCCATCGACCCGGCCTGGATCACGAGCTGCGCGGCCTCCGGAATGGTCATGAAATAGCGGATGACGTCGGGATGCGTGACGGTCACCGGGCCGCCATCGCGTATCTGCTCGCGGAACAGCGGCACCACCGAGCCCGAGGACTCGAGCACGTTTCCGAACCGAACCATGCAGAAACGCGTGCTGTGACCGCGCTGGTGCAGGCCCTGCAGCACCATCTCCGCCACGCGCTTCGTGCAGCCCATGACGTTGCTGGGGTTGACCGCCTTGTCGGTCGAGACGAGCACGAATGTCTCGACGCGGCACTCCATCGCGGCCTCGGCCGTGTTGTAGGTCGCAAAGATGTTGTTGTGGATGCCTTCGATCATGTTGTGCTCGACGATCGGCACGTGCTTGTACGCGGCGGCGTGATACACGGTCTGGATGCTGAACGTCGTCATGATCTCGCGCACGCGATGCTTGTGATGCGCATTGCCGAGCAGCGCGACGAGCTCGATGCGCTTGCCATGACGCACGTTGAGCGCGCGCAGCTCACGCTCGATGTCGTACAGCGCGAGCTCGGACACCTCGAGCAACACCAGGCGCCGTGGCGCGAGCTCGACGATCTGACGGCACAGCTCCGAGCCGATCGAGCCGCCCGCGCCCGTGACCAGGATGGACTTGCCGCATACGCAGGCGGTGAGCAGCGCGGCGTTGGGCGGCACCGGGTCGCGGCCCAGCAGATCGTGGACGTCGATGTCGCGGACTTCCTCGAGCCGCGCGTTGCCCGCGACGATCTCGCGGATGTCGGGGACGGTGAGTACTTTGAACCCGAGTGCGGTGAGTGATTCGATGACCTGGCTGCGACGCCGGCGCGTGGCGCTGGGCATGGCGAGCAGCACGAGCTGCACGACGTAGCGCCGTCCCAGGTCCGGCAGGCTGGACGGCTCGCCGACCTTGAAACCGTTGACGCGCGCGTTGTGCATCTTCGGGTTGTCGTCGACGATGGCGACCGGGCGGAACTGTCCACTGGTGAGGAGCGCGGAGCATAGCTGCGCGCCGGCCGCACCCGCGCCGTAGATGATGACGCGCTCGCCGTTGGCATCGCCGAGCCGCAGCAGCTCACGCGCTCCGAAGCGCGTGATGCCGACATAGAGCAGCGCCAGCGCGAAATACACCGCGAACACCTCGAGCGGGACCTCGGTGCCGAGCGCGACCCAGTTGAAGCCCAGCATGATGGCGGTGGAAATGGCGACGCCGATGCCGATGGCCATGGCCGCGTGGATGCCGATGAACCTGACTACCGCGCGATAGAGGCCGAGGCGCACGAACATCGGCACCGTCGACAGCACCGACACTAGATAGAGCAGGCGCACGCCGGGCGAATCGTGGTTGATGCTGCCGTAACGCAGGGTCATCGCGGTCCAGAGCGCCGCCGGCATGGCGAGCGCGTCCGCCAGGACCATGACGAGCTGTTTGGAGCGGCGGCCGAGGAGTCTCGCGCTCCGTACTACTTGGACAGTCCTCTTGCGGAGGACCCGGGGTTGGCGACGCTTTGTCCGTTTACGCACGATTCTTAGATGTTCAAAAGCTGATACGACCAACGAGGCACGCCCGCACGCCGGCCCGGTGCCGGCGGCGAACCATAGACGAATCTACGCGCTTGCGCTCGCGGACGTCATCCCGACTCTCTGTCGCGACGGCAGAAATTCTCTCATCATTCAGCAGGAGAATTTGTCCTGAATTGTCGAATCGCCCGCCCCCGCGGCGGTGTCAATGCGTCGATGTCTGAATATACAGACATCATTCGGCGCGTCCGGCTCCGGCCAGCAGCACCAGCGGCACGAGCGCGACGAGCGCCAGAAAACTGACGAGGGCGGCATGCTCCGGATGCGCGGCCGCATACCACGCGCACGGCGCCAGGAATGTCAGATTGATGGCCAACAAGACCCAATCTACTGCCCGATGGCTGCCCCAGAGCCGCGCGAGCTTTTGATAGGCGTGTTCCCGATGTGCTTCGTGAACCCGTGCACCGCGCAGCAGGCGACGCACAATCGTGACGGTCGCATCGACGAAGAAAACACCGCCGAGGATCAGCCAGACGAACGCAGCGGCCGGGGCGTGTCGGGTGGCACCGAGCGCCACCACCGCGACGAAAAAGCCCAGGAATCCGCTGCCGGCGTCACCCATGAAGATGCGCGCGGGCGGCCAGTTCCAGGCGAGGAATCCGCAGCAGGCCGCAACGAACAAGAGGCTCGGGACTACGACATCGGGCGCGAGGAGAACATGGGCCGCAACGAGCGCGCCGAGGCCCGCGATGGTGACCGCTTCCGAGGCCGCGATGCCGTCGATGCCGTCCATGAAGTTGAACAGATTGGTCACCCACACGATGGCGACCACCGCTAACAGGTCCCCCGCGATGCCCAGATCGACCATTCGCGCACCCACCTGGAGCGGTGGGAGCCCGCCGACAAGATAGACCGCCAGCGCCGCACTGGAGGCATGCACGAGCAGCCGGGCACCCACCGACACCGAGCGCCGGTCATCGAGGAAGCCGATGGCGGCGATGAGCAGGCCCCCGGCACCGAGCGCGGTGGCGAGCTGCCAGTCCATCCAGCCCAGCACGGAGGCGAACGCCACGCCGGAGATGGATGTCGCGGCGATTGCCACCCCCCCGCCCCGCGGCGTGGGGCGCACGTGCGAGCTGCGCGCATTCGGCTGGTCGACGATGCCGTGCCTCAGTGCCACCCGCCGCACCCAGCCGGTCAATGCCGCGGACAGCAGCAGACTCGCGGCGGCGGCGATGCCGAGCCCCAATGTCATCGTTCCGTCATCTGCGGCAGC